>JAPLCP010000066.1 GCA_026392155.1 Armatimonadota bacterium | reverse complement strand
CCTGATTCGACGTGCTGGCCCTCGTGAGGACGCTGGTCGCGAGCAAGCGCTTGCCGATGCTTTGTCGGCTATTCCGGATACCTTGGCTCGCTCTTGTTTTCGGCACTGTGGATACTATCAATCTAATTGACGAGGACTATAAACCAACCATTATACCTGCTGATGGCGAAGCATAACCTCCAGCAGTTGTACCATCGATCAGTATTGTTGCTCCAGGGTCGTTACCATCCCACCCTCCTGTTGCTCCTGTACCTGATAGTATATTGGCAAGGCAATTCAGGCCATGCATAGGCACTAAAGTAGGGCTATTTCGATCTAACAATTGCCATTTAATATCATATGAAGCTTTCGGAACAACACTCATAGGTGGATTGGGGAAACCAACAGGACTAGAACCACTCATTTGCGTTGGCATCATTTTATCGCCAGGTACCCATTCGGCCAGTACACGGTCACTTAGAGACATCGTAGGAATCGGGCCAGCGCTAAAGTTACCAGGGAAAGATGGAATCGTAGTTCCCCCTCCGGTACCGCTCCCTCCACCTGAACCACTACCAGATCCGCCTCCTTGAGAGCCACCACCAGGAGGGCCTGATTGTGCCGACACAAGACCAGGCATACACAGTAAACTAAAAACACAGATCGCGACTTTCATAATCAAAAACCTTTCTGAAAACATTCTCAAACGGACACGTCAGAGTCGCGACACACGTCAGAGTCGCAACGCGCACATTGTAAACTAGAACTTTAGATTCGGCAAGAGAATTTTGCTTAACCGGCTCACGTTCTGTATCATGGGAGTGTTATGCCTCAGGAAGACCCTATAAAGCTCTGGCAACATCTTCACGGTGCCAGCGTCCACTTCGCTCTCGCTCTCGCTCTTGTTTCCGTTGCCTTCGATATCGGCAGTAAGCTCTTTGGAAAAAAAGAGTGGCGCACGGTTGGTTTCTGGTCACTTGTCGTGGCCGTTGTCCTCTCGGTTCCGGCGATTGTCTCGGGTCTCTGGGGACAGCTTGGCTGGTTCAAGGCCGACCCATGGGTCACGGAGCCTGCGGAGCACCTCTTCCGGCACCGTAACTTCGCCCTAGGCGGCAGTATCGTCTTGCTGCTGCTACTTCTTTGGCGAAGTGCAACCAGTGATTTTGGGGTTGCCCGCAGCACCTGGGATCGCAAGGCGGGCCAGACCTATATTATCTATCTTATTGTCGCGCTACTAGCGGCGGTGGCAATGGGCTACACGGGCTATCTCGGTGGCTACGTCGCGCGCGGTTATTGAGTTCACTATGCGTCCTAAAATATTCACTCTGCGAAATCTTTTTCTCGTCGTGCTTGCGCTGGGCATCTTTGGGGGCCTCGCCCTCTGGGGTTATCGCGGCTTTCCTCTTCCCTTTGCGGGTGTTCCCAGTACGGCGGGCAAGATCGCCTTTGCGTGGGAAAAAGACGGGCAAACGGACCTCTATCTCGCCAGCGCAACCGGCGGTGAGCCCACGCGCCTCACCAATACCTCCGCACAGGAAGATGAAGTGGTCTTCTCCCAAGACGGCCAGCACCTTGCCTTTACCGCGGACCGTAGCTTGGACAGTGTGCGCCAAATTAGCCTGACAGAAGCGGCTCCGGCTCGTAAGATCATCACCCTTACCACCACATCAGCGACCAAAGAGCTGCCTCTGTTTAGCAGTGATCGCGACCTCTTTTTTCTGGATAGCGGAAAAGTCGCAAGGACAACGACCGACGCTTCGGATGCCACGGCGATCTTCCCGACGGTTCAAGACAAGCGAGACAACGCTCTGCTGGGTGCCCTCTTTGCCGAGGGAGGCGTCGCCCGGTTCGCCGTGGCCAATGGTGGCGAGATTATTCTTGCCGCTGTCAAGCGTGAGCGGGGCGAGGTGCTGGCGGTCTATCTCAAGAACGACAAGACCCTCGCGCTTCTGGGTTCCGCCCAAAAGCTTCAGTTCCAGGCACTCAGCGATGGAAGTTTTGTGGTTCTATTTGATAGTGGCTCCCCCCTGAAAGAGCCCATCACGCTTCCTACCCCCAAGAACACGGAGGAAGGACAGGCTGCCGCCGAGCAGCTCACGGGACTCCTGAGCCAGCTTGGCGAACAGACCGATGCCATGGAGGGCCAGGCGTTTCTGGTGCGCTTTGACAGCTCTTTTAAGCCTGCCAATGCCATCCCATTTCCTTTTGCCCCTACGGGTTTTGCCATCGCTCCCAACAATCAAACGGTGGGTGTTTTTGCAAATGAGGGTGATGCCGATAAGGTAGGGCTCTTTATCGGAGGGCTTGCGGCACAAGAGCCGCCTCAGCGCATCTTTGACAAGCCCGTGAGTGCGATCGCTTGGTCGCCCGATAGTAGCTCCCTTGCCTTTATATCTGTGAGTGACCTTCTTATCATTCCATCAACCGGCACGGCCACCCCGCTGAACCTCACCCATCGCAAAGGCCGAGCACACTCACTGGCCTGGTCACCAACTATCGCCAAGAAATAACGTTGACAGAAAAATGGGAACCGGGGTACTATCCCACGGTTATTCCCTCCGAAAAGGATTGTTTAGAAAAACATGAGTTCTCCCGAAACCCAGACAACGGAACCTAAGATCTACGATGGTTTAAAGGGCGTTATCGCTGCCAAGACTGAGATCGCGGAAGTAGATGGACAGAACGGAAAGCTGACCCTACGTGGCTACGATATCAGCTCTCTGTCTGGCAATGTCGAGTTTGAGGAAGTCTGCTATTTACTCTGGCACGGCAAGCTCCCCAACCGCGCTGAGTACGATGCCCTCAAGGCGGAGATGTCGGCGGCGCGTGAGCTGCCAGAACCCACCCTGGCAACACTTCGGGCCTGTGCCCCTTATGCCAATGGAATGGATATTCTGCGGATCGGGGTCTCAACACTGACCATTGGCGATGATGCAGTGGATTGGCCGATCAATGCTCCCGCGGACATGCCTTCGGCACTGCGATGTGCGGCGCGCCTTCAGGCGCAGATCGCCGCTGTGGTTGCGCACGGGTATCGCTTAGGCGAGGGCCTAGAGCTAGTCACCCCTAAGCCCGAACACGGTCTCGCAGAGGGTCTTCTCTACATGCTAGAGGGCAAGGAGCCGAGCAGGGCGCGTGTGGCAGGGCTCAATGCCTACTTAGTGGCCGTCGCCGAGCATGGGTTTAATGCCTCCACATTTGCAGGCCGCGTGATTCAGTCTACAAACTCGGACATGGTCTCGGCGCTGACGGGCGCGATTGGGGCGCTCAAGGGCTGGCTCCACGGTGGTGTCCCTGGCCCCGTGCTGGATATGCTTGATGAGATTGGGACGGCGGAGAATGCGCAGCCTTGGATTAGCGCCGCGCTGGATCGCAAGGAGCGCATCATGGGCTTCGGACACCGTGTCTACCAAGTGCGTGACCCCCGCGCCGCCCTTCTCTCCGATGCCGCCGATAAGATGGCAGACGAGACCGGCGACCATCATCTCCTTGACTTGATCAAGATCGTGGAGCAGACTACGGTGGATGAGCTAGAGAAGCGCAAGCCAGGCAACAAGCTCCGCGCCAATGTTGAGCTCTACGCGGCCCTAATTCTACATGCCGTTGACATTCCCTCGGAGATATTCACCCCGGTGTTTGCGGTCGGACGAACCAGTGGCTGGACGGCCCATATCTTGGAGCAGATGCCTAAGAGCCTTATCATCCGGCCTGAGTCAATCTACTCCGGGCCACGTGGTCTCTCGTTTGTCCCTATGGACGAGCGGGAGTAAGACCTCTCCCCAACCCCTCTCCCGGGCAGTCGTACCTCCTTGGGAAAGGGGCTTTTGAGGCTCCCTCCTTTCCCAGCGAGGTACGAGCGTCCGGGAGAGGAGGGCTGAGGAGGAGAGGTTATGAAACTACTGATTGTGGGCGCAGGGGGAATGCTAGGATGTGATGTCGTGGCCGAGGCACAGCGCCGAGGCCACGACATTGTTGCTTTGGCAGGTCGCACGGCGCTCGACATTACGAACCTAAGCGCTGTCAAGGCCTGCCTTGCTAGCCACCGCCCTGACGCGGTGATGAACTGCGCGGCGTGGACCAATGTAGACGGTGCTGAGAGCGAGCCTGAGGCAGCGTGGCGGCTTAACGCACTGGGGGCGGCCCATCTGGCAGCCGTCTGCGCCGAGACAAAGGCGTGGCTCCTCCAAGTCTCTACCGACTTTGTCTTCGACGGAACTAAGGGCAGTGCCTACCACGAGTTTGACCCTGTGAACCCGCAGAGTGTCTACGGCGCGAGCAAAGAAGCGGGGGAGCGTCTCGTCCGCCACTCTCTCCCGAGCCACAGCATGATCGCCCGAACCTCGTTTCTCTACGGCAAGCACGGCAAGAACCTGGTGGACACGATTGTGCGAGCCGCACAGTCGCGCCCGAGCCTGACGTTTGTGGAAGATCAGCTCATCAGCCCGACATCCACGGTGGATCTCGCTCGTGTGCTTCTGGATCTCGCGGCGGATCCCCTTCCAGGAACCTACCATGTCGCCAACGCGGGCCAGTGCTCACTTCTTGAGTTTGCCCGATTTATTGTTGCCGAGGCAGGACTAAGCACCCCAGTTCTCGCAACCACCTTCGCCGAGTATGTGGCCACCGCCAAGCCCGCCGCCAAGCGCCCCCAAGTCTCGCCCCTGGAGCGACGGATGCTCGCGCTACGTGGGATGGACACGCTCCCCCACTGGCAAGACGCTATACGGGCGTACCTAATATGCGATACCCCGTGCGTTTAGGACTTCATCGTCATTCTCAGCGCATGGTCTTCGAGAAAACGCTCTAACATCCTGATCGAACCTGGAGAAGGGACAGGCATACTCAGTAAACGCCTATAGATGTCTTCCGCCAGCTTAACTCCCTCATGAACACTTCCTAGCTGGTATAGGCAAGCCGCTCGGAAATAACTAAAATCGAGAAAAATCAGCTCGTCACTATATCCACTCGTTGGAATCATGTTAATTGCCTTTTCGTACTCTTTCATGTTCATATAGCGATGTACTCTCTCCGCTAAACGACCGTAGATAAAACTATCCCCAGACTCCTCAAAAACACGGTCTGTTCTCTCAATGAAGTTTGTCGCGCTTTTGAAATCACCTTGCTGTATCTTAGCTTGAGCCATGTGATCGAGCCAGCGAATTTGGAGAGGTAGAGGCATGTCCTCCACATATTTCTCGACTTTCGCCAAGACAAGCTCACACTGCCTTCCAATCTTTGGCTTAACCTTCCGCTTCAGCTCGTCTCCCTTGGGGCCAGTGGGAAGATAAATCAACTGCTCGCGTATGAAGTGTGTGAGGGAGAGCGTGTACTGAAAGAAGTTCTCCGAGGAGCCCTCCGGCTCTAGCTTCGCTACGAGGTCAAGAAAGTACTTCGTTCGGGGGCGCGTCTGTATCAAAGGAAAGAGATTTCCCAGGTGAGCGTAGGCGCGGCAGAGGAGCGCCTTTGCCTCGGGGTCGGTTAGCGCGAGCTGGCCGAGGCGCTGTGCGAGAATCATGGTGGCGATGGGATCTACCTGCCCCAGTGCATCTCGCTCGAAGCGCTGACGAATCTCAACCAAGTCGAGGGACTCGTCTAGGTACACTCCGGCACTGGTGAAGGGCAGTGTGAGCGCCAGGAACTCGCCGTGCGTGGCCTGGTAGTGAAAACAGAGCGTGTGGAGGCGGTCGGTGCTGGGCCACTTGGCACCCCGCTCCCAGTTTGCCAGGGTCGAGCGGGGAATCTCTGCCTGCTCTGCGGCAAAGGTCTGGCTCCAGCCGCGACGCTCACGCAGAGCCACCAAGAGAATGCTGCGGTCTAAGAGAGGAATCCCGACTTTTTCCTGGAGCCGTAGAACCCCGCCGCCCCGCGCTTGCTCCAAGAGGGTAAAGGCACGTGCACGTATCTGAGGATCACTTGTCAGCACCTTCAGGAGCGACTCTAGCTCGATATCACGCGGAAGGGACTTGCCGCTCAACCAGCGCCAGAGCGATGTCCGGCTCACGCCGGTCTGCTCCGCACACACAACGGTCGAAAGCTCCGTTTTTCGTACTAGCTCTTTGAGAAACGCACTTAGCTCCATGACGTATAACAGCCATTATTTTAGATTGTTCAGGCTGTTTCAACAACGGGAACTCTGTTTCACTTTCGGGAACAACCTAGACTTTCCAGGTGGCTGCTCAGTATAAATACCTATGGCATCAGCCACCCAGTTGGTTCATCGGGATAGCATCGGCTCCCCGCCATCCAGGTACCCCGTTCCCTAAGATCCGCTCAATACACTCAGGAAAGTAAAACACCCCTAATGACTCTTCGCTCTCTTATCCCTCTCACCGCACTAGCCCTCCTCAGTAGCGCCACACTCACCGCAATAACCGCACACGCACAGAATCTCTACGTTGCAAATTCAGCTTCTGGCAATAATACGATCAGCATCTTCAACCCCGCAGGTGTCTTTCAGAGCAGCATTAGCACCAACTTAAATCGCCCCGCTCGGATCGCATTCGACTCCAGCGGCAACTTCTATGCAGCGAATGGGGGGAACGATACCATCAGCAAGTTCAACGCTGCGGGAGTCTTTCAGAGTAGCATCAGCACCAACCTAAGTGGGGTCATAGGCCTGGCCATTGACTCCAGTGGAGATCTCTATGCAGCAAACTCGGGCAACAATACCATTAGCAGGTTCAACTCCGCGGGTGTCTTTCAGAGTAGCATCAGCACCAACCTAAGTGGGGTCATAGGCCTGGCCATTGACTCCAGTGGTAATCTCTATGCAGCAAACGCGGGCAACAATACGATCAGCAGGTTCAACTCCGCGGGTACCTTTATTAGCAGTATCAGCACCAACCTAAACTTCCCTTACGGCCTGACAATAGATGCAAGTAACAATATCTATGCGGCAAATTTTGGCGACAACACGATTAGTATATTTAATGCAGCAGGCGCGTATCAGGGCAATATTAACACTAATTTGGATGGCCCCGTAGACGTAGCATTCGACTCCACGGGAAACCTCTATGCGGCAAATTTAGGCAACAATACGATCAGCAGGTTCAACTCCGCGGGTGTCTTTCAGAGCAGCATCTCAGGCAACATGAACTCACCTGGCGGCCTGGCATTTTCTCCTGCTCTCTCCAGCGCCGCCCCCGAACCCGGCACGCTGGTTCTTCTTGCCCTTGGCGGCGTTGCGGTGCTGGCAAAGCGCCGCCGAAAGTAAGCGGTTCGATGGGGAGGCAGTCCTGAGTTCTGGTGAGAGCCAGAAGATCTCATGGGAATGCCTCCCGAGTTGTTCAAAACTGGCAATGAGCACCTCCGAGAGCACCATGAGTATGTCAGAACAAACGATGAGCATCTCGGAGACGGCCATGAGCACCTCCGAGAGGGCTATGAGCATCACAGAAAGCGTGCTGAGCAATGAGAAGCCCTCGCTGACCACAAGGGTCAGAGAGGGCTTTAGCCTTCTTGCCGCACCAGCGGGCTGCTTTAGCTGCCCGACTGCGTGTTAGGCAAATAGCGAGAGGTGGTGCCGGACTGGAAAGACGCCCTCAAGGCCTATCTGGCGCACTAGCGCAGCTGTCACTCTTCTGTCCAGTGTCTATACCGATCAATACCGCGCACCAGAGTGGGGTGCCAGCGCTTGCCCTGCGAGTTGGTCGTGCTCTGCTTGACCTCTGTCGGGACATAGCGTAGGGTGAGGCCACAGCGCCGCCGCGTTGACCTATTGGGCAGGCTCCCATGGATCAGGCAGCCCTCGTGCAGCGATGCAAACCCCGCTTTCAGGGGAAGGTTCACCGCGCTCGCCTCTTCGTCTTGCGTCACCAGCACCTCTTGGTTGATACTGAGCAAGTTGCCCGCTTGTTGGGCCGTCGCGTGCTCCCGAATCCCGGCAACATGCGAGCCGGGGATCACCCGCATGCACCCATTCTCTTCATCGGCATCGTCAATGGCCAGCCAGACCGTCACCGCCGTGGCAGGCTCCAGTCCCCAGTAGGTGACGTCCTGGTGCCATGCCACAAACGTCGATGCCGCTTCACCCTCGCCGTACTTACAGAAGAAGTGGGTCGCCAGAAGAAAGAAATCCGGCCCCAGCGCGCGCTCCACCGCCTCCAGCACTTTGGGGTGTCGTGCCAGTGCGGCGATAAACGGCTCATCGTGATGCCGATCCAGAAGCCCGATCTGCGCCGTCTCCCGCCCCACCCGCGCCTCTAGGTCATTAAACTGCTCCCGAACCACTGCCGCTTCGTCGGCAGACAGCACGGGAATGCTAGCCAGAAACCCCTCGGTGATAAAACTCATGAGGTCAGGAAGTCACCTTCACGTGAAATGCAATGGTCAGCTTACCGTCTTCTGCAGTCACTTCCGCGCGCTTCACGTGAGCCAGAAGCGCATTGATCTGGGAGGCCTCAGGCGCTTTTGCCTCTTTAGGAAGCTCGATCTCCTTGGTCAGTCCCTGTTTCAGCCCCTGAGTGATCGTCTCATTGATCAGCTCCTGACGGATCGGGATCACCCCCTCGATCTCCAGCCCCGCCAGCTCTTTCGCCCCCCCCGACAAGATCTTCTCTAGCAGCTCTCTCATGCCTTCTCCTCCGGGACGCGCAGGGAGAACGCAATGTCCAAAAAGCCTCGGCGCGTGCTTAGGGTCAGGCTCTCGATCAGAGGCGCAACGTCATGCCCACTTTTCTCTTTCACCCGTGCCCCCAGATCGATGCTCAGCGTCGTGCCGTTGGCCGTCACTCCGGGCATCAGTCCTGCCAGTAACGGAATCAGCACCCCAACAAGCCCCCCTGGCGGCTCCAGCTCGATCACCGCGATCAGCTTGCCGTCTTTAGCGACTAGGGGCTCGATAGTAAAGGGCAGCTCCAGGGTCTTGGGCAGGAGAAACTGATCGATCGCAACCACCGCGATGGCTTTATTGCCTTCGAGAAGCGCTACCATCACGCCTTTTATGGGGCCACCTTTTTTCGCGAGAGCGTCCTTGAGCGCCTGGTTGAGCAGTGCGCCCGGAACGGGGAGTGTTCCTTTAATGTGGGTGCCTGGCAGCGATGAAAACCCACTGGCAAGCTCCCGCTCTAGTATCTTTTGTAGCATCAAAGTAATTATTCGTGGAGGTTGACGCTATCTCCTCCCTACGATATACTAGCCGTTGCGCCAAAATAAGGTGAGGTTTTTGCATGTCTTCAGAAGTGGCTAGTTTGATTCAGGAAAAAGTCAATGAGTACAGTGTGCTCGTGGCGCCGGTCGAGAACGCCATCCGAGAGCTACAGCTTCATCAGGGAATGCAGCGTGCCCGTGCCGAAGATGAGATCCATGCTCTCTCCCCTGCCCTCGCCGCAATCTCGGAAACATTAGGCATCTCGGTGCTAGACTTGCTCCTCTCTAAAGATCGGGAGACGTTTCTGCGGGAAGCGGTTATGCAGGCAGCGTTGCCCATGGAAGTCATTCGGGAGCGTATACTTGCTACCGCGGGTGCGGGCGGTGGCGAGCAATTAAAAGCGCTCGGAATCCCGGAGGCGAGTGCTTCATGAGACCCAAGAACAACACACCTCTCCTACTTGTTATCGTCGGAGCTTGTCTCGGTGGGATGGTTCTACTCAACCGAGCCCAGTTCGAGAGTCGGCCCAAGTCGGACAGTGAGCTTCGTCAAGAGGAAGAAAACAAGGCCGCGGCGGCGCAACCGCGTCAGACACAGACCTACGGAGATGCTCCGAACATGGCAGGCGAGCTACTAGGCCTTCCTCCAGATGCGTCTATCGGCTCTAAAGGAGCGAACAAAGTTGTCACGATTGGCTACTCCTGGTCTCCGGAAGTCCAGGCGGAACCTCAAAAAGCCGCAGACTCTCTCAAAGAGCTACGAACCTATTTAGAGCAAGCGGGATCACGCATGAACACGCGCTTTCGCTTGGTCAATACCGATGTGCAACGGGAAGTCCCTGAGGGAGTTACCCTTGATGGCAAGGTTCTGATGGAGATGAATCTTGCTTCCATGACGGGAAAAGTTTCCCTCTTTGCACGAGATCTTATGCAGAAGCTACAACCAGATTCTGCGCTTACTACACAATAAAGGATAGAAAGTTACATGCCCAATATCAAATCGGTCGTTAAAGATGTAATCCGTTCTCGGCAGCGCCGAGATCGCAACAACGCCGCGAAGAGCCGGATGAAGACCTTCGTCAAGAAGACTTCCCTTGCCATTCGTGGTGGTGATGCAGCGGAGATCGCAGCATCGCTCTCCGCGACTGTCTCCGTGATTGACCGAACCGCAAAGCGCGGTATCATCCACAAGAACGCCGCATCGCGCCGCAAGTCCCGTCTGATGAAGCGGGCCGCAGCAGCCGTCAAGGCGTAGTTATCTCATACCCTGCCTCTCTTGTACGAAGAAGAGGCCGAAATTCTAGACCATAGGGAGAATTAAAATGGCAACAGCCTACGAGGCTATTTATATCGTGGACGCGACCCTGGCCGAAGACCAGGTAAAGGCGATCCTCGACAAGTACAACGGTGTCATCACCAAGAGCAATGGCTCTGTCGAAGATGTTGATATCTGGGACCCGCGACGACTGGCTTACGAAATTAAAGGCCACCGCGAAGGTCGCTATATCGTCGTGAACTTCCTCAGCGATGCAGCCGCAAAGAGTGAGCTGGATCGTATTTTCCGGATCAGTGATGATGTGATTCGCCACATGATCGTCAAGCAAGATCCGAAGGCGGACCGGTTCCCCTCCAAGACTCGTGCCGCTGAGCAAGAGCGCCGCGAGCGTGAGGCCGCTGCCCGCGCCGCTGCCGCGCCTCTGGCTCCTCAGCCCATCACAGACCTGGGAACTTCGACCTCAGAGGACGAAGCACTCGAGATTCCGGATGCCGAGGGCGACGAGGAGTAGTTGATCACCAGCGCTGGGAGACGCTCTTAAGGGCTAGGTGAAGTGAGTGTTGACTTTAGTGACTTACAGATTGTCTGTGAGTGAAGGATAAAAAGAGAATGTTGAATCGCGTGATCTTAATCGGGCGTCTGGTAGCAGATCCCGAACTGAAATATACCCCCTCGGGAATCGCCGTGGCACAGTTTCGAATCGCCGTGGATCGGCCCCTCTCTCAAGAAGCCCGACAACAAGGGCAGGAGAAGCAAGCCGATTTTATTGACATCGTCGCTTGGCGCCAGAGTGCCGAGTTTGCGTCGCAGTATCTCACCAAAGGCAGGCTGGTTGCCGTCGAGGGCCGCCTGCAGATCCGTGAGTACCAGACCCAAGATGGCCAGAAGCGCAAGGCCGCTGAGATCGTCGCCGACAACCTCAAGGGGCTCGACCGAGCCCGTGACGGAGAAGGTGGTGAGGCGGGCGGCTATGCAGGTGGCTATGAGCAACCCGCAGCCGCTCCGGCAGCACGGGGTGGCGGCTACGAGCGATCCGCAGCACCGGCGGCACGCCCACAGGCTGGCTACGCAGGTGGTGGCGGTGGACGTGCACGGCAGATGCCCGAGAATAACTACGATGACAGCGACCTCAGCGACCCGTTTGCTGAGTAGTAATAGAGCTAAGGAAAATTAAAATGGCAACCATTTCAAAGACGGTTAAGCCCCGTAAATTCAAAAAAGTCAAGCGAAAAGTCTGCTACTTCACCGTGCAGAAAGTAGATTTCATTGACTATAAGAACGTCTCTCTTCTGCGACGTTTTGTCAGCGAGCGCGGCAAGATCCTGCCCCGCCGTACCACCGGCACCAGCGCCAAGCACCAGCGTCCGCTGGCACAGGCCATCAAGCGTGCTCGTGAGATCGCCCTGCTCCCGTTTGTCGCCGACGGTGTCTAAGTAAAACCTGCGACGATACGGTTAAGCGTATAAAGACCAGCCTCCGCATTTTCATGTGGAGGCTGGTTTTTTTAGGTTCGATAGGAAGCGTGCGTCTCTGAGAGACTAGGCCCGTGGATGCGCAGCGCGGTAGGCGACACGCAGACGTTCGGTGGCGACATGGGTGTAGATCTGGGTGGTGGTAATGCGAGCGTGGCCCAGCAGCTCCTGAATGGCCCGTAGATCCGCACCGTGGTTGAGCAGATGGGTGGCGAAGCTATGACGTAGCCAGTGCGGCGAGGGTCTCTCTCCGAGCCCAGCCGCCGCGACATTCTCCTTCACCGCCCGCCAGAGAGTCACCCGCCCCACTCCCGCAAAAACAGGGTCAAGCGGCTTTGCATCGACCCCATCGGGGCGCAGGGTCAGCAGGCTTTCAAACACGACAGCGGCTAGCGGCACATAGCGCTCTTTTCCGCCCTTGCCACGCACGAGAATGCTCCCCTGCTGGGGGGAAAGATCGCCCCAGCGCAGGTGCTGCGCCTCCGAAAGACGCAAGCCACCTGCGTAGAGTAGCTCTAACAGTGCTGCATCGCGCCGTCCTTTTGCCGTGGTACGGTCGGGGGTACGAAGCAGCTCCAAAAGCTGCGCGGTCGTCAGCGTATGAGGCAGCTTGCGCTCCAGGCGTGTTAAGCCTACGGCCACCGCCACCGGGTTGGTCTCCAGCTCTCCCTCACGGCTCAGAAACCGACAGTACGACGACAGTGCGGCACGCTTCCGGGCAATCGTGCTTGGGGCCATGCCTTTGGCATAAAGCTGCGCCAGATAACGCTCAATCCCCTCGGGGGTGAGAGGGAGCTGGCTCTTTTCCCACTGCGCAAGGTCACACCGATAGGCCGCTGCTGTGTTCTCCGAAAGGCCGCGCTCCGCACGAAGATGCGTCAGGAAATCGTCAATGCCCATCGGAGTCAGATCTTCAGAAAGGGCAGGAGCTTCTTCAGATAGGCGCGTAGGGTCGTCGTGGGGAACTGCTCGCGCTCTTTTTGAAGCCGGGTGCTCTCCCGCTCAAACTCAGCGACTTCCATCTCTAGGCGCTGGATATCGACATTGACATTCTTCGCCGATGCACTGAACTTGCGCCACTCGTCCTCAAACTCTTTTTCCATCTCGCGGCACCACGTTTGGAGAGTCGTGATCTGGTGCTGCGGAATGCCGGGTAGATTGGTGCGGCGCGAGAGCTCCAGCGCGTTGGTCACTCCGACCGCTTCCAGCTCACGCTTGACCTGAACCGGCATCCCGTGAATGGTAATCACGCGGTTCACCGGAACTTGGCGCAATTTCTCCGCCACATAGTCCGCTTGCGCCCCTTGAGCGGCTTGCAAGGCCTGCGGCGAGGCTCCCCGGTTGCGGGTGGCAACCCGGTCTTTGCGCTCCGCGGCAAGCTGGGTCATCTTGGCGATCTCGGCGTTGAGCTCATCGAGGAGCTTGCGGTGGGGCCAGTTGGCGTAGCCAATCCCAACAGCATTGACTAGCCAGAGGAGCAAGAACAGCGGCAAGTAGGTTCCTGGCACCACCTGCGCAAGGAGCAGTGCCACCACCAATACGCCCGCCAGCGCCGCCCGGACGGCGAAGAGATTACTCTTTTCTTTCTCGGCAAATACCGACTCATTGAGCTGGTTTAGGTAGCGGAAGACATCCTTGGTGGCCTGGCGCTGCCCCATGTGGCGGTAGCTGGTGCCCGCCTGCCACCACTTGTCGTGCGTGACCACTTCGCTGTAGGTCTGAATCCAGTCTAAGTTCTCGGCCTTCTCATGGCGTTCCTGAACCGTGGGCTCGGGGGGGCCAACAAGCTCTGCGGGGAGTGGCTTGGGCGGCTCCGTGATAATCGTGGGAAGCAAGGTGGAGTCGGGGCCGTGGGCGAGGGCATCGCCCAGACGAGCCAGAGAGTCCGCGAGCTCTTTGTCCTGATCTAGCTCCGCTTGTGCCCGCAGTGCGGAAAAGACGGGCGAGCCTTCCGGGTCGCGTAGATCCGAGGCTTTAAAAAGAAGGCTCTCACCATCGCCAAACTTGATCCAGAGGCTTGGATCGCGGGCAATCGCCAGCAGAGCCGTCTGCATCACGAGGCAGGCAAAGCGGTCCAGCCCGACTCCAAAGTGCTGGACTTGCCGCTCTGGATGCTGGTAGTTTACGTGCCCCAGCTCCGGCGACGGATAGCCCTCCAGCCCTGGCACAAACATTCCATCGTAGTCCACAAGAGTGATCTGGCTACCATCATCGTTGATCAGGAGGTTGTCGTGCTGCCAGTCGCCGTGGGCCATGCTCGCGGCTTCCAAGCGCTGGAGTAGCTCCCCCAGCGAGCCCACCAAGCGACGCAGGCGCTCGGGATTGTCTCGGTTGTGCTCTACCCAGCGCCCTAATGTCGTTCCCTGTGCCCAGCGCATCGCAATGGTCGGGTACCACTTCCCCGCGATCCGCATCCCGCTCTCCACAAAGCGAAACGGCACAAAGACATCGTCGAGGTTGGCGATCTGCGTGGCCAGAAGTCGGTAGCGTGTCCCCCGAGTGATTCCGTAGCTTCCTTGCGGGTTGGTAAAGCAGCGTAGCGCCCAGTCCGTGCCATCGTGGCCGCGTAGGCGAAACACCACGGCAAAGCGCCCCGTGTAGGCAATGGGCAGCCCCTGCCGGTTCTCCGCGACTTTCACCCCGGTCAGTAAGGGATCACCTAAGGTTAGTCCTGGACTCTGGATTGCCTCGCGGTAGGCCACTGCATCGGGCCACTCAGAGCGCCCTTGCCGAGTACTGCTGTAACTACTCTCGCTAGCCTCCGCCTGATTAAGCCTCATGTGCCTCCTATTTTACCCTAAGTTGAGTAGCACTATCTCAAGCTGTTGCGCCTGGCCCGGCTTCGTAAGAGGCAAAAGCTCCACATCCGCTCCCAGAGTGGCAACAAGCTGCGCTAGATCTTGTGCGGTTCGAAGCTTCCCCCGGTACTGTGCGATCGCTCGGACGATGCGTCCTTTGGTGGCTTTATTGAAGTGGGTGATGAGCTTAGGCGGCCCCGTAGGCATCTTCTGAAGCACGCGCGGCACCACGGCACGCTCCGCCACAGAGGCAGGCAGCGGCCCTAGCTTCACGTAGCTCCCCGAGCGTAGATCGAGCAAGAGCTCGGACTGACTTTCCAAGAGCGGCGTAAGAGAGTCGCGCCAGAAGCCCGCCAGGCCACCAAGTCCGGGGAGAGTCGCGTCTCCCGAGAGGCGGTAGGCGGGAATCGGATCGGCGAACCCGACAAAACCAAAGAGCGCACTGGCGATCCAGACCGAGTCGGTGAGCTTCTGCCGCTGGGCTTGGGTAAGAGTCGCCGTATCGAGCTGGCCGTAGAGCACGCCGGTGTAGACCTGCCACGCCGGGGCTGTTGGCGCACTCAAGAGTCCTTGGTTGCGTAAGACTTCGTCGGTTTGGTTTTCGGTCAGCCCCAGCACTCGCCGCGCCTGCTGAGGCTCATTGGTGCAGAGCGTGGTAAGTGTATCCAGAAGCTGCTGGCGTGGCGCGGCAAGCTCGGGGAAGAGTAGGCTTGCGAGCTCTAACGGCTTGCCTTTACTTGGTGTCGTCTTACCCTCTGAGGGCGGAAGCAGGATGCGCATGGTCTGGGTCGTATTCTACCCCGCACGGTGAACCGGGGTAAAATAGGCCACCATGCCCATTCGTACGTCGCAAAAAGCCGCACAGTTTCAGGAGTCCGTGATCCGGGAGATGACCCGCCTTTTTCTGGCCCATGGTGGCCCCGGCGGCGTCAATCTCGCACAAGGTTTTCCAGACTTTCCAGCACCCGAGGCGATGAAAGAGGCGGCGTGCGCAGCGATTCAGAGCGACATCAATCAGTACGCGATTACCTGGGGCGCGAAGTCGCTACGAGAAGCGATTGCGGTAAAAACGGAGCGACACTATGGAGTTCGCCCTGATCCAGAGCGGGAGATCACGGTAGCCTGTGGCGCAACCGAGGCGATGATGGCAGCGCTACTGGCCCTCACCGATCCCGGCGACGAAGTGATTGTCTTTGAGCCGTTCTATGAAAACTACGGCCCGGATGCCGTGCTCTCGGGCGCAACGCCAAGATTCGTGCGACTCCATGCCCCGACGTGGCGGCTCGATCCTGAGGAGCTGGCGGCGGCGTTTAATGAGAAAACAAGAGCGATTATCGTCAACACGCCCCACAACCCCACGGGGAAAGTTTTCACAGCCGAGGAGCTGGGCTGGATTGCGGCGCTCTGCCAGACGTGGGACGTTGTTGCGATCACCGATGAGATCTACGAGCACCTAGTCTACGACGGCGCGCACCGCCGCCTCGCGGATCTTGAGGGAATGGCGGAGCGCACGGTGACGATCACCGGCCTCTCTAAGACCTACAGTGCGACAGGCTGGAGAATCGGCTGGCTCATCGCCCCCCCAGAAGCGACCGTAGCGATCCGGCGTGTCCATGATTTTCTGACGGTAGGAGCTGCCGCACCGCTTCAGGAGGGCGCGGCCGTGGCGCTGGGCTTCCCGGACTCCTACTACGCGGAGCTGACGGCAAAGTACAAAGAGAAGCGGGATCGCTTTCTGCAAGTCGTGCGCGACGTCGGCCTTATCGCGGAGACACCGCCCGGAGCCTACTACATTCTCGCCGACGCGTCGCGCTGGTTAGAAGCGTTCGGCCTCCCCGATGACCAAGCACTGGCGCAGTGGCTGGTGCGTGAGCGGGGCCTGGCGATAGTGCCCGGCAGTAGCTTCTTTAAAAACCGTGCCGACGGTGCCCGGCTCATTCGCTTCTGCTACTGCAAAAAGCCCGAGACTCTGGAGCGTGCGACGGCACTCCTACACAGCCTACGGCCAGGCGAGGATCGGGAAGGCCGCTCCTAGCGTCTCGCCATCACCAGATACCACTTGGCTCCCCTCGGGACGGCGCAAGAGGCGTAGTCGAGTGCCGTCGGTGATGAAATCGGCCTTAAAGCTCTCGCTGGTAAAGCGATAGCGGTGCAAGCCCTCGGCAGGGTCGGCAACGCGCTCAATCGTGAGCTCATCGGGGAGGCCATCATGCATCAGCAAAAGAACCGCCTCATGCGACTCGCCCACCGACGTGAATCTCTTCTCCCACGCCGCCGTGGCAAAGAGCTGGGGTGGAAAGAGCACAATGTCGTCAGGGTCAGGCAAGACCGTCCGGGAGATTTGAGGGGTGTCCATGCTCCAGTTCAAGCTCCCCGACTCGACCAGTCCGACAAAGGGTTTGCCGGGAAACTCGTTCTCGATGCGAAGTGGCTTGCCCGTCAGATCCGTGATGACACTTCCCGGGATCGCCTTATCGTCCACCAGCACTTTTACCTGGTAGCCTCCCTCGGATGGCTCCGCACGAAGGGTGTAGCCGGGCAGGCGGTAGGTCATGACCAGTCCACCACTCGGCGCTTCCGCCAAAAGTGTCTGTGCCCGCAAGTCCGCACTCACAAAGGGTGGGCTCGCATTGATTAGCTCCCCCGACGGCCCCAGATGGATCGTGCTGCGCTCGACTTTCTGGTTCAGCCCCAGGGTCACCTTGGCCTGGTAGCGCTTGGCGACTACCCGCTTGCCCCCCACCTGCATCGGAATCGTGCCATCCGATGTCAGCTCCACCAAGTCCAGTGCGGGCCGCTCGCTGGTGTAGCCAAGCTGCCAGAACCGCAGCGGCTTGCCGGCCACCTCGAGCTCCGCGATCCGCTTGCCCAGAAAGAGCCGCAGGTCGTGGAAGGTGAGTAGCGGCGCGTCTAGTGGAATCACGCCCCCCAGTGGCTTCTGGAGCTTCCAGCCCCCTCGGATGGGCAAGGCTTCCCAGCGCGAGAGCTTTCCCACGACGGTCGCTGTGGCACCACTGACGGCATAGGGACGAAACGTGGAGATGGTATCGTCGGACTCGACACGCACCGGCCCGTCGGGGCTTGCCGAGAGCGTGAGCTTCGCAGCGGTCTTCGTGCCATCCATGAAGGCAATTTTATAAGAAATAGGCTCAGTGAGGATCAGCAGGAGGCATAAGAAAGGTGCCAGCATAAACCTATTCTACCCGACGATGCACCAGGTAGAATACCTCCATGATGCATCCTAAGATCGTCGTCGTGGGTAGCTCCAACACGGACCTCGTTGTCGCCGTCCCCAAAATCCCCGCGCCTGGCCAGACGATCTTGGGGGGGGCGCTTCAGACCGTCGCGGGCGGCAAGGGGGCAAATCAAGCCGTGGCCGCAGCGCGTCTGGGAGGCGATGTTTGCTTTATCGCCCGTGTCGGCGACGATGCCTACGGGACGGCGGCGAGGGCGAGCTTCGAGCGTGAGGGGCTGGACACGCACTTTGTCTTCACCACGCCCGGTGTTGCCTCGGGCGTAGCGCTCATCGCCGTAGATCAAATCACGGGAGAGAATAGCATAGTGGTCGCCCCAGGGGCCAACGCTTGCCTCCGTGCTGCCGATATCGCCGCCGCCAGCGCCGCGTTTGACGAAGCGAAACTTATCGTTCTCTCGCTAGAAATCCCCGATGAGGCGGTCTTTGCCGCAGTGGAAGCAGGCTTTTCGCGCGGGATTCCCGTGCTGCTCAACCCGGCCCCGGCGCGGGCTCTGCCTCGGGAGATTTTAGTGAAGCTAGCGATTCTCACGCCCAACCAGAGCGAGTGCGCGCTACTTGGAGGAAGCGCGGCGCTTCTGGCCGGGGGAGTCAAGACCCTCATCACCACGCTCGGGGCCGGGGGAGCGCAGCTTGAGCAGCTCGGCACGTCTCCGCAGAGCTTCCCCGCTCCCTCGGTGATTCCCGTGGACACGGTTGCGGCAGGCGACTGCTTCACCGGCGCTCTGGCGGTCGAGCTGGCCCGTGGAGAGCCGCTGGATCGTGCAATTGTCTTTGCTTGCGCCGCTGCTGCCGTAAAAGTGACGCGGGCGGGGGCGCAGCCGGGCTTGCCCTATCGCGATGAGGTGACGGTATAATAGCCTTTAGTGCAAGACAACGACCTTAAAACGAGCGACGATGCACGGCTACGTGGTGTCTCGGATCACATTCATTCCGAGATGCTCGCCAGTCTGACGGGTGAAGAGGCACTTCAGCAGTTTGCAGAGTCTGCACGAAAGCTCATTGGGGCGCGTTACTGTGCCATCGGCATCGCCCGTGCGGATGGGGAGGAGCTAGAGGAGTTCCTCACCGCAGGGCTAACCCACGAGCAAGAAGCCACGATCGGAGCCAAGCCACATGGGGGTGGCATTCTGGGCCTCTTGCTCCAGCGCACCACACCACTTCGGCTGGAGACACTCGGGACACATCCGTCAGCAGTCGGAATACCACCACACCACCCGCCGATGGATAGCTTTCTCGGAGTTCCCATCCGCTACCAGCAGACCATTCTCGGAAGTATCTACTTGACAGAGAAGCCTGGTGGGTTCACAGAAGGCGATGAGCAGACCATTCTGGCCCTCTCGATGCACCTGGCTGTCGCCATCCGAAACTGGCAGCTCCTCAAGCGCCAGCGCTCTCTGGTTGCAGGTCTCATCACGGCACAAGAAGAAGAGCGCCGCGCCGTCGCCTACGATCTGCACGATGGCCTTACGCAGTATGTCATGGCCGCCCACATGCACCTCTCCGCCTTCCAGTGCGTGCACAACCACGACGATGAGGATCTCTTGTTGGGCCTTCAGTACCTCAAAGATGCGGTAATCGAGTCGCGGCGGCTTATCAATGGGCTACGCTCACTCGCGCTGGATGATATGGGGCTGGCAGGCGCCCTGGCACAGCTCGTTCAAGAGGAAAAGCAGCGGGCCGGGTGGACCGACGCGGACTTTTTGCACGATGTCGAGGGGGAGCGCTTCAGCGTGCCCCTGGTGACGGCGGTCTATCGGGTCGCCCAAGAAGCCCTCACCAATGCCCGCAAGCATGCCGTCGCGCAACGCATCCAGGTAACCCTGCTTCGCGAGAGCGATCACGTCTTAATCTTGAGCATTAGCGACGATGGAATGGGGTTTGATCCTAAGGGGATTCAAGCCGATGACAAGCATATCGGGCTACACGGCATGACCGAGCGTGTGCGCCTGCTAGAGGGAACGCTGCTGATTGAGAGCGCCCCTGGCACCGGCACCCAGCTGACGGCCAGCTTCCCTGCACCCTATCATGAGGAGTTGTTAAGTGAGTAGTAACTACACGGTCTTGTTGGTAGACGACCACGCGATTGTCCGAGGCGGCGTCAAGGCCATGCTACGCGGCACGGAGTTCGACGTTATCGGGGAAGCGTCTTCGGGTGCGGAGGGAATTAGGGTTGCGGAAGAAAAGAAACCCGATCTAGTCCTTTTGGATATCCGGATGGCGGGTGGCGATGGCTTCAGCGCCCTCGTGGCAATCAAGGCCGCACTCCCCAAAACGGTCGTTCTGATGCTCTCCACCTACGACAACCCCACGTACATGGCCCGTGCCGTCGCGGGAGGGGCCGCCGGTTACTTGCTCAAGGGAATCGAGCACGAGGCACTGCGAGACGCGATGCGTGCGGTTCTTCGGGGGGAGCAGCTTCTCTCTACCCAGGATCTCATCCGTTCTCTGCGGGTGGTCGGAGAGGCTGCACAAGCCGCCGACCTGATCGAGCCGCTGACCAAGCGGGAAGAGGAAGTCCTCAAGCTCATGGCAACGGGCCTGACCAACCGCGAGATGGGTGGGGTGCTCTTCATCAGCGAGGGCACGGTCAAGACCCACGTGGAACATATTATCGGCAAGCTCGGAGTCTCGGATCGGGTTCAAGCAGCCGTCTGGGCCGCGCGCCAGGGACTTATCAGCGAGGCGGATCTCCCCAAGCTCTCCACGCATCATTAATAAATACGCCGTTTGGCGGACGATTTTATCTGACGGCTCACCTATGATGTTCCCATGAGTCGGTCTACGAATGGGCGCCGCCTGCATTGTGATGGGCCAGGCTGTGATGCCTCGGTTCCCGCTCCTGTGTTGCTCCGTACCTCGCTTGCTACAGAGCCTGCTCCCTCCCGCTGGCTCTTCGTGCAGGAGAGCGCTCTCTGGAAACACTACTGCCCCCTGTGTGCACGCCGCATTGTCGCCGCTCGCCGAATCCGCCAAATCGCAGATTCACCACGGGCCAATACCCCCTAAAATCAGAGCATCAGATAACCGTTTGGAGATTTATTAAAATGAGACTAGAACCCCTCTTTCGAATTGCCTACACCAAAGTACTTGTGCCCGTGGACTGCACGCCGCTCTCGCAGCGCACTCTACTAGAAGCGGCGCGTCTTATGGTGCCTCTCACCGGTGCCCAGATGACCCTGCTCGCGACGGTTCCCCATACCGAGGGAACGAGCCCTGAGATGGACACGATCCGACAGGCTCGCTGGAGACACGCAGAGCAGGCGCTGGATCAGTCCCGAAAGTTTCTGCGTGACTACGGCTACTACGTCCGCACCCGTATCCAAGTCGCCGATGATGCCGCGCAGGCCCTCATTATCGAGGCACAAGAAAACCACTACGATCTGATTGTGATTGGGAGCCACTTCAACCACACCGACGAGCCCTGCGCTCCGTCTGAGGCGGACAAGCTCCTCGCCGCGCTGCCGATGCCGGTCATTGTGGTAGATAGCCGCGTGAAATAGCGCAGCCGTTGACTTCGCGCTATACTAGGGTTGTTCGGTTACTCCGTCTATTCAGAGAGGACAGCCCCATGTATTCCGGTCAAGATCAACAGCCCCCCCAGTACACTCCCCCCGCGCAACGAGTGCGCTTCGAGGACATTGGAGTCGCCTTTCAGCTTCTGCAGAAACAGCTCGGAGCCTGGGTTGGCGCAGGAGCCATAGCAACCTTCAGTATTGCCGCAGTCGTCATCCCATTCTATGTGATGCTGATTGCGGGCCTGATGCGTCAGGGTGAGAGGATCAATCCCGCCACACTGATCGGCCCTGGCATTCTCATGTTCGTCGGGCTTATTGCACTTTCCACCATCATAACGAGCGGAATGTACCAGATGGCTCTAAAACAGCTACGCGGTCAGACACTTAGCTTGGGGGACATGTTTGCCAATATCAACAAAGCTGGCCCCGTCTTGGGACTTCTCCTCCTCCTTGGGCTTGTTGGCGGACTCGTCGGTGGAGTCTTAGGAGCAATTCTATCCCCTATCCTTGGCCCCTTCACGAGCATCGTGACATCGCTGCCTAGCTATATTGCCGGTGCGCTTTCTTCCCTCTCGGTTCTTCTCGTGCTTGATCAGAATATGAGCCCCGTTGATGCCATTAAAGAGAGCTGGACAAAGCTGAAATCAGAGATCTGGATCGCGCTTGCGTTTATCTTGGTCGCCAGTATGGCAAGTAGCATTGGTAGTCTTGCGTGTGGAATCGGGATGATCTTCACACTCCCTCTGTACTACCTTTGTATGGCACTGATGTACCGCAACTTCTACCCAGAGCGCTTTGAAAGTGGTGGAGGCCAGTAAGCTCATGTCTATGAGTCCTCCGCCGCCCTCGGCGCACCTTCACAAAGGGCTGATTATCAATGCCTGGGCGCTCTACCGAAAGCATCTTGGGCTCTGGCTGACGGCATCGGTGATCTGCTGTGGTCTCCAAGTGGGGATCTGGTTCTTGCTCCTGCGCGTCGTGAAGTCTCCCGAGCACGACAGCCCGCTGAAGCTCTATCTGATCATGATTCTCTTCTGGGTTCTGGTGGCGGGAGTCAGTCGCGCCTTTCAAACGGGTCTGACGCGCCTTGCGCTAGATCAGCTCTCCGGGGAGCCTGTGCGCCTGAAGCGACTGCTGGCACCGGCGGCGGGGTTCTGGATCACGCTGGCGACATCCGTGGTGGCAGCGCTAGGCGTGCAGCTTGGCTTCACCATGTACACGATTCCGGGCCTGATTCTAGAGGGAATGTTTTTATTGGTTTGTCCGATCCTCGCTGATAGAAAGCTCTCCGTCACCGAGACCATTCGCCTGAGCATCCAGACCCTCCAGCCCGAGCTTCTTCAGGCGACACTCTTTGGGATGTGCCTGAGCCTGCTTAGTGGCGCGGCGGGTGCGGTGATGGGGACAGTCGCCTGGCCCCTTGCACTCGTGGGGGTGATCTTTTTCTACCCCTTAGTGCCACAAGTCCAAGCGCTTCTCTACCGGAGCTACTTTGCCTACAGCAGTTTTGAGTACCGGGTACAATAGTGCCCGTGGACGAGACAACAGCTAGGCGGTATCACTACACAGCGGTCGCAGGGAGCGGAATGAGTGCGCTTGCACAGTTCCAGGCCATGACCGCTGCGAAAGTCAGCGGGAGCGACCGTGCGCTAGACAAAGGAGAGCAAGCGGCCACACGAGCGGCGCTGGAAAAACAAGGGATCGTGATCTACCCCCAAGATGGCAGTGGCGTTGGCCCCGACTGTCAGAGCGTCATCGTCTCCACCGCCGTCGAGGCCACCGTCGCGGACTATGTCGCGGCCAAAGCGCAAGACATTCCCATCGTTCATCGAGCGGAGATGCTCACCCGGCTCGCGGCGCAGTACCGAACCATTGCCGTGGGAGGCACAAGCGGCAAGTCTACCGTGGTCGCCATGATCTTCGAGATTCTCCAAGGTGTGGGACGGCAGCCCTCGGTGATTACAGGCGGTAATCTCGTCTGCCTGGAGAAGCAAGGGCTGATCGGCAATGCTTGGTTCGGCGGCTCGGACTTACTCGTGATTGAGGCGGATGAGAGTGATGGCTCGATTGTTCAGTACGCCCCACACATCGGCATTGTGCTCAATCTGTCTAAAGACCATAAAGAGGTAGACGAAGTCGCGGAGCTTTTTGCTCGCTTTCGTGCCCAGACCACCGGTGCATTTATCGTGGGCGAGGCTGAGAACCTTACGCATCTCAAAGACAAGAGCACGGTTTTCGGTTTTGGTGACGGCGCAAAAATACGCGGCGAGGATCTATCGCTGACCTCTATAGGAAGCGCTTTTCGCGTGGGTACTACCCGCTTTACCCTACCCGTTCCAGGCAAGCACAATATTGACAATGCCCTCGCCGCGATTGCCGTTTGCCAGGCGCTTGGGGTCGCCTTGGACGAGATGGTCACGCCTCTAGCCCTCTTCCAAGGGGTTGCCCGGCGCTTCCAGAGCTTGGGCGTGGTGGATGAGATCGAAGTCATTGACGACTTCGCGCACAATCCCGTGAAAGTCCAAGCCGCTATCGAGACCGCGCACCTGCGTGGGAGCCGGGTTCTGGCAATCTACCAGCCGCACGGCTTCACCCCGACTCGGTTTCTACGTCCCGATTTTGTGGAGTCGTTTTCCACCGCGCTCCGCCCCGACGATAGACTCTGGCTCCTGGAAATTTTCTACGCGGGTGGCACGGCGCAACGAGATTTTTCCGCCGCCGAGATCGTCACTGATATCGTGGCAAAGGGCAAAAACGCCGAGTTTGCCGAAACCCGCGCGGTGCTCCAAAAGCGCCTACTTGAAGAAGCGCACCCCGGCGATCTGATTCTGATCATGGGAGCACGCGACCCCTCGCTGACGGAGTTTGGCCGCGAGCTAGTTCACTCACTGGAGGCCCGATGAGCTTGCCCCCGACATTCTATGTTCCCTTAGAGCGGGACATTCTTCGCCTCACGGGTAGGGATCGCCAAGGCTTTTTGCAAGGCATGGTCACCAACGACATCGCCTCGCTCACACCAGGCGAGGGCTGTTATGCCTTTCATCTCACGAGCAAAGGGCAGATCATCGCCGACCTGCTGGTGCTCTGCCTCGAAGATTCTTTACTCCTGAGCACCGAGCCAGGCTGGGGGGTGGCGCTGGCGGAGTCTCTGGAGCATCACTTGGTTATGGAGCGGGTCAAGATTTCCTCTAGTGCAGCGACCACCTACTTCGTCTATGGCACCAAACCCGACGAGCCTTGCGTTTTCAACGGACTCGGCTGGCTCGTCTACGATGCCCCTCCGCCAGGCTTGGTCGGCTACGAGGAAGCGACCTACGAGGGCCTGCGGATCGAAGCGGGGATTCCACGAGGCCGTATAGACTTCGACGAAAAGACGCTGGCACCCGAGACAGGGCAGGCCAGCCGCGCGATTCACTACAAAAAAGGCTGCTACGTAGGCCAAGAAGTCGTCGCTCGCATTGATGCACGCGGCCATACCAACCGGACTTTGGTGCGTCTCACTCT
The DNA here is from genome assembly GCA_026392155.1 of Armatimonadota bacterium. Lineage (GTDB taxonomy): Bacteria > Armatimonadota > Armatimonadia > Armatimonadales > Armatimonadaceae > Armatimonas. The sequence goes on along the minus strand of JAPLCP010000066.1, from coordinate 8,818 downwards.
CACAGAGCTCGTCGCCCCCAAAACTCCGATTTTCAGGGACGATAAAGAAGTCGGCTGGGTAACCTCCTGTGCTCTTGGTCCCACGCTCGGCCAGCCTGTGGCACTCGGCTATCTTCGCAATGAGTTCGCGGCAATAGATACATCCCTTCAAGTTGGCTCAGCCAGCGGGGTCGTCCATTGAATAGAAAACTTCTCAGTGGCGGTATCGCTGCTTTTGTGCTTGTCGTCGGAGCGATCTTCTGGGCACTCAATGCCTGGGAGTACCAACAGCTTGGCCCCACTTTAGTCCGGCGGCATCTCGTGCGTGGCGTGGTGGAAGTCTGGCGCAACAATCGCTGGGAGTCCTCGTTTATTGTTGCTCCACGTGCTCCGCTGCTCACACGTGAGGAGCTGAAGCGCATCTCCCTCTCAGACTTTCACTGGGGAGAGGCTGGCCTTTTGGCAATCACCGCAAAAGTGGCTCCCGGAAAACCACTTGAAGGTCGCCTTGCCTTTGTCGTTCAGTTTACAGAAACCTCGGATGGGAAAGTGATCCGTGACCGGAGCCTGCGCCAGACGATTTCCTGGCCAGGTGGCACAACCATAGCCTTTGTCCTCCCCACGGACTTGTTCAAACCCATCCGTAATCAAAAAACCCAGGTGACTCTGGAGCCCATAGAATAGGAATTTTTTAGTATGTCTACATCGCGCTTTAGCCAAGGTGGCTTCCATCACATTGCTCTACGTGCTCGAAATTTTGATAAATCACTGGCCTTCTACACCGAAGGCATGGGTTTTCCCATCGCGCACTCTTGGGGTGAGGGTGAAAAACGTATCGCCCTACTAGACCTAGGAGATGGAAACTACCTAGAGCTTTTTGCCTGCACAGAGGGCACCGAGATCATCGAAGGAAATCAATTCTTTCATGTTGCCCTACGCTCCACAGATGTAGATACCGATATTGAAAAAGTAAGAGAACTAGGTTGCACGATCACGATCGAGCCCAAAAGTGTAGATGTCAATGGGAAAACCATTCGGGTAGGCTTCTTTTTAGGGCCAGACAAAGAAACCTGGGAGTTCTTCCAAAATGACGAACTTTAAGGTATACTTTGATCACTAAATAAACTCTTCTAGCCGTGATGCAACAGAGACAAAAACCCAAAACATTCGATCTAGGATGGTTTCTCGTCCTAGTATTAGTCACAGCGCTTTTTGCCTGCTTAGTTGCCTCACAGGAGCTACGCTTCCAAATCGGAGGCAAATGGTCTCTTCCCCTCGTTGGGACGGCTCTAGCCATCACAATCTACCTACAGCCACCCGTCCAGGTAGCCGTGCGCCGCTGGCGTGAAGACCAGCGTGACGAAGCGGAGAAACGCTGGTGGCGCGAACGGGAAGAGCGCGAGCGAGCGGCACACATTCGAACCGAGGCACTGCGCGAAGGCAAAATTAGGCGCGAGCGCAAAAAGAAAAAATAACCGTGAGCTGGCTAAAAACCAGCTCGCGGTTATTTTATAACACCTAATTTTTGTGGTGCCCCGCTAGCGATCCATGCGCTCACCTTCAAAAATGGCAAGGACAATCGGCCCCCAAAAGGCAAGTCCCCAACCCGCAAATGTCAGGAACTGCTGCTCGACAGGGTGCGCGGCCACAAAATCCTGGCGACCAATCGTGAAGAGAATCGCAATGCCCGTTAGGGTTCCTCCCCATGCCAGCAATGCACGGTGCTGCCATTTCAACTTTGTGAAGAAAAGCTCAATCATAATACTCTAACTTTACCTGAATTTTCGGCGTTTTGCCACTGAAACCACAAGGAAAATTAACAGCCCTGCTCCCGTTATCCCTGTGACAGAGCTCCCCTCGCGGAAGTAGGGAGCGTGATACGTGAGGCGAACTTTCTGAGTACCAGGGGGAACCAGTACCCCCATAAAGAGATAGTCGCTGATCATGACTGGTGTGAGCCGACGATCTATGGTTGCCTCCCAGCCTTTGTAATAGGCCTCATGTATTACCAAGAGACCAGAGGCGCCGTTCAGGGTTATCTCGATCGTGTTCGGATCGGGACGCGTCGTAGCAACCATCCTGGGATGGCTTGCGCTTTTTTGATCCACAGATCGCATGACGACAGCCGTGTCGCCGGGGAGCGTGCTTAGCTTCGTCAGCATCTTCGTGGGGCTTGCCTCGACAACCCAGTTTGTGGCTACAGATGCCAAGGGTAGCGCAGAGTCACGGCGATAGAGGGTCTGAGAGAGCCGAGGAAAGGGAAGCGGTAGCTCACTGATGACATAGCGCACTCCAAGTCGGTCGAGTAGACTCGCTTGGGTCAGTGGCCAGTCTTGGGGTGTTGTGGTCGGGCTGAGTGGGTCAATCTCAAGGGATGACTTTCCAAAAGCGGTTGCGAGATATTGAAATAGCTCCTTGCTGGTAAGAGAGTCGTAACCCACGGCATTATTGCGATGAGAAAAAACCCCTGCCTCAGGCCATAACTTTGACTTCTCCAGTGGGAGAAAGCGAAAATCTTTGGCATCCGAAGGCAGCATTGCATGAAATAACTCCATGGGCAGTGGAGAGATGGGCTGAGGCAAAGAGAGGTACTTCGCATTGCTGAGCCAGAGGTCTAAAAAGAGGACGATGGCAGGCAGATAGACCCGTCGGGGTGAGCGCAGAAACAAAAAAAGGAGAGCAGCTCCAGACCAGGCGACAAAGAGTGCCAATCCAAGACGCTGCCCAGCCAACATTCCCTCAAGCTTAGCAAGCTGGCGTTCGGGGTGATCTGGATAGCGGGCGTGAATCTGAGCCTGTCCCCACTCCATCAATCGTCCATGACCGACAACCACGGCGATGAGCACAACGAGCCCCAGTAGCAAAAGACCGACAAAGTAAGGGCGAAGCTTCTCAAGAGTGCTTTTGTCAGCGGCTAGCAGGGCACTAAGCCCTAGTCCTCCAAGCACAGGCACAGAGAACGAAAATAGAAACATCCAGCGCGTCGGGCGAGCAATCAAGCTCAGACCCGGTAGCTTCGATAAAAAGGGGTAAAGCGGATTGAACGCCCCCATTGCCAGCAGAATCCCCCCAAGCGCCAGTGCCCCAAAAAACCAAGTCCGCCGCCGTCGTGCCAGTAAGAGCGCTACAAGAGCAAATTGAAGTGTCAGAACACCCACATACCCCGGCATCTCCACACTTGGGCCTTTGAGAAGGGCGTTATGCGCCGCGGCACTACCTAAGAGATCGGGGACGACTAAAGTCGGCAGTGCTAGAGGAGGCACGGACTGCTCTTGGATAAAAGAGAGAGGTAGTGCCATACGAGATGTCCGCTCCAGTACCGTGAGTGCGGGGAAAAGCTGAATCGCAGAGGTACCAAGAGAGATCAGAACGACGATACCATAGCGCACTGCTAGGGCAACCGGTGCGAGACGAAGGCCAATTATCCAGCGTAGCGTGAAGACAACACCGACCATAAAGCTAATCTCGGGAAACCCCGCCAGCAAGTTAGCTCCATAGAGTGCTCCTAAGAGCACCGACCAGCGCCAGCCCTGCGGCTCTGAAAGTACCTTCTCGGTCACGAGCAAGAGCCAAGGCATGCCTATCGCGGCCTCAATCACAGGGAAGTGCCCAAAACCCACGCGGGTCGTGAAGAACGTCCCGAGCACAAAGGCGAGCCCGGAGAACAGCGCAGCGGGTTCGGAGCGCGTGTAATGGAGCAGCAGAAAGTACATCCCGACTGCCCCTAAGCAGAGGTTCGCCAGCATGCCCCACAGAAGTCCAAGACCTGCGGGTAGCCCCACTGTTAGCCAAAACCAAGGCGAGAAAAAGCCCGACTCTAGGCTGGCCAGAAACGGCATTCCCGCAAAACTATAGGGTTTCCAGTGTGGCAAAACACCCGAACGGAGACACTCCTGCGCAAAGACCCGCGAGGGGTAATAGAAAAGGGGGCCATCTTCGCCCAACCGCACCAGGCTCTCGTTGCCTGTCATCAATTTACTGTAAAAAAGAAGAACAAATCCGACTAACAAAAGCGGTGGTGCGGCAAACCTCATAGACTCCTACATCTTATAGTATTTTTCGTCTTCACTAATAGGCGGAATTTCAAAACCATGCTGCTCAGCCCACTCCACGGTCTCTTGCCAGCGATCTTGACGATGACCATCACTGGTCATGGCAGGCAAAAGATGGGGTGGCTCGGGCACGTCTTCATCGCCACGCTCTGTCCACTCACGATGGAGCTTTTCGTAGATCATAGACCACTTCCAGGGAAAAGGGCAAATAAATTGTTCATCCATGACAACACCTCTGACTGCATTGTAACAAAAGTAATCGGTCTGTGCGGGAGAATTTTTAAATCATCCAAAGGCTTTTGCGAGAAGATAGGCCACGGCCGCCGCAATCCCACCAATGCCAGCGGTTTCTAGAGCGCTCCGCCAGGAATTGCTTCCCGTGAATCGTCCTTTGACAAAGCCAAAAACAAAAAGAGCAAGCAGCGTGACGATGCAAGAAAGGCGAAATGCCTCAGCATGAGACTTCAAAAAGACATACGGAGCGAGAGGAATCAGCCCCCCGACAATATAGGAAACTCCAATCGTGACCGCACTTTGAAGGGCGCGCTTGGGATCGGGCTCTTCTAGGCCAAGCTCAAAGCGCATCATGAACTGGACATAGGCCTCCGGGTTTCGCTCCAGCCCGGCGATAATCGGGGCGATCTCTGTCTCAGTCAAGCCATACCCTTCAAAAACCTCACGAATCTCGGCGGCTTCAGCCTCAGGCTTATGGACGACCTCCCAGGCTTCCCGTTTCTTCTCACTCTGGTAGTGCTCTAGCTCACTTCGCGCGGCAAGATAGCCGCCAAGCCCCATCGCAATCGAGCCTGCTGCAATCTCGGCCAGCCCGGCGGTGACCACGATATTGGTTCCCAAAATCGCGCCCGAGAGACCGGCGGCAAGGGCAAAGGGAACCGTAAGCCCATCGGCCATCCCGATAACGACATCGCGGACGCTCTCCGACGACTGAAAGTGCGACTCATGGTGGTGGTCGTGGTGCGGCGGAGTGGTGTGATGAAGGTGGGTGTCCAAAAGAACTAGCGTCCGATCTTGATGCCACCCTCACGAGGTGCCGTTACAATAATTGGGGCGGTGCTGTCCGTGGGCGCGTCTGTGTTGCGACCTCCTGTGGCTCCGACAAAGACAAACTTTAGAGGAGGAAGCTTCGCATCACGTGTCCCTAGGTACTTGGAGTTATCTGATCCCCGAAGGGTAAAAACCGCTTCATCTTTGTTACCTGGAATGTAGATCGCAGTCTGGTTAATGGTAATGCCTGGCGGCAAGCCTAGCACCGTGATGACCACATCACTGCGGCCATTGGTGGGACGCACGACTTTCACGGTCACAGTTGCGGTCTTGCCAGGCCCCAGATCCAAGCTCTCGATTCCCTGTACGGAGAGGCCAAACGGTGGCTCCTCACGTGCAATGCCGATAAACGCGGCTCCACGATCAATGGGGCGCAAGTTGTTGTTCTGGGTTCGGTAGAGCTCTATCGGGCGAGCCTGCCGCTTAAGGGTATGGACATTGCCCTGACTATCGGAAAGCTCTGTGGTTCCCTCAATCGTGATCGTCCCCCCACCTAGCGCCGCCTGATCGTCGGCGGAGATCAGAATCAGCGCCTTATCGTCGTCAGGGGGAATCACCCCCACTTCGGCCTTCACTCCCGAAGGCAATCCCCTGAGCTTGAGGGTGATCGGGCCTTGAAGTGCCTCACGGCGGGTAGCACGCACGAGAAGTGCCGCGCGACGCCCCGGTGCGAGATTGGCTCCATCGGGCGTGACGGTGAGGGAAAAGTCCGGGATTCCGGCACCAATGGTCTCCCAGCAGTAGGTTCCCCCTGAGGCCAGTGAGTCCGTGACCTCGACTATATACTCAGCGGCCTTGGGAAAGCAGCCTGGCATCCGCAGCTCTTCGTCGCCATCCATCACGCGGGTCTGCACCACGGCATCTTTTTCGTCTTTTATGGTCACACGGGGACGTAGCGACGAGCCAAGGCGCTTGGTGTAGAGCTCTAGTCCCATCCCCGGTTTGAGTGCCAGCACTTTAAAGCGATCCACCTGGCGCTCCTGCGTGAGCCGACCGGAGAACATCGCGGGTAGTGTCACTGCCGTCGCCAGTCCCACTTCCACCGCCCCCCCACCATCGGGGAGATCGCGCACCAGCACCGGCGAGTCGCCCAGCGGGGTAGGCACCATTGTCACACCTGCTGCATCACGGTCCAGCTGCGCCTCGACCGAGAGACTGCCCATGCTCGCGGAGAAGCTCTTGCCCGGGCGGCCCACGAGATTCGAGAGTGTGAGATCGGCAGGCAGGTTCCCCATCGCCAGCCGGTAGATTGAGGCCGGATTACCTTTCCAGAGCAAGTCCCGAGTCACCAGTGTATACTCACCATCATCGGGGCAGACCCACTCTAGGATCGGGTCAATATCAATACGCCCCAGGCTTTTGGCCAGCTCTTTGCCCTTGGCATTGTAGAGATAGAGCACCGGATTAAAGAACATTGGGCACTGCTCATTGAGACGATAAGCTTTCAGGTTGAAGGTCAGAGCCTCACCTTTTTTGGCAGTAAACACAAACTTATCGCGCTGTGCGGACTGTGTGAGCGCACCATTGATCACGGTCGGTAGAGTCACATTCAGGGTCGTGTTCGGCAATGCCAGCAGCTCCGGAAGCCCCCCAATCTCAAACGAAAACGGTGTCGAGACCCCCTGCTCTGTCACCAATCGCACCTCGCGCACGCCGGGAGGGGCATCGGCAGCGACACTGATCTTAGCCGTCACCTGTCCGGCTCGGGCCCTTGCTTGAAGCCAGGTGACGATCTTATCGCGGTCGTCTTTTTTAATATCTGCCCCACGGGCCGTGATCATCCGATCCACGGTCGAGGCCCACTGCTCTGGCGACATCGTGCGGTTGTCGGGCGAGCGCGACTCATGACAGGTGACACACTTGGTGTTGAAGAGTGGACGAACCGTATCATCGGCCTGGGTACTGCCACCGACCAGCTCGGCTTTGACGCCAGGAGCGCCATTGACCACCACACGCTTGGCTCCGGCAAGTCCTCCCCCTCGAATCGCCACTTCCACACTCTGCCCCGCCTGCGCCCCCGCTGGGTAGAGCGCCGCAATACGTGGGTTCTGGGCAAAAGCGGCACTGACAAGTGTCAGTGCTAAGATCAGTCCGAGCATAGGCTTCATTGGGGCACTCCTGGTGCGCTGGGCGTTGCTGTCGGGGCGGGCGGCAGCTCGCGCACGAGCTTGTTTTGGATAATATCGTAGAGACGAACACGGCCATCAAGCGAGGCGGCGGCCAGAAGCTGGCTATTGGGGGAGATCGCAAGCCCCCAGATGTCACTCATTGACTCGGTGAACTCTTTTTCCATGCGATTTCGGCCTAAGTTCCAGACCTTAACTTTCTTATCTGCCCCACCCGAGGCAACCGTCTGGCCATTGGGGGCCACAGCGACAGCATAGACACCATCGGGGTGGGCTCCGCCAAAGGTCTGCCCCACAAACCCCGTGCGCGGATCTGGCTCTTTGGGATCGCGGGCCTTGCCATCGGAGCGCACGCCAAAGATGCGCAGTGCCCCATCGCCGCTTCCTACCAGAAAGCGCCCTGGTTGGGCAAGCGCGGCAACGCACCAAACCACGCTACCGCACTGATCAAAGTTCACCACGACCCGGCGCTTCTCCGCGTCCCAGACCTTGAACATCTTATCTGCCCCGCCCGTGGCAAAGAGCGCTCCCCCGTCTTGGGTCGTCGTGCGGCCTGGCACGGCCACACTCAGACACCGCCCGACATGCTCCGAGAGCGTCCCAATGTTCTGGCCCGTTACGGAGTCTGTCACACAAACTTTCTCGTCGTTGGCAGCAGAGAGGATCTGGCTTCCCAGAAACGCAACGGACTCGACGGTGTCGTAGTGCGGCTTGAGCGGCTTGAGCACCTGTCCGGTGGTAGTATTGAGGAGTAGGATCGCCCCACTTACCCCCGGAACACCCGTTCCTGCGGCGAGCACGGCTCCATCGGGAGAGAATGCCAGCGCACGAACCGCATCACTCGCAACCATCCAGTCGGAGAGCTTGTTGCCACTGGCGACTTCATAGACCACAACGCGGCGGTAGGTTCCGACGGCGAGCCGCACGCCATCGGGCGAGAAAGCCACCGCCCAGCACGGAGGGAGCTTGGTGGCAATGGCTCCCCCCCGCCCCCCGTCCGACGGGGGAGTTTTGGGTGGCGCCGGTTTAGCCGCCGGTTTCTTCTGTGATCGTGTCGCCCACATGGATCTCGCCTTCCTCCAGCACCCGTGCCCGAATCCCCGCTTTATTGACCAGCCGCCGCGCCAGCCCGGGGCGCTGTGTGTGGGCTTCGAGCTTGGCACAGGGCTGGCACAGCTCCGTACCCTCACAGAGCACACTTCCTACCCGAAAACGCTTGCCGACGAGCGGATTGAGCGCGATCCCGGTGACCGTGATATTGCGCCGCGACTCGCCCGGAGCAAAGCCTTCGGTATCCACAACCTCCGCCTCAATCAGCGTGATGTTCTCGGTCTCGCGGTCGTGCTGAATGCCACTGCCCGCAAGCAATATCGCCGACGAAACCGGCTGCATCGTAGCCCACGACGCCGGCGCGATGTGGATATTTCGAATCATGCGATTAGACCAGCTCGCCGATGTGACGACCGCCTCGTGAGAGGGTGACACGCACGCCTTCCGGGGACGTCAGGGACTGGGTGTAGTCAATGCCAAGGCACTGGTAGATCGTCGCCGCTAAATCTTCCGGCTTGACCGGGCGCTCGGCAGGCTCGAACCCCT
>JAPLCP010000119.1 GCA_026392155.1 Armatimonadota bacterium | reverse complement strand
TGCCAAGTCCTACAATCCCAAAGCAAGCCCCGAAAAAGCGGTACCACAGAAGCGCAATGGCTGGGAGCTGCAGACAGGCACGGGGAGCTTTCCCTATTCCGGGGAGGAGGCAAGCGTACAGCTGGTTACTGCCAGCGCGGGGGGGCGGTGCGTCAGTGTTCTCGCTCTCAGCAATAGCACCAGCTACCTCCCTACCATCCGGGCATTTCTTGCGGCTCTGATACTGCGCAAACCCGAGCGGACACCACCCACGGGGGAGGCCAAGCCACCGGCTGTCGATGCGAAATCTCCTAGCCTACCCGTGGGCAAGTTCACGTTTGATACCATCAACTTCGATGATGGCTGGACGGCGCGGCAGCACCCCGACTACGTTCAAGCCACCAAAGGCGGCGCGGATATCTTCCTGCACTATGCCATCCCCCTCTCCGATACTGTGCGTAATCTAGGGGATGAAGGGATGCGGGAGCACTTCTGGAACCTGCTGGTCGGTCCACGCTATTCCAATCTAACGGTGACAAACCGCCAGGAGATTGACACTTTTGACTTTAACCGCGTGAAGTACATGGAGGGAGAGGGGGTGGATAAGGCGACGGGAAAGAAAGCTCATATCGGCTTTCGCCTTTTCACCAACAATGGGATTGTCACCTGCACCGAAGCGCGAGCCGTCACCAAGCAAGCCTACAATGCCCTCTTTCCGAATGCAGCGGCTCTAGAGCCGCTCTCTCGCTACAACAAGTTCGCCGTGGGCAAGCCCGATCTCATCGGAAACTGGAGCTCGTCGGGGGCATCGTATGCGCAGTACTACAACGCCTACACAGGGGCTTATGCAGGCATGGCGACGGTGAGTAGCAGCTACAAACTCCAGTTCACGACAGCAGGAACCTTCCAGAGTGATTTCCAGGGTGCCAGTGGCTTTGTCGGAAACCTCAAGTTCGCTATAGACAAAAAGAAGGGCAGCTTCACCACCAGCAACTGGGAGCTATCCACTGTCGATCAAGACAAGAAAAAGTCCGACTATAATATCTGGTTCGAGGCGATCCGTGGGGGGCGCGTCTTACATCTCCAGGATAAAAAATATAGCGGCAGTCACGATGCCCTTGTGAAGGTGAAGTAAGCGCACCTGGAAACCTCTCTCGCGAGGGTGGCTGGTGGGCATCAGTCCGGATGGCAAGCACATCGCCACCGGAAGACACCGTGCGATTACCACCAACCTTATCTCCATCATGGGAGGCTTTTGGCGATGAAAGCGTAGAAAATCTCAGAGTGCTTTCTCAGCAGTGCTCTGATAATTGGGTAGAATGCCATCTAAGGAGAATTGATGATGAGGCAAGATGTTTTTCTAGTTGCTGCTGCTCTCTGTGGAACAGTCGCACCGGCGAAAGCACAGAGTGAGACCCTGGATTTAGTCACTTTTACGCCTCCCAAGGGGTGGACGCGTGAGGCGCTGAAAAATGTGGTTGCCTTTACCCAGATGGACAATGCGAAGAAGACCTGGTGTAAGATTATGCTCCTCCGGTCCACGACGAGCAAGGGAAGTATCGCCGCAGATTTTGAGAGTGAGTGGCAAGAGCTCGCTGTCAAGACCTATAAAGCCAAAATGAGCCCCGAAAAAACGGCACTTCAAAAACGCGACGACTGGGAGGTGCAGACAGGCAAGGGAACCTTTCCCTTTTCTGGGGAGGACGCTATGGCACAGCTTTTTACTGCCACTGCTGGGGGACGGTGTGTCAGTGTTCTCGCTCTCAGCAATAGCACCAGCTACCTCCCCACTATCCAGGCATTTCTTGCGGCTCTGACACTGCGCAAACCCGAGCGGACACCACCCACTGGGGAGGCCAAGCCACCGGCTGTCGATGTGAAATCTCCCCGCCCGCCCGTGGGCAAGTTCACGTTTGATACCACCAACTTCGACGATGGCTGGACGGCGCGGCAGTATCCCGACTTTGTGCAGGCCACCAAGGGAGACTCCGATATCTTCCTGCACTACCCCATCCCCCTCACCGATGCGGTGCGCGAGCGTGGCGAGGATGGCATGCGCCAGCACTTCTGGAACCAGCTGGTCGCACCTCGCTACAACAATGCGGTGATCACGAATCTTCCCACCGTGGACACGCTGACTTTCTTCCGTGTGCGATACCTGGAGGGAGAAGGCACCGACAAAGCCACGGGGAAGCGCTTCTCGATCGCGCTGCGGCTCTTCACGGAGAGTGGGATCGTCACCTGTGTGGAGGCGCGCTCCTCCAACAAAGCAAACTATGCTAAGCTCTTCTCCAAGCCGGAGCTTCTGGATAACCTCACCCGCTACAATAAGTTTGCGGTAGGGAAAGCGGATCTGATCGGGGAGTGGAGCCGCTCGGGCGCCTCCTATGCCGATTACTACAATGTCTACACGGGGGGCTATGCGGGCATGGCGACCGTCAGTAGTACCTACAAGCTCCAGTTCACCAGTGCGGGAACCTTCAAGAGTGATTTTCAGGGAGTGAACGGCTTTGTCGGGAACCTCAAGGTGGCTACGGAGAAGAAAAACGGGAGCTTTACCATGAGCAACTGGGAGCTCTCAATGGTGGATCAGGAGAAGAACAAGTCAGATCACCATATCTGGTTTGAGGGGGTTCGGGGAGGCCGCATCCTGCATCTTCAGGATAAAAAATACAGCGGCCTCCACGATGCCCTTGTGAAGGTGAAGTAGGCGCACAGAGGACTTACAGCCATCCCTCCACGATCTCCAAAAATGCCCTGGGGGCTTCATCGTGGGGGAGGCCGCCGACGTTGTTGAGCACCACGAGCTGGGCATCGGGGCGGACGTCGAGAAACGCCTCGGACTGTGCAATCGGGGTCTCGCTGGCGGCGGCACCCCAGAGGAGCTTCGGGGCCTCGGGGAGCGCGGCGAGGGCGGCGGCGATGTTGCAGTTTAAGTAGCCTCCCAGAAAGTACGGGAGCACGCGGTCGCCGCCGGGCTGGTGGGCGGCGTGGTGGAAGTGCGTGACCAGGGCATCGTCGACGGGCTCCGGCGAGGCATAGACCCGCATCTTTAAGTACTGACGCAGACCCATTCGGCTCGTGATGAGGTTGTAGAGGCTCGCACCGAGCACGGGTAAAGAAAGCGCGGTGGCGATAGCCCTCCCCGAGGACTGGAGCGGCGCACTCAGCGCCTCTAGGCCCGTCGGACAAACTAAGATAAGCTTATCAACCAGCTCCGGTCGGCGCTGCGCCAGTGCGACGGCAAACGCGGCGGAGAGCGACGAGGCGATAATATCGGTCTTCTGCCCAATCGCCTGCTCGATAAAGTCGGCGATAAGGTCGAGGTAGGTCTCGGCGGTGTAGGTGATCTTGGGCTTGTCAGACTTGCCAAAGCCCAGCAGATCGGGGGCGAAAACCTGGCGCGTTTCGGAGAGCGGCCCAAAGACATGCCGCCACTCAAACGCCGAGCAGCCCGCGCCAATCGCATGGAGCAGCAAGAGCGGCTTGCCCTCGCCTGCCACTTCATAGGCGATATCGCCATCAGGAAGCGGGAGCCACTTTGCCTGCCCACCAGTCTGTCGGTACATCAAGGGAGGAGTGCGCTGGAAGATCGCCGCATTGATCATCGCCGCCGCACCCACCGCCACCCCTGCCCACAGGAGCTTCTTGAGCATCCCGTTGTCACTCTTTTGCGTCTCGTCGCTTGCCTCAGCCATAGATTGGTTATACCGCGTCTTCCCCCCTAACCCCCGTCCAACGGGGGGACAATAAGGAAAATTCCTTGTTTTTCCCCCGCTCTGCGGGGGTTAGGGGGTAGCCGAAAACTCCCGCAGACACTCCGCCGCCACCTCGCGCAGACGAAGCGAGCGAGCGTCCTTGCTCAGCCGTCGCAGAACCGGCTGGACATTGCCATCGCGCGCCGAGGTCAGAGCCAGCAAGATCGCAATGGAGAGATCCAGCGGCGTTTCACGTTGCTCGGCAAGCGTCGCCAGCTCCGCCCGTAGCGCAAAGGGAAGCGCAAAGACCTCATCGCCTCCCATTGTGGTGAGAATCCGCGTGAGTGCTGAGTCCACGCTTGGTGAGGCATGGCGGGTACGGTTTGCCAACAAGGTAGGAAGGATGTCGCTGGAAGTACAAAGGGGAACAACTTTAGGAAGGAGTGTTCGGAGGCGTTTGTAGCGCCGCCACGGATGCAGGAGCATTTTGGGGGTGTAGCGGCACTGTAAGAAAACCCATGCTGGAAAGAAGATAATCACTAAAGTGAAGAACTTAGCGAGCTGTAGCTCCGAAAACTTGAAAACGTAACCTAACACATAAACGAGGTAGAGAAGCATAAAAAAGCTCAGTGGGCCAAGCACCCACTGCCAGACAAAGTAGAGGTAGTAGCGAGGGCGATCTTGCGAAATCTGTTTTATCGCAAAGCTTGTCATCTCATCAGGGGAAAGATTCTCAAGGATAGAATCGTTACTCTTCCACTCTTTGCTTACCATGCGCTCGGCGAGACGGGCTTGCCAGTCCTCGGTTTGTGGTTGTTGCAGCTGCATCACGGCGCACTCTCCAGCGATTTCAGGCACTCTAGGGCGGCTTCACGCAGGCGCTCGGTGGGGGCGATTTGGGCGATCTCTTGGGCGAGGGGATGGATGGCGTGATCTTTGAGGGTTCCCAGGGCAAGCAGGAGTGAGATGCGGAGATCATCGGGCGTCTCTAAGTCTCTCAGCCAAGCATGGAGCGGGGCGCGGGGAAGTGCGGCGAGCTCGGTGGGGCTGGCGTAGGCGAGCTTTTGTGCGAGGCGTGCCTGCGCGATGCCAAGTAACGGTGGCTGGGTTGCGACAGGGAGTGTGGCTAGGACGGTGACGCGGTCGGGGAGGGGCAGGGGAAGCGTGTCGTCCTTGAGAAGCGCTAGGAGCTGTGCGTAGATCTCTGCTTTTTCCTTTGTCTCAGCACTGGCACGGGTGAGGAGCATCGGGAGCCAGAAAACGAGAAGAAAGACAAGGAATACGACGAAAACGAGCTGATGGGGCCATACCATAACCAGGATAAGGAGCCCCACGATGACAACGATGCTCCCACGAAACAGGTGGCTTTGTCGTGCGGGCCGCATATCCAGTTGAGTGTAGCGCTGGGCGAGTGCGATAGGAGAGAGCGCTTGCTGCTGCATACGCAAATTGTACCGGCTAGAGGCGGCGCACGACGAGCCGGTAGAGCATCTTGGGGCCGCCCCGTTGCTGCGTATCCCCGATTTCGAGGTAGTAGGTGCCGTCGGTGGGGGCGGTGAAGCTCAGCCGACGATCAATGCGCAGGCGGCCCGCGGCGAGGGTGAGCATCCGGCGCTGGATGTCTCGAATACGAAGCAGGGGATCGAGGTCGGAGAGGGGGGAGCGTGCGCCGGTGACCGTGATATTGAGTTTTTCACCACGCTTGAGAGTGAGCTGGTAGAGGTGCGCTTGGTCGTTGTCGAGGTTCGTTTGTAGGGCGACGGATGCGCTGGACGTAAGCGCAAATGCTTGGTCGAAGCGGCTCAGGGGCTTCTTCACGGTCACTGCCTGCGCGGCGGCAGGCAAGACCGGCAGCTTTATCGTCGGGCTGTCTTTGGGGTGCACCAGGGTGAGGTCGAACGACTCAGGCGGACAGTCGGCGGGCACGATTACTTCAACTGTTGCCGTGGTGGGCGCACTGCTCAGGAGCTTTGCCATGAGTGGGCCTTTGACCGTGACGGCGCTTGGGGCGAGGTTCTCTCCGGTGAGCGTGAGCGTGGTGGTCTGCTCCGCGACAAGCCCAAAGACGGTGATGTCTTTGAGCGTGGGCTTATTTTGCACGGCTCTCGATGCTCCGCAGGAATTTTCGTGTTGTCAGATCCCAGAGAAAGAGCTTGCCATCGAGGGTTCCGGCGATCAGGGTCTTGCCATCCGCGGTGGCGGCGAGGCTGGTGACCCAGTCGGTGGCATCGCTAAACTCCTGCTGGTAGTCGCGCCCATTGGCGGCAAAGACTTTGATTTTTCGCGATGCCGAGACCCAAAAAAGGCGCTGGTTGTCCGGAGAGAAGGCGCAGGCGGTGAGCGCTTCGGGCTCGTACTGGGTGGCATCAGGGTTCTCGATAGGGCCGTCTTTTACGCTCCAGATACGCACGGTCTTGTCCGCTGAGCCTGTCACGAGCCGCTTGCTATCGGGCGAGAACGCGAGGCGGACGATGGCATCCTGGTGGGCATTGAGCGCCGCCACCCGGACACCGTCGCGGGTTCGGTAGAGCTTGGCCGTGCGATCGGCGCTCGCAGTTGCCAAGAACTCCCCCGATGGGCTATACGCCACGGTGAGCACGGTATCGGCGTGGTCTTTCAGGAGCCGAAGCCGCTGCCCCGTTGCTACATTCCAGAGCGCGGCGGTCTTGTCGAGCGAGCCCGTCGCGATTTCGTCGGTGCCACTGCGCCACGTCACGGAGACCACGACATCGGTGTGCCCGGTCAGTTTTTTCTCTACTTTGCCGTTGGCAAGCGCAAAGATCGCCACTTCGCCGCTCGCTCCCGGAACGCCGCCCGCCGCTGCAAGCCGCTGTCCGTTGGGCTCCCATGCCAGGCTCTGCACCTGATCCGTGCATCCCGTCAGCGTCTTTTGCAGCTCTCCCGTCAGCGGATCCATGAGCCGCACCACCCGATAGCCCCCCACCGCCAGAGTCTTGCCGTCGGGAGACAGGGCGAGAGCGGTGACGGGGGCAATAGCCAGCCCCCCCATCCCCCGCCCGGCGGGGGGGACAAGAGGAATTTCCTTATTTTCCCCCCGCCGGGCGGGGGCTAGGGGGGAGGGAGTGGCCGCCACTAGGCTATCGACTTTTGCACCTTCATCGATCCAGCGCTTGAGCGTGCCGAGCTGGACTTTATCGAGGGCACCGCTTGGGGGCATCTTGGGCTTGAGCTCGCCGTTGCAGTAGCGCAGGAGGTTGCTCTGGGCGCCCTTGCTGGGAACGATGGCAGCGCCATGCCGTCCACCGGCGAGGAGCTTGGCCATGGTGTCCATCCCATAGCCGCTGGCGGGGGTGGGGCCGGAGTGGCAGCCCATGCAGCTGGGGCGCAGGATTGGGAGCACGTCGCGGCTGAAGACAATGGCTTTGGGTGGGGGCGGCTGCGTCATGCCCCCGACCAGAGCTCTTTGACGGGCTGGCACTCGGGGAGAATCGCGACCGGGCGGCCCGACGGTGAGATGATATGCTTCTCATAATCGATCCCAAGCGCGTGGTAGATGGTCGCGGCCACTTCCGTAGGACGAATGGGACGGCTGACCGTGTACTCCCCGCGCTCGTCGGTCTCCCCGATCACCTGCCCGCCGTGGACACCCGCGCCTGCAAAGAGCATACAGCCCGCATTGCCCCAGTGATCGCGTCCAGCATCTTTATTGAGCTTGCTCGTGCGCCCAAACTCCCCAAAGACCGCCACTAAAGTGTCTTTCAGCAGGCCGCGCTCGCTCATGTCCGAGAGGAAGGCGGCGAGGGAGCGGTCGAGGTCGGGGAGGGCCTTGTCGCAGCCTTCGTAGATCTTGGCGTGGTGGTCCCAGCCGCCCTGGTTCACCAAGACAAAGCGCGTGTTGGCCTCGACAAGCCGCCGTGCGAGGAGCAACTGACGGCCCCAGAAGTCCTTGCCATATTTTGTTTGGGTCGCGTCGGACTCGGCCTTGAGGTCAAAGGCCTTGCGTGCCTCGGGGGAGAGGATCAGCTGGGCGGCTTTCTGCTGAAAGGCATCCATGCTGGTGAGCGAGTCGCTGTACTCGAACTTCTTGGCGACATTATCGAGGGCTTGGCGCATGCTCTGGCGGCGGGTCAGGCGCTCCTCGGCGACTCCGGGCAGGAGCGAGAGATTTGGTACCTGCCAGTTGCCGTCCCCGACATTACCCGCCTTGAACGACTCGTAGCGCTCCCCAAGCCAGGCGGCTTTTCCCAGCTCCCAGGTAAAGCTGGCGTTGCGTGGTATGGCGACATGGGGCGGGAGCGTGCTGAGCGGAGCCAGCTCGTGGGCACAGATCGCGCCCAGGCTGGGGTAGTCGCCGCCCTGCATCAGGCCGTAGTTTCCTGTCAGCATCCACTGGGTCGCAGTCTCGTGGTGGTCCGAGCCGGTCACTTGTCCACGGCAGAGCGCGTAAAGATGCGTCAGCTTCGCCAGCTCGGTCATCTTGTCGGAGAACTTGATGCCCGCTAGCTTGGTGGGAATCACGCCGTACTTGCCACGAATCTCCGCGGGGGCCTCGGGCTTGGGGTCGAACGAGTCATGGTGGGTCAGCCCCCCTCCGAGGTAGACCACGACCACGTTCTTGGCAAGTGGCTTCTGTGTCGCCGTTGCCCCCGCGGCCTCCTGCGCCAGCAGCTCCGGCAGGCTCAGTCCCACCGCAGACAGAGCGCCCAGCCGCACAAAGTCCCGCCGCGTCATCCCATCGCAGCGCGCATACTCCCGACCAGCGTTGACATCGAGCATTGTTGTTATTATCCTACGTAAATTCTACCCCGGTTGGAGCGGGGTAGCTAGTGAGCGTCCCGCCGGTTGGAGCGGCGGGATCAGTGATTAAACAGGAACTCCGGGCTATTGAGGAGCGCCCAGAGCGCGTCTTGCAGGGCTTCGTCGCGGTTCTTGGCAGCCATGAGCTGTGCTTCAAGGGCAATGCGTTCGGCGGGCTTGGGGTAGCGAGATAGCGCGGCGAGAAAGAGCGTGTCCAGAATCTCAGAGTTGGTTTTCTTGGCTTTCACCAGCTGGCTGACAATCCCCTCGCCGCGGGTGAGCTTGTTTTGTACCTCTTGGGAGTTGAGCAGCGCCAGCGCCTGACCTAGGGCGGGCTCGCAGGTGCGCTCGGACTCGCCGGAGAGGATGCGGGGCGGACGGCCAAAGGTGTCGAGCATCACGGAGGGAATCTCAGCGTCGGCGACCTCAATGGCACGCGCCCCTTCGGGCTGGCCTTGGTAGCGATCGGGGACCTGCGTCACTTGCGCCAGCGCGTCGGCCAGCTCCTCGGCGGGCAGGCGGCGCGGAAGATAGTGCGAGAAGTAGCGCGTGTCGAGGCGGCTGCTCGGGGTGGCCGTGCTGGTGCGCTGGTAGGTGGTCGAGAGGCAGATGGTCTTGAGCAGGGCCTTGAGATTAAAGCCACTCTTGCGCAGGTCCGCGGCGAGGGCGGCCAGGAGCGGCTCGTTGCTGGCGGGATTGGTGGAGCGCAGGTCGTCGATGGGCTCCACAATCCCCTTGCCAAAGCAGCGTGCCCAGAGCCGGTTGGCCGCATTGCGCGCGAAGTCGTCTTGGGCCACGAGCCAGGCGGCGGCTTTCACACGCCGGTCTTCGTCCTTAGCGAAGACAAGAGCGGAGCGGTCGAGGGGGCGCGGCTCGGAGATCTCGTTGGTTCTGAGATGGCGCAGGTTCGGGTCGTGCTTGGCTTCGAGGCGCTCGGGGATTCCCTCCTCGTTCTCGCCACCGCCGCTGACCTGGTGAAAGAGCGCTGCAAAGTGGTAGTAGTCGTCTTGGGTGAATTTTTCGCTGGGGTGGTTGTGGCACTTGGCGCACCCGATCCGCTGGCCTAAAAATGTCTGGGCGATCAGCTCGGTGGAGTTCTCGGTGGCGCGCACCCAGTAGCCCTGGTTCGGTTTCTGCGGCACACGGCTGAGCCAGAAGAGGCCGGCGCGATTGTCTTCCAGCGGCCCCGACGCGGTGAGGATCTTGGTGGCGAGCGTGTCCCACCCGACCCCGGCATTGAGCTGCTCGGCGAGCCAGGCTTGAAACTGCATCGCGTACTTGCGGCTCATGTTCTCTTTGCGCAGTGTAAACAAGTCCCCCAGCTTGAGCGCCCAGATTAGGCCAAACTCCGGGCGCGTGAGCAAATTGTCAATGAGCTTTTCGCGCTTGTTGGGGGCTTTGTCATCGAGAAAGGCACGCGCCTCGGCCTCGGTGGGGAGGGTGCCGATAAGGTCGATAGAGGCGCGGCGCAGAAACTCGCTATCCGTGCAGCGGCCCGACGGCTCGATATGGAGCGCCTTGAGCTTTGCATTGACCGCATCGTCGATATAGTTGGTGCGGGCGATAAAAGCGTTGTCTTTGATCCGATTGGGGAACGGGGCGCTCAGACGAACAATGGTGAGCTTGTCGCGGTACTTAGCCAGCACCGCCGTCTCCCCCGAGCGTAGCTGCTTGGCCGTGCCGTCGTCGGTGACGGAAGCGATGGCGGGGTCGTTGACAGAGAACAGGGCACGGTGGGTGACATCCTCGGTGCGGCCATCGGCGTAGGTGGCGCGGACGAGCAGGCGCTGCGTCTCGTTGGTGAGGAGCGTGCGGTCGCCGGGGAGGATGTCGAGCTTGGCGAGCGGCACTTCTTTCTCCATAGGGCCGGGCGCGCCCTGCTGGAGCCAGCCCAGGAGCAGCTGATGCTCCGGGGAGTTCTTCGCAATCACCGTCCCGCCACGGTGCGGTAGCTCTCCGAGGGGCTTGCGCAAGAAAAGGCTGCGCTCGGGGGCCTCACGGGTGATGCGGCGGCCACTCAGCGCCTTGACTATCGCCAGAAAGTCCTGCTCGGGGGCGTAGCCACGCAGGGAGAGCCTAAAGCCCCCCTTCCCCGAGGCAGCGCCGTGGCATGTCCCTTGGCTACAGCCCAGCTTGGCGAGGGTCGGCGCAACATCATTGACAAAGGAGTAAGTGGGAGCGATTGCCGTGTTTTTGACGCTCACGGGAATCTTAGTGCTGACGCTCCCTAGCTCGGCCTTGAGTGCTCCTGAGCCGTCGGTGCGCGGCGTGAGAGCATTGCCCGTGAGCTGGAGCAGTGTCGGGGGCCAAGCCGCGAGCTTTGCCTGCCCCGTCACGTCTTTGCGGCTCCCGTCACTGAGAATCGCCGTGACCAGCACGCGCTGCCGTGCCGCGCGGCCGTCCAGCGCCACCGACGGCGGCGTCACTTCCAGACGGGCAATCTTGGGGGGCGGAGCCGCTAGGAGCACAACACTGAGCAAAGCTACAAACATAGGTTATCGTACCTTAGCAAACCGACTCTATGCTACGATAGAAGCAATATGACCATCCGTGCCTTTGACCCGAGCCGCGACTATCCCGCCGTCGTGGCGATCTACAATGCCAACTTTCCAGGTTTCCAGGAGTCTGAGAGCGAGTTTCGCTACGGCGACGACTACCGTGAGGAAAAGCACCACTTTGCCCGTGTTGTCGCGGAAGATGCCAACGGCGTGCTAGTGGGCTTCGGCCAGAGCGGCCACGACACGCACAGCTTCCACCCCACGCAGTTTGAGATAGATATCTTTGTTGCCCCTGAGCAGCAGGGCAAGGGCTATGGCAAGGCGCTCTTTGAACGTGTTGTCGCGGACCTTGCGCCTCTCCAGCCCACCGCGCTCCGCACCCACACGGTCGAGGGTACCGAGCGTGCCCTGCGCTTTCTCGCCGACCGTGGCTTTCGTGAGGAGATGAGCTATGCCGAGTCCTGGCTCGATGTGGATGCATTTGATCCCAGCCGCTTTGCGGATGCTGAGGAGCGTGTGCTCTCCCAGAGGATTCGTCTCACGACGCTGGCGGAGCTGGGGGACACCGACCCTGACGTGCGCCAGAAATTCTACGAGTTCACCCAGATCATCCAAGCCGATATTCCCTCCCCGGAGCCCTTCACCCCGATTTCCTACGATGTCTGGGCGAAGCGCTTCGAGCACTCTGGGTACCTCCCGGAAGCAAACTTCTTGGCGCTCGACGGCGACACGCTCGTGGGGCTGAGCACCCTCTGGGGGCGCGAGGCCGACGATCATCTTCAGACAGGAGCCACGGGCATTGCGCGTTCGCACCGTCGTCGTGGGATCGCGCTGGCGCTGAAGCTACGGGCGCTCGCCTTCGCCAAGGAGCGCGGCGCTCCCATCATCCGCACCGACAACGAGGTCAATAACGAGGGAATGCTCTCGATCAACCGAGCGCTGGGCTTTGTGCGGCAGCCCGGCTGGGTCGGGTTTGTTGCTTCCCCCCCATCCCCCGCCCAGCGGGGGTTAGGGGGTAGGAGAGAGGCGGTATACTAACGCGTTATGCTAGCTAGAGAGCTTCGCCAGAAGTATATTGAGTTTTTCGAGAGCAAGGGGGCCCTGCGCCTTCCCTCCGACCCGCTGCCCACCGACGATCCGACGCTGCTGTTTACCGTGGCGGGGATGGTCCCGTTCAAGGCCTACTTTGAGGACCGCGCCACGCCGCCGCGCCGTAGCATTGTCACGAGCCAGAAGTGTCTGCGTACCAAGGATATCGAGGACATTGGCGATATTAGCCACTGTACGTTCTTTGAGATGCTGGGCAACTTCAGCTTCGGGGACTACTTCAAGAAAGAGGCCATCGCTTGGTCCACAGAGTTCTTGTTCGATGTTCTGAAGCTGGATCGGAGCCGGATTCGCGTGACGATCTACGAGGACGACCAAGAGGCGTATGATTTCTGGCGCGCCAATGGCATGCCGCATGAGCGCATCGCGCGGCTTGGGCAGAAGACCAACTACTGGCCCGCCAACGCGATGGTCGAGCAGTCCCAAGGTCCGTGTGGCCCGTGCTCGGAGATCTTCTTTGACCTGCAGCCGCACCTGCCCTTTGACCAAGACTGGGACGGCGAAGGCACGCGCTGGCTGGAGATCTGGAACAATGTCTTTACGCAGTACACCGGCCAAGGCACGGGCGACGACTACAAGCTGATCGAGCTGCCCAAGAAGAATATAGACACCGGCATGGGCCTGGAGCGCACCGCGGCGGCGATCAACAACCTCGCCGGGCCGTTTGAGACCGACCTGCTGCGCCCCGTGATCGCCGTGATGGAGCAGCTCTCGGGCAAGAGCTACACGTCCACGCCCGACTCTCCCACCGATATCGCCTTCCGACGAATCGCCGACCACGTCCGCGCCACCACGTTTCTTCTCGGCGATGGCGTCACGCCTAGCTCGTCGGCACAAGGCTACACGCTCCGCCGCCTGATGCGCCGCGCGATTGTCGCGGGAATTCGTCATCTTGGGTTTGAAGAAGAGACCTTCCTAGACCGCGCCGTCCCGGGGGTGATCGAGAACATGAAGGACTACTACCCAGAATTAGTAGACCGCCAAGAGGCGATTCTTGAGGCCGTCAAGCTGGAGGAGA
Source organism: Armatimonadota bacterium (assembly GCA_026392155.1). Taxonomy (GTDB): domain Bacteria; phylum Armatimonadota; class Armatimonadia; order Armatimonadales; family Armatimonadaceae; genus Armatimonas. Next base: position 107 of record JAPLCP010000119.1, on the reverse strand, counting down.
GTAGCTTCCGCAACACCCTCAAGAACGGCCTCGCTCGCCTGGAAGACGCGCTGGCAAAAGGCGCGCTCTCGGGAGAAGAAGCCTTCGACCTCTACAGCACCTACGGC
>JAPLCP010000058.1 GCA_026392155.1 Armatimonadota bacterium | reverse complement strand
TCTTAAAAGATGAAAGTTATACGTCTCATATTTTTGTTCGGATTATTATTAATCATATCAGTGTCTATTTTTTTGTATTATAATGTTGCTGGAGATGGATATAATGGACGCCTAGTGATAGCAATACCGATCTTTTCAGGATTTTTAACATTAATACTATTTATAATTATGTTAGTATATTCTTTTTTCTCAAGAAAGAAACTATAGATGATGTTGGCTAAGTAAAATTCGAATTTACATGTCAAAAATTTGATTCGGCTACAAATACATAGTTTATCGTTTTACCTGCGGTGATTTTGCGTCCGCAAGGCGGCTTTCGTAGAGAGCAACCCGATCACAGATCACCGCAGGCGAAACGATAACCTTATTTGACGCAGAAGTTTTTCATCTCGGGGGTGGAGAGAGAAAAGTAAAATGGTGTCGCGCTTATGGAGGACGTGAGGTGAGAGAGATAGTCATGAGCGGGTTTAGTTATCAAGCCCTGCGACGAATCGCGGTGCTGACGACACTGACCACGACCTGGCTGACAGTCGGGCCAAGTGCGGCGGCAAACACGCGGTTGCAGGCGGGCAAGAAAGGCCATCAGCGAACCCTTTGTCAAACTCGCGAAAGAACCGCTTTTACGCACGGTTTGAAAACACCTTATTCCCTCTGGCTACTCGGCGGTAGGATTCCTGCTCGCACCAGGTCTTTCAGGGTCAGCACCCCGACGGGCCGAGACGCGCTATCCACCACGGGCATGTCGCCAAAGCGGACGGGGCCGCTCTCGAAGCTCTCCATTGCCTCAGCGGCCAAGGGATCGCCCTCAATCAGGCGGGGATTTTTTGTCATGGCCTCCGTCACGGGCCGATCCCACGCCTCTGGCCCAATCTCTACAAAAAAGCGTCGTGAGTCGCCGTCGGAGAGAACGCCCACCAGCTTGCCCTCCCGATCCACGATGCAGGCCAGACCCGCACGAGCGCGGGTGATGGCGGTCATGGCGTCGTGAACCGTCACGGTGTCGGAAACCACGGCCAGCTCATCGCCGCGCCGGATCAGATCGGAGACCTTGAGCAGCAAACGACGCCCCAGTGAGCCTGCGGGATGGAGTTTTGCGTAGTCCTCCGAATGAAACCCTCGCGCCTCCATCACGGCCACGGCCAGCGCATCGCCGAGGGCCAGCATCGCCGTGGTCGAGGTTGTCGGGGCGAGGTTCAGCGGGCAGGCTTCTTTGGGGACACTGGTGTCTAGGATCAGCTCTGCCGCGCGGCCCAGGGTGGAGTCACGGCGGCCCGTCATCGCAATTAAGCAGGTCACGCGGCGTTTTAAGGCAGGCAGGAGCGCCCGAAGCTCATCGGACTCCCCGGAGTTGGAGAGCACGAGCGCGGTGTCTCCCAGTGCGGCCATTCCCAAGTCGCCGTGCATTGCCTCTGCGGGGTGTAGGAAAAACGCAGGGGTACCTGTCGAGGCCAGAGTTGCCGCGATTTTCCGTCCGATATGGCCGCTCTTGCCCATCCCAGAGACCACCACGCGCCCGGTGAGACCCACTAAATGCTCGACAACCGCATCGAACTCGTCGTCCAAGCGCTCGGCCAGAAGACAAAGCGCCTCGGCCTCTTCTGTTAAAACCCGACGTGCGTGCGCTCTTGCTGGGGACATTTCTGCACGATTATACCTACATACTAACAATTTCCTGACCAATGATTCTCGTAGATGAAATGGTTTCAAAAACCTCAAGAAGAAGGTAGGCGAGGTGAAGCGACGTCTCAGCTCTACGCGGCGACGGTTCTTGCGGCTGCCCGTCTGCTCGCCACACTTCACAAAACAGCTTCCCTGTCGGGCTCGTTGCTGGAGCGTGAGTGTAGCCGCTCCCAGGAGCTAGGGCACCCTCTGACATTGCTCCAGCTAGAGCTTGCGGACTGGTCAAGCGCTGCCCAGTCCATCGGGGAGGCGCGTGCGACACAGACCCTGGAGGAGCTTGAGCTCGTCCTACACGGCACGCTCCGCAACACCGATATCTTACTTACGGAAACCAAGGGCAGCTTTACGATTCTCCTCCCCGGAACGACGGCCCAAGACGCTCCCACCGTGATACGCAACCTGCGTCAGGCCATCCACGGCTACCGTATCCTGGGCCCTGATGGCACGGCTTTCTTTCTTCGACTTCACCCCTGGATTGGGTCGGCGTCCCTCCCAGAGGATGGAAGCTCAGCGGAAGCGCTTACTCAAGCTCTTCACCAGCGCCTCGAAGCACAAAAGCAACTCCCTACTCCTCCGCCCGACGAAGTTCTGACAGAAAAGATACCTCCTCTACGCCTTGTGGCATAAATATAGAGGTCCTATGTCTAAAAGATCGTAGAGCTTCTCCCGATAATCCCGGGAGATGAAAGGGCGACTACCTAGAAGGGCAGCAGCATATATCGTCACAACCATACTGCTGGGCAGTGTGGGAGTGGTGGATATCTTGCTACGCTATCCCCTCAGCAAGCAATCACCGATCATTTTTCCAATCGTCTGTCTGATAGGCGCATTCGCCGGTAAGCAGAAAGTGACTCTCGCCTCGGGGAAGACAAGTAATAACTCGGTTCGCATCTCGCTTGGCTTTATCGCCGACCTTCTCACTCTATTTCTCTTTGGTCCTTCCGTTGCCTTGGTTTCTTTCTTGTCGTCCATGTTCTCAACCCTCGTGGCACGCCAGAAAAGCCCACTCTACCAAACGGCTTTCAACCTTAGCTCCATGTCCCTGACAATATGGATATTGAGCAAGTGCCTGCTTTTGATTGAGACGCTGACCTCCCACGATCAATTTTTTGTGGCAAGGACTCCTGAAGCCGTCGTCACCGCGCTTCTTAGCACCCTCATGATCGTACTGATGGCCATGTTGCACCTCTTGCTTAATGCCGCGCTTGTGACGGGAGCCGTCTCTCTCTCGATGGGCTGGACGCGCAAAAAATCGGCGGACTTCTTCTACAACAACACGCTCTGGCCTGCCCCAACCTACATAGCAGCGGGCTGCTTTATGGTGGGGGTAGTCTGGCTTGCCCACAATATCTCCGCCGGTTTTTACAACGCAATTCCCCTTGGTCTTGTGATGTTGCCACAACCCCTGCTCTATCTCTACAACCTACGTCTCCACCGGGAGCGTGACGAAGAGAAAGAGAAACGCTTTGAAGAGCTGGAGAGTCTGTACTCCTCTATGGTGCAGACAATGGGGCGCGCTATCGAGGCAAAAGACCGCTACACGCAGGAGCATATCTCCCGCGTCGTCGCCATGTCTCTGGCGATCGGCAGGCGCCTTATGCTCTCCGAAGAGAAGCTTCGCACACTTGAAGTGGGCGCAGCGCTCCATGACATTGGCAAGATCGCCATTCCCGATACCGTTCTCAACAAGCCCGGCAGGCTCACCGACGAAGAGTTTGAGCTGATCAAAGAGCACGCCGCACTCGGCAGCGAGATTCTCCAACCGGTTCCCTTTCCCCCCGAGGTACTGGGGGCCGTGCGCCACCATCATGAGAAGTGGGACGGCACAGGCTACCCGGATCGCTTGATCGGGGAGCAGATTCCCCTCATGGCACGCATCGTCGCGGTCGCCGATGTCTACGATGCCCTCACATCCGATCGTCCGTACCGTGCCGCCTGGTCGCATGAAAAAACCATGAAATTTATGCGCAGCCAGGTAGGAGTGCACTTCAACACCGAGATCTTTGCCGCCTTCGAGCATGCCATGGAGGACGACCCCCAGCTACGTTCCACGGCAGAAGACATCGAGCCCCCTGCCCTACGTCTCGCAGCATAGTTGCACTTTTTGATACGGTGTGATAGACTCCCCGTTTGGAAATCAACACTTCCACCCGAGACAGCCGGTACGCGTCTGCGTTTAATGGATTTCTCCCAGAAGTCCGCCCGCCGAGGTAGAGAAGATGACAGCATCTTAAATATCTTCGTGCGCCCTCGACTGCCTTCGGTCGGGGGTTTTGTGTTTTACTCAGAAGGAGGTGAAAATTTAAATGGCACAACCTAAAAAGAAACTCGGTACCAAGCCGGGTGTGGTCGGAGAGATCAGCGATCTGCTCAAGAGCAGCTCTGCCGTGATCCTGACCGAGTACCGTGGCCTGAGTGTCCCGCAAGTGGGTGATATCCGCACCAAGCTGCGTGCTGCTGATAGCGACAGCGACTTTTCTGTCGTGAAGAACACGCTCTTCAAGCGTGCCGCCGATGGCATTATCGCCGCCGACGCAGACCTGGATGCCGCCCTGAACGGCCCCACCGCTGTTGTCTTCGCCAAAGACTCCCTGGCAGCCGCCAAGGTGATCAGCGACTACATCGCCAGCAACCGCAATACCCCGTTGAAGATCAAGGGTGGTGTGGTAGACGGTACTTTCCAGAGTGCAGCAAACATTGACGCTCTGGCCAAGATCCCGCCGCGCGACACTCTCTACGCGATGATTCTTGGGGCTTTCCAGTCCCCTCTGACCAGCCTCGCCGCAACGCTTGCGTCTATCGCAGAGCAGAAGGCAGCTTAATTGACACGACGTTAAAACGTCACAAAGGAAACTAAAATGGCTATCAATACCGCTGACTTTATTGAGCAGCTCAAGGGCATGACCATTCTGGAGGTCAACGACCTCGTGCAGGCCCTCCAGACCGAGTTCGGCGTCTCCGCCGTCGTTGCCGCTGGCCCTGCTAGCAGCGCCGCCGCACCTGTCGAAGAGGAGAAGTCCGAGTTCGACGTGATTCTTGTGAGCCCCGGCGACAAGAAGATTCAGGTGATCAAGGTCATTCGTGACATCACCGGTCTTGGTCTCAAAGAGGCCAAGGAGATCGCAGACACCGCACCTAAGGCTGTTAAGACCGGCCTTGGCAAGGAAGAAGCCGAGAAGCTCAAGGTCCAGTTCGAGGCCGAAGGCGCAACCATCGAGCTCAAGTAAGAGCCCTCCCGACCCACCCCCTAGCCCCCCCACCCTCGCTTCGCGGGGTACCCGGAGGGGGGAACCTAGGCGGGTGGGTTTTCTGTTTTTTAGAGGGCATGGCCGCAGCCCGGCACGGGCTTCCCAGCCGAGCCTGCGAGGCTCTCGACGCCTCGTTTACGGGGCGGAGGCTATTCTTTGAACCCAAACGGCAGGGACAAGACCACCTCGCGGACTAGAGTCTCGGACTTGTTGCCGTCTTTTTGTAGGGCCGCTAGGATCTTCTTCACCGCGGGCTGATCGTGCGGCTCTAGGCCACGGCCCAGGGCGTAGGCGAGCACCTTCTCGACTAAGTTGCGCAAAAAAGCATCCTTTTGCTTCAGAACCAGCGCCTTGTACTCCGAGGCGCTATGGTACTCCTCGCCGGTTAAGAGCTTGGCGCTCGCATCCACCGGATCGTCGTTGATCTTCTCACGCCAGCGCCCAATCGCATCGTAGTTTTCTAGTCCAAAGCCCATCGGATCAATGCGGGCATGGCACCCGGCGCAGGCAGGCTCTTCGCGGTGCTTTTCGAGCCGCTGCTTAAAGGTCAGGCCATTCTCTTTTCTATCGCTCGGTGGCAGGGTCTTGGTCACGGGCGGCGGGGGGGGCGGCGGCGTTCCTAGGACTTCGGAGAGAACCCACTTCCCCCGCAAGACCGGCGAGGTGCGCTGTGGGTAGCTGGAGACGGTCAGGGTCGCCGCCATGGTCAGAATCCCCCCGCGCTTTGCCGTGTCCACCAACACTCTCTTGAAACCGCCACCGGTCACGGGCTCCATGCTATAGTGCGCGGCTAGTTTATCATTCACAAACGTGTAATCGGCAGAGAGTAAGTTGGTTAGCGGCGCATTGTCCCGAAAAAGACTCTCAAAGAACAACACCGGCTCCTGGTACATTGCATCACGGAGGGTATTGTCGTACTGCGGGAAGCGGCCTCGATCGGGTGTGGCGACTCCGGTCTGCAAGTCGCGGGTGTGCAGCCACTGGCTCACGAAACTCTCGTAGAAGCTGCGGGACTTGGGATCTAGCAGCATGCGGCGCACTTGCGCGGCGAGCACACCAGGCTGCCTCAGCTTCTTTGTCCGAGCAAGCGTAAAGAGCGTGTCATCGGGCAGTGACGACCACAGGAAATACGAGAGACGACTGATCAGCTCATAGTCCGAGAGCGCGATATTTCCCGTGTTGGTGGGAGCCTCTTCCACCCGAAATAAGAAACTCGGGCTAATCAGCACCGCCTTCAGCGCCGCCTTCACACCGTCTTCGTGGACTTTCTGTGCGCTATAGAGGCGCATTAAGCGAGCCGTCTCCTCGGGCAAGACAGGCCGACGGAACGCGCGGGAGGCGTAGCGCTCGACAATGGTCTTGGCAGCGGCGCGGGCGGGGAGCTTGGCGCTCGGCTTGACAAAAAAGAGCGTGCTGGGTGGGGCTGCCTCCAGAACCTCTTGAGCCGCGATCAGGTAGCGCTCCAGAAGCACGGGAGGCAGAAAGAGCGTATCGGCGTTGTTGTCAAAACCACCACCGCCGCCGCCATCGGCAGGAAAGCTATCGGCCGGCTTGATCGTCACACTAAACAAATCCCGAACCGTGTTGTTGTACTCCAGGCGACTCAAGCGCCGTAGAACCGTATGTCCAGGCGCAGCTTTCACGGGCGCGGCATCCAGCACAGCGGCCAGAGCCACTCCTAGAGCACCACGCTCAGGCTCAGGGAGTTTTTTAGCACCACGCGGCGGCATCGAGCGATCTTTGAGGCGAGCGAGCCCCTTGCGCCAGTTCTCCGCATTTTTATGAATCCCGGCCACATCCGCGGGATCGAGATTGATACCGCCACTGGGCTGGCTCCCGGAGTGGCAGGTCAGGCAGTACTGCTTCAGAAGCGGCAGCGCCTCTTTTTCGTGACGGGCCACTAAATCTGCGGGTGGCTGTGGAGCTGCCGCTGCCAGCAATAGCAGCGAGAGCGGCAAAAATCTGAGCATGCCATTATTATATCCCTCCAGAGAGATAGAGCAACAACCTACAATCAGAGTGAGATGTCTCCCCCAACCCAAGAGCTAGAAGCGCTTCGTCTCGAAAACGAGCGCTTGAAGAGTGCTCTCGTCGCTGCCGATCAGCGACGAGCGCTTCTGGATCACATCGGGGCACACCTACAACAAACCCTCCAGCTCGATGATCTTATCCCGTGCCTCTTTGCCGAGGTCAATGCCGCGCTTCAGGCCGAGGCACAGTCGCTCTGGCTGGCAGATCACTTGCATCGTCGCATCACCTGCCGCTTTGCCACGGGCCCTGGAGCCGCGCAAGTGCAGGGCCTCTCGCTCCCCCTCGATGAGGGTATCGTGGGAGCGACCATCACGCGCCAGCAGTCGCTGCTCATCACCGATGCCCAGCTCGACGACCGCCATAGCCGCCTCGCGGATAGTGTGACGGGCCGCGTCACACACTCGCTTCTCTCTGTGCCCCTGGTGCGTGGCGGTGTTGCAATTGGTGCGATGCAGGCGATCAATAAGGCGGAGAGCCGCCCTTTTGAGCACGCGGATCTGGAGCTTTTTCGTGCCATCGCCGATGTGGCCGCACTCACTCTGGAGAACGCGCTGCTCTACACCCAGCTCGAAGTCAGCTACAACGCCACTCTAGAAGCCCTCTCCACCGCTCTGGACCAGCGCGACCAGGACACCGAAGGGCACTCCCAGCGCGTTGCGGCCTACACCGTTCGGCTCGGCCAAGAGATTGGCCTGCCCATCGAGGAGCTGCGCTTTCTGCGCCGCGCGGCCCTGCTCCATGATATCGGCAAGATCGGAATCCCCGATGCGATCCTCAACAAGCCTGGCCCCCTCACCCCCGATGAGCGCAAGGTCATGCAGCGCCACCCTCGGCTTGGTTTTGAGATGCTCCAAGGAATCGCGCACCTGAGCCGTGAGCGCGATATTGTGCTGACCCACCAGGAGCGCTGGGATGGCAACGGCTACCCAATGCGCCTCTCGGGGGAGGACATTCCCCTCGCCGCCCGCCTCTTTGCTCTCGTGGACACGTTCGATGCCATCCGCTCTGACCGCCCCTACCGCAAAGGCCGCGACTACGCCACGGCAGCCCATATTATCGCCGAGGAGTCCGGCAAGCAGTTCGAGCCCCGCCTCGTCGAGGCGTTCCTACGCGTCCCCGAAGCAGAGTGGGCCGTGATACAGGCAAGCCTTGCTACAGAAGCAACTTCAACGATAATGGCTGAACCCTTGCCATTGAAGAAAGCAGCATAGAGGGTTATATTTCCCCCACCCGAAGCTATATTTCCGGCTTCTTCCCTCAGCCGACCCTCTTCCTGTGACGCTCATACCTCGCTAGGAAGAGGGTTCTCCAGCACTCAGTTTCCTAAATCTGATACCACCCGTCTCCCTCCGACGAAGCTTGCATAATCCGCCGGACAAAAGACACCAGCTCTTTGGGATTGAAGGGCTTCGTTAAACAAATATCAAAAAGAGGCGACCTATAACCCATTGACCAATTATGATCAAGTCTTTGATCAACGATCATAATCCGACAACAACCGTACCACTTGTCATTGTATAACCATAGCACTGACCTACAAAGCTCGTACCCGCTTGCCCCTGGCAAAAAATCATCTACAGTTATCAAGATCGGGAGCTTCTGCAAAAGCGCTTCCCATGCCTCCTCGGCGCTGTAAGCAATTTCGACTTTGTAGCCTGCCTCGCGAAGGTAGCCCGCGATCAGGTTCGCCATGGCAGGCGTATCGTCCACGACCAGAATATGCTCGCCTTGTGCTATGGGCTTATTGGGGAGCGGAAGAAAACGCTCGTCCATGGTCGCTTTCTCTCAAAACCCTCTTCCTCCGCGAAGCGGGAAACAGGAAGAGGGTCGGCGGAGTGAGGAACGAACGAAGCCGGGGAGATGGCCCGAAGGGGCTACACCTCGGTTAAGATCGCGGCCTTTCGGGCCTCGAAGTCGGCTTGCGTGATGAGCTCCTCTTCTAACAAGACCTTCAGGTTAGCGAGGCGCTCTTTGAGGCTGCCAAGGCTTGCGGGGCCAGGAGCCACCACGACGGGCTGGGCAGGTGCGGCGACGGGAGCGGGTGCCACGGCGACGGGCGCAGGGGCAATGGGTGCGACAATCACGGCAGGCATCTCGGGGTTGTAGTTGATGTTCTCCAAGTAGTCCGTGATAGCCTGCTGGTAAGGACGTAGAATTGCACGACCGAAGTTTCGCGCGTTCTGCTGCTCGACATGCGCGAGAAGCTGCTGGCCCATGAGCTGCACCCCCTGCTCCACCAGCTTGGCCTGAATCCCCCGGTCAATCTGCTCTTTTAGCTGCCGCTGGTCACACAGCAAGAGCACCATCTCACGCGCCTCGCGTGGTGGACGGTTCGACTGCTCGGCTTCGGTCTCTGCGGCTTGCATCAGCTTGGCAAGATCCCCCGTGATGGAGATGAACGTGCCCAGCGGGTCGGTCTTGGCCATGCCGAAGCGATCGCGGTAGCTGGCGATAAACTTAATGGTCTCGCGGGCTCCCGCGGCGGTGTAGCGCGTGTCTTTTTCCTCAGCAATCACGCCCATAGCCCAGCCAACACAGAAGGTCTGCCAGGCCCCTTTCTGATCCTCAAAGCTCGGGGGCGCGATCCGTAGCCACTCTTTCACATCACGGCGTGTGTGGATCGGGTTGGCACTCGCCCCCGCGGCTTTGGCCTGCTCGTAGGCGAACTGGTAGTTCTCCATTCCCTCTAAAAGGCGGAGTGGGAACGAGGCCCGCTCGCGCAAAAAGAGCACCTGGTGTGGCTCACCCGCGTTGGTGATCTGACCATCGCGGATTCCCTGGACGGTCTCCTTGAGCATCTTATTAAAGACACCCTCCGCCTCAGAGCGTGGCTCTGAGCCGTGCATCACACCGACAATGGTCTGGGACTTGTTCTGGTGGTGCTTGTAGTTAGGGGCATTCTCCGCCAAGTGAATAAAAGGCTGCGAGAGCGCGTGGATGCGCCGCAGCTCCTCAATGGCCCGGTCGGTGCCGACACCGAAGCGCTCGAAGAATTTTTCGAGCACCGCCTCTTGCTCCACCGCCTTAAAGACGACCCGGCAGCGCCCGATAATCCCCGAGCGTACCCGGTTCAGATCGGCATCGCGCAGACCATAGATATTGCCGCTGGTACCCAGCTCACTGAGAATATCCGCCGACGTCGTGTTAACGGTCGCATTGCCAGGGTCGGAGCCATTGCCCACATAGGCCGTGTAGCGCTTGTCAATATCCCCATTGACGTAGGTCACCTGGCCGTTCTCTTTCTCCTGGCGCTGCCCGCGATCAAAGATCACCAGGCCATTGACATCCACCGGGTTCTCGACTGCGGTCTGCTCCTCTTTGTGGAAGAACGCCTCCAGCCCCTTCATCCGCTCGATATAGGCATCCATCTCGGTCTTGAGGTTTTCCAGGACCCCCAGCATTCCGGTGTAGAAGTAGATCGCATGCTCCGCCGTTCGGATGTCAAGAAGTGTCGTCTCCCACTGCCGGGCACGGGTGAGATACTCTTCTTTTTTCTCATCAATTTCTTTACGCTTAGCTCCCATGATGAGCGAGAGCATCGCGTCTTTGGCAAGCCGGTTCATCTCGGAGACCTGCGTGTCCCGGCTCTCGGCAATCGGGGCCAGGGTCGGCTGGGCTTCATCGCGCATCCGCCCCAGCTCCGTGGCGTAGGCCCGGAAGCGCTCGACCGCATGGTCCAAAAAGGCCCGCGCGACCCCGTGCCGCCGGTTGGGATCGTTGACACACTCGCTGATGAAGTTGCGGAGCGCGTTCTCTTTGGCCGGAATTGTGCCGCGCAGGTTCTGCTGCATCTGGAAGAGATACTCCCCGAGGTTGGCGCGCTGCTTGGAGAGAATGTCCGGGTTCGGGTCGGTGTCGGTGAAGCGGCTCTGGTGCTCTTCCTGCCGCGCCATGAGAAACGCCCCGACATTGTCGTGCCCCGGATAGGCCGCGCCGTAGCTGCGGTTCACCCCATTCCAGTAGGCCAGAGCCACATCGCGCAAGAGCTCCCCCGACTCGATATTGGCGACTTGGATGCCGCGCTGGATGCTCTCGGGATCGAGGCCTAGCCGCCCCAGCTCCTGCTCGGCAAACGCCCCGACATTGCTGACACGCGCCAGCGGCTCTGTCCAGCGGGTGAGAATCTGCCGTGCCAAGCGGCTCGCACAGGCGTGGAGCACTTTATCTTTGGGGAAGTGGATCGCGGCCAAACCCATCGCGAGGTAGTTCTGAGCGCACCCGAGGTCATCGGGACTTGTCAGGAACTGATCGAAGTTGTCGCGGTTGGACTTTTTCTGGCGCTGGAACTCACTGGTCAGGTCCAAGAACACCGAGTGCCCGACCATCTCGACCATCTTGTCCACACTGCCGAGATTGGCAGCGGGGCTTGACGTGTCCACGAGATAGGTGTAGCGAAACGGTGGGTCGGCGTTCTCGATCCCGGGCTGATCCGGCTTGTACTGCGCGGTGAACGTCGTGGAGATATCGGTGTAGTGGTTGAGCTCTAGCAGGCTGGCGTAGGCATTGGGCCGGTTGTCCACGGCCACGGCGGCGGTGTTGGGCGGGATGCCAAAGATCCCGATAATCTCCAGCATGCGCTGGTCTTTGAAGAGCTCTTTGATGGTATAGGCCAAGTCCAAAAACATCCCCGAGCCGGTGCCACCCAAGAGCGAGCCGACAATGTAGACCGTCACGCCCTCGGAGACCTGCATCCCGTTCTTGATCGCGATTGCCTTGCTGGCATCTTTGGTGATCTCGGTGTACTCCTCCTCAAGACGTCGGGCGATGGTGTCGTAGTTCCAGTAGAGTGCCAGGCGACCCCGCGCACGCACCGCGCCCGCTCCCTGGTGGATGTCGCCTGAGAGCGTCCGAGGGTCGAGCCAGTCGCGGAGGTGCGGGTACTCGCGCAGATTTCGTCGTAGCTGCTCGACGCCGTGCACGGAGCAGTGGATCTTGTCGGCGTTGTCTAGGTTCGCCGCGTCGGAGTAGTTGGGGTTCTTGCCAAAGATGGCCTGATCGGTGTCCAAAAGCAAGAACGAGACAATGGGCAGCTTGTCGAGCGAGCCGTACTTCTGGATCATGCGCTGGCGCACGTCGAGCAGGATCTTATGGCCCGTCCCACCGACAGCGATCATCAGCGAGCGAGAGATTCCCCGGAGCTTCTGGTCTTCGTTCTGAGGAAGCGCAGGAGCGTTACTTAAAGAGGGGGAAGAAGAGGTAGGCAGCGGCGGCGGCGCGGAAGGCGTGGTGGTCTCGTCAGGCATGGTCATATTATACTCCGAACCACTAGACGCGCGATATGCCCTATCGGTTGCGGCCTGGTGTCATTTCATCGTGGGCGGCAAAAGCGGCCCGCTGATGGGACAAGCAGGCTAAAGCCCGCTTCGGAGCCTCTACCCATATGCGAAAATTCACGCATTTTGCGTCTACTGAGCCTTTTTCACGAATCGCTCCGCCGCCCCATGAAATGAGGCGTCTGGGTGGCCTGCGGCCGCGAAGCCCGTGCCGGGCTGGGGAGACGGACTCGGTAGCCCGGCACGGGCTTTGCGGCTGAGGAACGAAGCCATTGCAGACGCCCCCTTCGAGGGGGCGGCGAGAGCGATTCGTGAAAAAGGCTCTACTATGTAATATTTTCACGGTGCTCAAAAGCCGCCTGAAGTGCTTCGTAGAACTTCTGAAGCTGCTCCGAGGTCGTTGGCTCTTGTTGCTGGTATGTCGTCATCGAATACGTTGAGAGTTTGCCGTTTGTGTCCGTGAACGCCAAGGTTAGCTCTGTCTCCCGACCTAGGTAATCAAACTGCCGTGTGACATCCACATGACAGATTTCTTTCCAGGGTAGCACTTCGTCAGCGCTGAAAGCAATTCCATCACTCTGGAGGAGAGCTAAGAGCTTGTTTCGCTGCTGAAAGACAGCATAGTACAAACAGCCCAGCCCCATAAAAATTACGGGCACTGTGAGTACAAAAGAGAGCCAGTGGCGGTTAAAGACAAACAAAAGCGCAATCGTTCCCAGACCCACAAAGAAGAGCCCGCCAAACCCGATCGCGAATCGCGCAGGGTTCCCTAGCTGACGTAGCACGGCGACGGGCTCCCGGACGTGATGGGAGCGGGGCTTTCGGCTCCAGCTTTCCTGAAGAGTTGCCTCACGGGAGAGTCCTGTTTCCTTCACTCGCCGATGGCCCTGTGCATGTGCAAGAAGCACCCAGAGCGGCCCTGAAGAAAAGATCGCTTTAAGCAAACTCCAGAGCCACTTGGGAAGCGCATCGGGGAAGGCGCCCTTGAGAAAGCTAAAGCCTGAAAAGAGCAGCAGGCAAAGAACTGCAGTAAGGATTGTCCCGAACCAATACGACCACTGAAGCTGCCTTTTTTCCTGAGGTGTCAGTGGTGTAGGAACGTGATTTTGCTTCCGCAGCATAACTTTTTGTACCAGTCAAGAGAGCTGTATGCAAGCTAGCGCGTCTCCGTTGCCTGCGTTTCGTGCCGCTCGAATGCTGCCCGTAGGGTTCCGTAGAAGTTCTCCAGTGAGGCACGCTCGGGGCGCTGGGAGCGCTCGGTATCTAGCCAGACTTGTTCAAGGCTTTTTCCAAACGCATCGAAGAAGCTGAGCGCGAGTAGCTTCGGATCCCCGAGGTAGTCGTACTCCAGGCGTACCTCCACACGAGCAATCTCCTCCCAAGGCAACCAGGCACTGGCATGGTCACTGGCCCGAATTCCCTCGCCCCCCGCCCAGGCAATGGCCTTGGAGGAAGACACTCGCAGGAGATAGACAGCGAGCGGCAAGATTAACAGCAGCGGCGAGCGTACAAGGTAGGTCGGTGTCGAAAGTGCAGTATAGGCAATGCCTCCAAGAGCAATCAGCCACGCAACCAAAAAATCGCGGCGATGAATTCGAGCTGCAAAGGCCGCGTCACTCAAAATCTCCAGGGTAGGAAACGTAGGAAGCGCCTCAGGAGTACGCGTCCAGACTTCTTTGTGCCGCCGTGCCTGCGAGTCCCCCGTGACTCCCGCCAGCGTATTTCCCAGATACGGACTCAGAAGGAGATGGAGAGTGTAGAAGAAGAAAAATATAGCATTTTGCCCCCATTCGGCGAGCAGCGCGTGGTAGAGGTAGTAGATAAGCCCCCCAAGCCCAGGGATACTTCCATAGCCGAGCCAGTAGGCGGTTTTCAAGAGCCAGAGGTTCTGGCGGGTGCGCTGTTTCTGCATCATTTTCGCGACGATGTATGAGTGAGGACACTGTGCTGGTCAAAGGTGGCTCGAAGCGCCCCGTAGAAATCCTGGAGCTACTCCATGCGACAGAATGCCTGGGTGGGATCACTCGTCAGTTTCCCAACATGAAGCTGTCCCTCGGTGTTGGTTAAACGAAAAGTGAGCTGGGTATCGTGCCCTAGAAAAAGTGGGGTATGCGTTACCTCAGCGCTGACGATATGCTCCCAAAGCACCTGTCTCTCGCCAAATGTCACCCCGTTGGTGTCCAAAGAGGCCAGTGTTTGAGATGCTTTCGAGAAAAAACGCAGTAGTCCTACCAAGCACAGCAGTCCCGGAATGCTGCACAAAAGAGCGGCCAGATACGCTCCCTGGAGATTTTTGGCATGCGACCACAAATAGGAAAAGATCGGCACCAGAATGCCTATCAGAAGCAGTACCATGGCAAGCTGCCATAGGCTCCGCTGCGAGATAAGCTCCTGTGATCCATTGGGCGCATACGAGCGTGGAGTGCGGCTCCAAACCTCTACACTAGCGCTTTCCCGCAGAAGTCCGGCTTCTTTGACACGCCATCGCCCCAGCAAAAACGCGATCCCCAGCAAGACAACAACCCAGAGCTCTCCCAGCACGTTCCAGAGACGTATGGGTAAGGTGCTCTCGAAATGCCCTCCGAGGAAGTAAACAATCCCCCTGAGCCCAAGTGTTGCGATTCCCAGTGGCCCTGCTCCCGAAAAGAAAGCTTGCCGGAGCTGTGTGCGCTCGGTCTCTGTGAGAATATTGGGGAGCGACTGTTGAGATTGTTGCATGGGTATTTGTCTCCGTAAACTCCCAAAAGTTGCGTGGGCGGGTACACTTCAGGCTATGAAAATGACTTGGACCGATGCAGAAGATATTGGGATTGAGCTCTACGATGCGAACCCGGACACCGATCCGCTGACCGTGCGCTTTACGGATCTGCACAAAATGGTCGTGGCACTCCCGGACTTTGCCGACGACCCACTGGCCTCCAATGAAGCTAAGCTGGAAGCGATGCAGATGGCGTGGTACGAGGAGTTTAAAGACAACCAGTAGGCGCTACTTGAGGAGCGGGGATTTTCCAAAGGCACTCGTCAGAGTCGCGAGTGCTTCAGGAAGTGGTTGATCGGACAGATCGAGAATCGCTCCGGCGAGCTTCTTCTCTTTCTCCTCCTTCAGAAGGTCACGTAGCGATTGGTTCAGGAAGAAGCGCAGGCGTCCGACCTCGTCCAGCAGCTCCGTGCCGCTGGGAGCGTATTGCCAAAAGAATGGCCAGAGTGTTTTTTGCACCACTCCCAGTGCGGGACGCCCCGCGGCTACCAAGGGTGCGATGCCCAGCAGGTTATCGTCTCCCGGCAAAAAGAAACCAGGCCGAAACTGCTCCCAGCGTCGGGTTACCTGAAAAGGGCCTTTTTCGGCATCCACGGCCTCTAAACCCGCTTCTTTCAGCGCCTTGTGCAAGCGTGTCAGAAACAGAGTACGTCGCTCAAACTGGAGAGCTTCCCAGCGCGTACGAAGCATCGCCTGGACGGGAGCAGACGGCTGGTTTGAGAGTGTCCAAGCCCCCCGGACATCGTCAAGATCAGCCAGATCGAGCTGCTCGCGCTTTAAAAAGGCAAGGCGGCGCGCCAGGCCCCCCGAGGCTTCCCAGCCAGATGTTCGCCCTCCCAGCCCGAAAGCGATGTCGCGCAGGCTAATTCCTGTGATGCCCGGAAGCGCACGCAAGCGGTGGGCACGCTCGGCAAAGGCGCGAAGGTCAAGAAGCTCGGGGATTGCCATGTCAAGCTTTCTTAAACGCTCGATCAGGATATCATTCTCGTAGCCTGCCTTTGCGGAGTGCGCATACTGCACCAGAGTCTGGCCTAAAAGGCTTGTCTCACGCGGTGTCGTAGGCTGGAGCGGAGTCAGCGGCGAGAGGACGGGGCGCACGCCAAACCCGGCAGTTTTTGCTTTCTTGCCCAGTTCCATCAGTATCCGAACTTGCTCCTCGCTCACCCCGACGGGCACCCGTAGCTCCGTCACTTGCGCTTGTTTCGCAAGCCCGACAAGCGACTCAATCTCTATTAGGCTCTTAGGCAGCTGCACCAGTAGTGCACGCGTTTTCAGCTCCTCGGGCCAAACTACCGGCTCCCCAGAGGCAAATTTCTTGTCGGGGTGGATCTCCGAAGCCGAGAACTTCCTCACGGTGAAGTGTGCCCCCAGCGTGGGCAGGTTCACCCTCAGCTCCAGCTCTAGCGTCGCACTCACACGATCCGGCATGGCTATCGGCTCAAGCGCAGGCGGCGTTCGCTGACGTGCGGCGGCTTCCTCCCGCTGAACGCGCTGCAACAGTGTTTTTTGAAGCGACTCAGGCAAAAGCCACATCGCAAGCGAGGGAGGATCTTTGTCCTCGTCCTCCTCAGAGTCAGCCGGAGCTGCCCCCCGCTCCCAGGCGAGCTTCCAGAGCGACTCCGGGGCCAGCGAGCCACTCTTGCGAGGCACCGTGCTGAGAAACTTACCCTGGATCAGCTTACGACGAGCGTCTATTTTGTCGAGCGCCGTCTGCAGAAACTTCGCCGAAGCGTTTTTCTCGCGGTTTAGCACACGAACTTGCAGTTGTTTTTCTTCCAGCTCCCGCGTGGTCTCTTGATCCTCCGTAAATAAAAACACAGACCCGACCCGGCGCACACTCGCGTTCAGCCCCCGACAGAGTGCCTTGAGTAGTTCGCCTGCCCGCACGCTCCCGCCACCACGTACCACAACCGAGTGCGCACCCAAACGGCGATCACAAAGCAGAGGAAGCTGTGTTGCCGTGGCCAAGCGCTGCACCAGCGTCTGCACATCAGAGGCCCCCTCCAGCAAGACCCGTGCACTTGTGTCCAGATTCAAAGCACGGGGCTTTGTGCGTGCGGGAGCGACCTCAAAAGGATTATCCGCTTCCTGCCAGCGACGAAGATCC
This sequence comes from Armatimonadota bacterium, assembly GCA_026392155.1. Classification (GTDB taxonomy): domain Bacteria; phylum Armatimonadota; class Armatimonadia; order Armatimonadales; family Armatimonadaceae; genus Armatimonas. Next base: position 18,787 of record JAPLCP010000058.1, on the reverse strand, counting down.
GGGCCAGGCCGAAGGGTCACCACCTGTTGTTGCCTGGCGTGCGTTGTCACTTCTGTCGGTGTCGCGTCTTGGAAGTCGATCTCGCTGTCTTTTTTCCCACTTGCAAAGCTCGTAAGGCTCAGGGTCTGACGGAGCTGTAGCAGGCCACTCTCTAGAACGTCAGGCGGCAAGACGGGAGTCTCTTTCGCATCCGACGGAAAAGGCGACACTCCGGTGAACTGAAGCCGACCCTGCGTTGGGATCAGCTTGATCAAGAGTGCTTTCTGATCCTCTTTTAGCCGCGAGAGAGCCAGCCCCGAGCCAATTAGCGCCTGGCACTGCTCCGCACTCAGCGAGGCAAGAAACGGCCACCCAAGATCGGATAAGCCTAAGAAATCAACCCTACTCCCATCGTTCAGTGGCAAAGGTCGCGGATGGAAAACGAGCATCCGCTCAGGAGCGACCACGCTGATTCCCTCAAAGCGCAGCACCTGCGCCCCAAACTCTGGGAGTATCTGCGCGGGGTTGAGCGGCCCGCCTTCCGCAAAAGTAGCTGTCTTCGTCGCTGCCTCGGTCGTCGCAGGGACTCCACGGCTAAAGCTCGGTGGTGGAGCATTTGGCTGCGTTTGTCGGCGGTAGTACTCGGGAGCGATGATCAGCAACGGCCCTCGCTCCACCGGGTTCCAGTAGAGCCGCTCAAGAAACGTAGCAAGGGTATCTGCGGGAGGTAAACCGGCTTGTCTGGGGCGCATTGCCCATTATAGCTCGCCAGGCTTGAGTTCCCCGAGCATCTGCCCATCGGCGGTGATGCGAAAGCGGCCAAAGGTGAGGAGGGCGAGATACTCCGGGGGAACCGTGGTGGAGAGCTTGAGGCGCTGGGTCTCGGGGTCGAGGCCTAGAAAGCGACCGATTCCCAGGTAGCGGCCTTTTTCATCGTGGAGGCCTAGGCACACGCCTTCGAGTGAGGTGAGGGAGATCGCACGGACACGGGTGACGCGGAAGTGATCCAGAGTGAGCCCGACCAGCGACTCCCAGCCGGGGCGGAGCGGGCCATTGACAAAGAGTGCCAGGGTTCCCTCGGCGATCTCCCCATAGACGCAGCTGAGCCGAAGCGCGGTACCTGCCCAGCGTGCAAGGTGCGGCGCGATGGGCGCTCCCGTTCCCAGAGTCGCGCCCAGGGTGGTGAGTCCCTCCAGAGCAAGCTGGTGCTCGGTTGCCCCCTCCAGCGCTCGTGCAAGGCGCGTGAGGCGGCGGGTGGCACGAACACTGGGAGACTTGCGTACGACAGCATCGGCGACCGGCAGCGGGCTTAGCTCTGCTCCACTCAAGGTTGCCAGTAGACTCGGCAGGCTCCCGAGCTCACCGTCTTTTTCGAGAACCAGGATTCGATTGGGAGTGAGCGCCTGCACCAGCGACGCGAGAAACCGGCGTGCTCCGGGACCGGCGACGTAGCCCGGTGTATCCAGAAAGAGCAGCTGCGCCCCCGCTGTCTCTGCCTGACGTACCACTTCCGTGAGGGCGATAATCTGCTCCAGTGCGGCGCTCGCCGGGCTCAGTGCCCCCACAAAACGCGTCCCGCCCCGCTGCGGCCCTTCGGGCTGCATCCACGCCCAGCTCACCGTCCCTGGCGGCCCTAGCTCGGACTGGCCCGTGTCGCCATCAATCAGCGCGACTTTATGGGTGCGGGCGGCCTCGCGGGCGAGCTGATGAACCGTGTAGGTCTTGCCACGATCGCTCGCCCCGAGGAGGAGAATGCGCTCCGCCAAGGCTATTTTTTCAGCCGGTCGGCAAACTTCTTGCGAAACTCAATCACATGTGGGGCGACAATATACTGACAGTAGCCCGCGTTCATCTTCATTTTCTTGGCATAGTCTGCCTTAGTGAACTTGTCAAAGTAGTTCTGGTGGTACTCTTCCGCCACATACCAGACCGTCAGTGGCTCTAGAGTCGTGACAATCCGCTTGCGGCCCCAGACTTTTTGTGCCACAACCTCCGCGATTACTTTCTCGGCCAGTGCCTTCTCGGCGGGGTTCTTAAAGAAGATCGCCGAGCGGTACTGCGTGCCTTTGTCGGGGCCTTGCTGGTTGAGAGTGGTCGGGTCGTGAACCGTCATGAAGATGGACAAGATATCACGCGCCGTGATGATTTTAGGGTCGTAGGTAAGCTTCACCGCCTCCGCATGCCCCGTGGTTCCACTGCAAACCTGCTCATAGGTGGGGTTGGGAACCCGGCCCCCGCAGTAGCCCGACTCCGCCTTTAGGATGCCCTTGAGCAGCGTGAACATGCCCTCTATGCACCAAAAACAGCCACCCGCGATTACGATTGTCTCTTCTGTTTTCATTTCGTCCTCTTTGTCTAGTTGCTCGCCCATCGTGCCTCTTTATACATTCAACAGAGCCAAAAGGTTCCCCCGCCGGTTAGAGCGGCGGGGCTGGAGAGCTAAAGCTACGAAGGCCGTCCCGGCCATAAGAAATTGGGATGGCCGGAACGGCCTTTGTAGCCAAAGGCTCTCCAGTCCCCTCGTTCTGATCGAGGGGACTAAAACCGGGCGAGGACGTTCTCACGTTTGAAGAGGCTCGCGGCAAAGGCGACGGCGATACCGGCGTAGACCACGGAGGTTCCACAGGCGAGGGCCACAAAAGTGGGATTGAGCATTCCCTGAAGCGCCTGCTTGAGCACCAGGCCAGAGTTGGCAATAGGAACGAGAGACCAGTAGAGCGCCGCATCCGCACGCACCAGCATTGCCATCATCGAGCACACCAGCCCCACCATCACGATGGGCCCGGTGAGTGTCTGCATCTCTTTCTGATTGCGCGCCATCGTGGAGACTGCCAGCAAGACGCCGGAGCCCAGCACGGCAAGCGGAACCTGTACTAACAAAATCGCAACAAAGGCCGCGGGCCCCAGGCTGAGTCCATCGGAGGTCATCCAGTTAAACATTGGCAGCTTGACATAAAACGGCCAGAACAGCCCCACCACCGAGAGCAGGCTACTCACCAGAGCGGTGGCCGTCACGGTGCAGAACTTGCCCAGCGCAATGTCTCTTCGCGAGAGCGGAGCCACGAGAAGCGTTTCTAGCGTCCCACGCTCTTTCTCCCCCGCCACCGAGTCGGTCGCGGCCATGATCCCCCCCATGAGTGCCGAGAGCGCCAGGGTGTAGGGCAAGAACATCGCAAGGAGCTGCATTCCTGCCCCTCCACTGCCAACAAGCTTCTTATCCCCCAGGAGAAATGGCTTCACAAGCTGCTTGGAGAGGCCCGCGTCTTGCAGGCGCTTTGCCGCGAGCAGGTCGCCGCGCTCACTGAGAAGATCTTTCACACGCTTTGCCGCCTGCTCCGATGCTTCATTGCCTGCATCTTGCACCACGGGAATCGAGATAGAGTCGCCGTTTCCCAGCCGCTCATCGGCGTCCTCGGGCAGGAGAATCGCGGCTTTGTGGCTACGATCGCGCACTTTCGCCTCGGCAGCTTCCACACTCGCCACCGGCTCCAGCTCGATTTTATTCGCGTTCTTCAGCTCCTCCATAAGCTGGGGCGCTTTTTGCATCCCCACCACGCCCACTTTAATCGTCTCAGCCCGGCTCTCTTTGGCCTGGCGCTGCGCCATGCTCCCGACCAAGGCAAGAATCAAGGGGGTGATCAAGAGCGGGCTAACAACCACATTAAAGCGCGTCCGTGAGTCGGAGAAGATCTCCTTGAACTCTTTTTTAAAGACAATCTGCCACATCGTCATCACTTAGTTCTCCTCGACACCAATGAGACGTAGGAACACGGTCTCAAAAAACTCCGCACCCGCTCTCGCGCGTAGCTCCGCGAGCGTGCCAATGGCCGCCACTTTGCCGTCGTAGATAATCGCAATCCGGTCACAAAGCGCCTCGACCTCGCTCATGATGTGTGTGGAAAACACCACGCACTTGCCTTGCTCTTTGCAGCGCCGGATATAGCGCACCACGGTTCGGGCCGCCATCAGATCCAGCCCACTGGTCGGCTCATCAAAGAAGACCACCGGCGGATCGTGGAGCACCGAGCGAGCAATCGAGACGCGCTGCTTCTGGCCCGTAGAAAGCTTGTCGCAGCGGCCATCCAGAAACTCGGACATGTCCAGCTCGCGTGTCAGCTCTCCGATTCGTGCCTCGACTTTCTCAGGAGCCATGCCGTAGAGTGCGCCAAAGTAGCGCAGGACTTCTCGGCCTGTGAGCCGCTCATAGAGCCCGGCAGAGCCTGTGAGATAGCCGAGCTGCGCCCGGACTTTCTCGGGCTCGCGGACGATATCATAGCCCCCGATGCTTGCCGTGCCCGAAGTCGGGGTGAGAATCGTGGCAAGCATGCGAAGGAGCGTGGTTTTTCCTGCGCCGTTGGGGCCAAGAACCCCAAAGATCTCCCCCGGCTTGGCCTCCAGAGAGACCCCCTGCACGGCAAATACCTCGCCGCGCTTCTTATCCGTGAAGGTCTTGCTCAGATTTTCAACGTGGATCATTATTCTTTAGGCTTCGCAAAGGCACTAGCCTCAACGGGGGCGTTGATCTTGACGTCGGAGAGTAGGATGACCACCTCAGTCGGTCCCGCGAGCTGGCGTATCTTATGGGCCATCTTGATGCCGCTCACGGTGCGGTAGTCGGAGAAGTAGCTCTCGACGGCGATCTTGCCATTGGGCGTCTCCAGCGTCTGGTCACTGCGGACTTGTAGCCCCGTCTTCACATCAAAGTACTGCGTCTCCGGGTTGCCCACTTTGGGAGTGAGGCGCACCCGGTAGGCTGGAGCACCGGCGACTTTGACCGTTCCCAGAACCTCAGCTTTGCTATAGACACTCTTCCAATCGGCAGGACGGATCGAGAGCGCCGACTGGGCTTTCAGCGAGGCAAGCTCCGCCCCGGCGAGTGTCCGTAGACCGGTGAAGGGATCTTTTGACCAGCCCACCGTGCCATCAAACGCACTCGACGAGTCCCCCATGCCCTTGAGGCTCTGCTTCATGACGAACTTATTGGGCGCTTGTGCCTGAATCTCCATCGTCCCCGAGATGCCCTGTGCTGGCACCGAGACCGTTCCCTTGCTCGTAAAACTCTGCACTTTAAGCCAGGCAGCCCCGCCGATCACCGTCACAGCCTTGTCCATCAGCGCCGCTCCCGTGGGCTTGGGAGCCTGTGCAGAAGCCGATACGGCACAGAGGGCCGTCAGTGTCAGTAAACCGTAGCGATTCATCTATTTTTTCTCCGTCTGAGTTTTAAGATAGGCCAGCGCCGCGGCGATATCCGGATCACCGAGCTGGCGAAGAGACGCTTGTGTGAGCGTCACGGCAATATCGGGTGTGACTCCCTTGCCCTCTAATAACACACCTTTGGGGGTCTTGAAATCCGCAAAAGCGTACTGGAGCCGCACGCCCCCCGGTAGCTTCTCGACGGCAGAGGGCAGTACCATTCCCGCCGTCTTCCGCCCAATGACCACCGCGCGCTTGAGCTCTTGCAGCCCCCCCGCTAAGATCTCTGAGCACGAGGCAGAGAGCTCGTCGGTGAGTACGGCAACGGGTCCTGCGTAGCGCGGCACTTGTGGCAGGACCGGAAACTGGAGCGCGGAGCTGCGCGTCTTCATCACTCCAAGGCTCCCTGGCTTCTGACTGACAAGCCCCGCAATGGCATAGGTCACGGGGCCGAGTCCCCCGGGGTTGCCACGCAGATCAATCACAATCCCAGGTGCATCCGCTGCTTCTTTGAACGCCTTTCGCAGATCTTCCATGAGCAGCCCTGTAAAGAGTGAGAAGCGGATGTAGGCGACATTGCCCTCTAGGCGCTTGGTCTCCAGCTCTGCGGGAAACGGCGGAAAGCCTGGCAGGACATTGTCGCGTTTCTGCGGCCCTGCGGTCAGCGTGAGCTCCACCGCGCGCACACCGCCCTCAGGCTCACGCAGGCGAAGTGTCCGCCGCTGGCCCTCATCGCCCCCCAGAGCGCGTGTCAGGAGCATCCGCGAGAGGTAGCCTGCTTTCTTCTGCTCAGGCGTAAGCCTTGCCAGCACTTCGAGGAGTGGCTTGCCATCAACAGCCTCAATGCAGGCTCCCGGCAACACGCCTGCTTTCTGCCCCGCGGAGGACTCTGCGACGGCGAAGACAATCGGGTTGCCCCCAAGCAGCCCTACCGTCAGCCCGCTCACGCCCTCACCTTTGGCTATCGCTCCCACCGCCTCGCTCACACTGTAGGCCTCGGCAGGAAGAATGGCGAAGTGGCTCTGCTTCAGCTCCCCGATCAGCCGACTCAGCAGCGCGTAGAGCTCCGCGTTGTTTCGCACCTTGACTACCAGGGGCGCGTATTTCTTCTTCATCGCCACCCAGTTGACGCCGCCAAAAGTCGGGTCAAAGTGCGTGACATTAATTCGGTTCCAGACCGCCTCAAAGACTTGTTGGCGGGTCTTGGGATCAAGTTCTTTTTGTGATATTTTCATTTTTGGAATTGCTTCTGCAAACTAAGACTCAGCACAAGGAAAAAAGTTACGACTCGCCGGAAGATTTTTTTTCGGGCTCAAAATCGGGGGCAGAGAAGAAGGCGACCATCCGGCGCTGCCTGCCAGGCGCTTCGCTACGCCCCGCATGAGCGCTCATAAACTCCATCAAGATCTGCCGAAGCGCCTGGTACTCGTCTTCGGTAAGCGAGAGGGACTTGGCCACCAGGGAGATGTCTCGCTGAGCAGGTGGAAGAGTCGCAAAGCGAGTGTAGCGCCGAAATGCCTCCTGAACGGTTCCCGTGAGCGCCCCCACGAGCCCTGTGATATCTTCGGCAGTGAGCTGTGCTCGGTCTTCCTCTGTCAGAAACGTATTGGCCTCGACCACGGTGAAGACCCGCTCGACCGTGCCGTGCACGCGGCGCTCCTCTACAATCTCAAGCATTCCAGCGGAGAGCAGCAAGTTGATATGCCGGTAGAGCGTGGTAAGCGGAACGTCCTCCATGTAGGTGGAGATTTGGCGTGGGGTGAGCTGACGGTCCTGGAGAGCGATCACGATTCTCGCCCGAATCGGATGGAGGAGTGCACGGGTTCGAGGAGAGCTTCCAGGCATGAAGTGATTATATTTCCATTATTGGAAATAGTCAAGTAAAAAAAGAGAGCGCCCGCTTGCGCGAGCGCTCTGACTTGCTATTTCTTGTTGTAGCCAAGGCCACGGACAAAGCCAATACAGGCAGCGACGTCTTCTAGCGGGCCATCGCCGTTGATCTCGTACTCAATCGAGAGGTGCCCTTGGTAGTTCTGCTTGCGGAACTCTTCCAGAATGGCAGGGACATCGCTGACCCCGGTGCCGTAGGGAACATCGTGGCCGTGGGGCTCGCCGAACTGGTTGAGATCTTTGAGGTGAGAGGCATGGATGCGTCCCTTAAGGATCTTCATCGCGTCCACGGGCTTGATGCCGCTGCGCACCCAGTGCCCCGTGTCGGCACAGGCTCCGATGCGCTTGTCAAACGGGGAGACCAGCTCAAGAACATACTTGGGATCCCAGACTTTATAGTTCGGGTTCTTCGGTTGCTTGGGATGGTTGTGAATGGCGACATAGAGATCCATGTCTTTCACAAACTTCTCCATGACTTTGAGCTCCGCAGGGCCAGACTCCGTCACAATCGTGCGGATCCCCAGCTTCTTGGCAAACTCGGCTAGCTTGCGGGCATCGGCCTCGTTGGCTCCAAAGCCGGTGACACCAAATGCCACGGGGGTGATACCTGCCTGCTCACACATTGCCTTCACTTTTGCGATCGTGGCGTCGGAGTTTCCGGGGCCAAGCCCCTCGCCGCCCGCTTCGAGCTTCTGTCCAGGGAAGAACTCAATGGTCTTGCCCCCCGCTTTTGCGGTGAGCGCAATGGCCTCAGCAACGGTGCGCTTGTTAAATGTCCAGGCCTGGCAACCAAGCCAGAAACCACCGATTTTAGGAGCGCTAATCACAGCGCTATTGGATTGAAAATGCATAAAAGTACCCATTCGTTGATGCGAGATAGAGCCGGCCGCCCGAGAGAGTTGGTGCGGCGGCGGTGTAGCCGAGCTTGTAGTCCCAGACCTGTGCGCCCGTCTTGGCATTGAGGGCGGTCAGGGTGGGATTGTCACGGTAGGTGCCACTGCTCAGATAGAGCACCCCCCGTTTTTCGTCCAGCGCAGGGCGGCTCAGGGCGGGGCCAAGGACCTTGGTGGACCACCGAACTTTCCCCGTTGTTGTCTCCAGCGCATAGACATTGCGGCGGTAGGTCGAGACATAGAGCGTGCTTCCCACGATCAGCGGAGAGCCGAACCAGTCTGGCCCCGTCTTATCGTTCTCGACTTTAAAGCGCCAGCGCCGCTCGCCCGTCTCAGCATCCAGCGCGATGACGCCCGCTCCATCGCCCGCCACATAGACACGTCCATTGGCGTAGGAGACCGTCCCGAGTGCCTTACCACCGACGGAGGAGCGCCAGAGCTCTTGGCCCGTCTCCGCATTGAGCCGATAGACCACGCTCTCTCCACAGATAAAGACACTACCTTCGGGGCCCGCAACGGGGGCGGAGTAGCCCAGCGCTCCATCCGGACGGACGAACCTCCACTTTTGCGCTCCCGTGACCCGATCTACGCCATAAACGCCATTATCCGACGACTCAAAGATCACCTGCTGCCCAATCACCGCGGGTGACATTCGCACGGAGCCCCCCAGAGTCGTTTTCCAGGCCACTGCCCCACTCTGGCGATCCAGCGCGTAGACCGTCCCCCGCTCCGAGCCCACATAGACCCGCTTAGCGTCGAGTGCTAGCTCACTCTGGGTGGCCCCAATCTCCGTGGACCAGTCCGTACGGCCCTCTTTATTGAACCGGTGCACCATGGTCGCCCCGGTCACAAAAGCGCCGTCTTTACCGATAGCGGCGGTTCCCTCGCCCCGCTTAATCGACGTTCGCCACAGAAGCGAGGGCTCCCAGGGTGCAGGCTCCTGAGGCGCGACAATCGACTTGGGCGCTGTTGTTACGGTAGGCCTAGGTGTTGGCGTTGTCTTAGGAACGGGCGTTGCCTTCAGGGAAACCTGTCCCAGCGCGAGCAGAGCAATGAGTATCATAACGCTTCCTCTAAAATCTCCGAAATCGTCACACGACGCCCCGTCTCCGCCGAGCGAGTCACGGCCTTGCAGACCGCCACATCGGTTCGGCCCACTTCCACCGGAACGTGAGGGGGCTTTCCTTGACGCACACACTCCAGAAACGCGACATGCTGATCAAACTTGCCCCCAGAGCCCCGCAGGGTATTGCCCCCCACGGCCTCACGCACAAAGTGCCCCGCACTATCCGTCTGGAGCGTGTGTCCGACAAAGGGCTTCCCTACTTTTCCTTCGATGCGTGCGCCTTCGGTGCCGTGGATCGTGACACTGCCCTCCGAGCCGTAGAGCTGGAAGCACGTCCCCTCCGCATTCCACGCCGATTCAAAAACACCGATTGCGCCGCCCGCAAACTCCGCCACGCACGCCGAGGTATCGTCGCCGCCGATGTTCTCGCACATCAAGTTCTTGGCATAGCCCATCACGGAGACGATCTCTTCCCCCAGCAACCACGACGCAAGATTGGTGTGGTGAATCGCTAGCTGGATGAACGAGCCGCCACCGGTCTTCTTCGCCGAGCCGCGCCACGCACTCGGGCTTGCCGTGAGACCACCACGATGAGCATAGCGTGCCCGAGTCCCGGTGACACGGCCAAAGTGGCCCTTCAAGACCATCGCTCGCAGATCCCAGACCGCCGGGTCTTCCAGATCGGACAGATAGACACCCGCACTCTTCCCACTCCTCCGCGCCGCTTTGACAATCGTATGACAGGCCGCCACGCTCGGGGCGAGGGGTTTCTGGATGATGACATGCTTGCCCGCGTTTAGAAGCGCCACCGCTTGCTCTTCATGAAAGTGATTGGGCGTGGAGATATCGGCCACCTCAATGTCGTCTGCCAGTGCCTCGCACCAGTCCGTAGACCAGCGGGCGACTCCCAGCTCGCTCGCCACGCTCTGCGCAACCTCGGCATTGACATCCACGACAAGCTGAAACGGAGCGTGCGGGTAGTGGGCATAGACACCGCGGTAGTGGCTCGCCATGCCCCCACAGCCAATCAAAGCAGTTCCTCGCATTTTCTCCAGCACGGCGGCATTATACCGCTTTTGGGCAGAATAGTCGGTATACTCACACGGATGTTTGAGGAAACCGGCTACCAGCTGATCCCCGAGGTACTTGACCTGCCCATTGTGGAGCGCCTTCGTACGGCTCTCGAAACAGCGGGCGATGCCTCACAGCGCGGCGAGAGTGTCTACGCCCGGCGCAATATCCTGGCCCTGCATGATGTGCAGGCAGTGGCCGCCGATCCGCGCGTGCTCGCTCTCACCGGCGTGGCGACCATACCCACCCGCGCCATTTTCTTTGATAAAGTCCCTGGAGCCAACTGGCACGTCGGGTGGCACCAAGACCGCGCCATCGCGGTTGCCGAGCGCATCGAGCTTCCCGGCTGGGGGCCGTGGACGGTTAAAGCGGGCGTGCTTCATGTGCTTCCTCCCGCCGCTATCCTGGAGAAAATGATCACGGTGCGCCTGCACTTAGACGACTGCGACCAGACCAATGGCCCGCTTCGGGTTCTTCCGGGCTCGCACCGCCATGGGATTTTAAGCCAAGAGCAGATCGCCGCGCTTCGCAAAGAGGCTCCTGAAGTAACCTGCACCGGCTCCGTTGGGAGCGCCGTGGTCATGTCCCCGCTCCTCTTGCATGCCTCGTCGCCCGCCGAGAGCCCCCAGCACCGCCGCGTGCTTCATCTTGAGTTCGCGCCCGAAAGTCTCTTACCGGAGGGCCTGTTTTTTGCATCCCTCCCCCAGCCCCTCCCTTCGGCTGAAACCCTCGTTCCGAGGGGCGAAGGAAAGGGAGAAATGCAATGACTTGGTTTGAGCAAGCGGGCTACCAAGTGCGCTTCGACTGGGGCCAAGACGGCGCGGCGCGTGCGGGAGCCCGCGGCGATGTGGTGGTGATCGTAGACACCCTGCGCTTCTCCACCACCGTGGCCGCGTATCTTGCTGCCGGAGCCACGGTCGAGCCGCGCCACTGGAAAGACGGCTCCGATACGACTTTATTATCGCCCTCCTCCCTAGCCCTCCTCCCGAGAACCACGGGAGAAGGGGAACCGATTGCACTTGCGTCTCCTAATGGCGCGATGTGTTGCCGAGCGGCGGGTGAGTCGGGCGCAAAGGCGGTCTTTGCGGGAGCGCTGGTCAATGCCAGTGCTGTTGCAGTAGCAGCACGCACGCTTCAAACGCCCCTCACAGTCATCGCCTGCGGCGAGCTCTCTTCCCCCTCTTCCCAGCCCTCCTCTCAGGGTTGGGAGGAGGGTCGGGGAGGAGGGATTCGCTTTGCGCTGGAGGACTTGCTCGGCGCGGGGGCGATCATCGCGGCGCTGAAAAATCTCTCATCCTCCCCCGAGGCAAAAGCCGCGCGTGCGGCGTTTCTGGGGGCAAGACACCAGCTACTCACGCGCCTGCTGACCTGTGGCAGTGGGATCGAGCTGATTGATAAGGGCAAGGAGGCCGATGTCCACTACGCCGCCCCGCTCAACTCCCTCGCCGTTGCCCCGCGCCTCACCGACGGCATCTTTAGCAATACCCCCACCCCAGACGATAGGAATCTGTCATGACAATTCGACCCGACTCTCTCAGCGATGTGGACTATGCCGCTCGCGTTTCGATTGGTAATGCCTGCTATCCCGACTACGTCGAAACGGTTGAGGAGCTGCGCTTCTCCGATGCCAACCGCGACCCGAAGATTAAGTGGGCACGCTTTATCGCCGAAATGGACGGGCAGCCGGTCGCGGTGGGCGGCTACAGCCAGAGCATGGACATGTACCACCCCCAGAAGTTTGGCGTGAGTGTCAACGTCCTGCCCGAGTGGCAGGGTAAGGGAGTCGGGAAAGCACTCTATGAGCATGTCTTAGAGGCCCTCACGCCCCACGATCCTATCCTCATCCGCTCCAATGCCCGCGAGGACAAAGAGCGCGCCGTGCGCTTTCTCACCGACCGGGGCTTCACCGAGGCGATGCGCGACTGGGAGAGCCGCCTCGCACTGGCCACTTTTGACGCGACTCCCCTTGCGGAGGCGGCTCAAAAGGCGCTGGATGCCGGAATCACGATCCACAGTGTTGCGGAGCTCTCAAAAACCGTCCCCGACTGGAAGCAGCGCCTGAAAGAGCTGGACTGGACCATCACGCTCGACATGCCCACCACCGATACCCTCACCGACCCGGGCTTTGAGCACTTTGAGAAGACCACCTTGGGCAACCCCAGCTTCCTGCCCGATGCCTGGTTTATCGCGCTTGATGGCGACCACTGGGTAGGCGAGAGTGCACTCTGGAAGAGTGAGGGCGACCCGGAGATTCTCTATGTGGGGGCCACGGGCGTGCGCCGCGAGCATAGGCGCAAGGGAATCGCCACGGCCCTCAAGCTCGCTGCCACGGGCTGGGCAAAAGAGGCGGGCAAGCGGGAGGTTCGTACCTGGAACGCGCAGGAGAACCGCGCCATGCTCTCGATCAACGAGGCGATGGGCTTTGAAAAAATCCCCGCCTGGATCAGCTACGAAAAGAAACTATAAGAAAAATGCAAATTCGTGCGTTTAACCCCGAGGCAGACTACGAAAAGCTTGCCGCGCTTCACAATGCTGTCTGGCCCGACTACCAGATTACCGTCGAGGAGCTAAGAGCACGCGACGACCAACGTGAGGCGAAGATCCGCCATCACCGCTTGCTTGCGGAGAAAGAGGGGCAGCTGGTCGCGCAGGGAAGGATCGGTAACTCGTCGTGGAGCTACGACCCACGCAAGTTCAACCTGGGGCTCGATGTGCTCCCCGAGTTCCGCCAGCAGGGGATCGGGCAGGCGCTTCTTGCCGCCCTAGAGGAGCGCGTCGCCGACACGCAGCCTCTCCAGTTTGGAGCCGATGCGCGGGAAGACCAGCCCCATTCGGTGGAGTTTCTGATCAAGCGCGGCTTTGTGGAGTGCATGCGCTCCTGGGAGTCTCGGCTTAAAGTAGACTCGGTAGACCTTGCCCCCTTCGCCGATACTCGCCAAAAGCCAGGGCAGTACGGAGTTCGTCTCACCGATCTGGCGACACTGATTGCGGAAGAGGGAGAAGCAGCCTTTCCCAAGCTCTACGACATGGAAGCCGAGTGCGCCCTGGATGTTCCGCGCCCAGAAGGTGAAGTTCCCACCATCCCCGAGTACGACGTCTGGCGCGAGCAAATTCGCAAGAGCGTGCGCTTCAACCCCGAGTGCCAGTTTATCGCCGTCGCCCCCGATGGTGCGTACGTCGGAATCTCCATGCTCTTTCCTCCCAAGGCAGGCAACTACCTCGACACAGGATTAACGGGTGTTCGTCGCGCCTACCGACGCCAGGGAATCGCGCTGGCGCTCAAGTGCATGGCGGTGGAGTATGCACGCGCCCAAGGCGTGCCCGAGATCCGCACCGACAACGCCCAGAGCAACCGCGCCATGCTCTCCATCAACGAAGCGCTCGGCTTTGAAAAACAACCCGCTTGGATCATCTACGAAAAACGACTGGTTCCGGGCGATTCACCGATGGGCGCATAAATGGACCCGTCGGTGAATCGCCCATACGAAACGCCGTCATCAGCATCCGCAAGCCGGTTGCCAAGCGTGGGGTGGCACGGAAGAGCAGATCAGCAGGGATGCGCACCACGCGGACGTTGGAGAGAGCAGGAGGGGTCTCGGGCTGGCCGGGGTTGGTGGCGATCACGTAGACCTGCGGCCTTAGCGTGAGAAGTTTCTCCTTGGTGAGCTGCGGAAACTCCCCGCCCTCTCTCACCACATTCTGGCCACCGGCAAGGGAAATCAGCTCATCCACAAACGAGCCTGGGCCCACAGCGTAGAGCGGCGAGGCGCTGATCTGCACAAAGACAGGGATGAGGTTTGAGCGCAGCGGCAGACGTAGCGCACGGCGCACTTGCGCAGCCAGGGCCGTGGCAGGCTTCCCGGCAAGCTGCCCCAAGGCTTCCAAGTGACGGGGCACGTCTTGAACGTTGCGGGAGCACTGCACGAAGATGGGGATTTTGACACGGGCGGCAAAGCTCTCGACATCGGCAAGCTTCACGGTGGTGGAGTCAAAGACGATCAGGTCGGGCTTGAGTGCGAGAAGACGCTCGTAGGAAGGCCGCGTGAAGTCCCCGATACGAGGGAGTTTTTTTGCCTCCTCGGGAAAGTCGCAGGCGCTGGTCACCCCGACAATGAGCTTCTCGGCCCCAATGGCGAAAAGATTCTCGGTCGTGACCGGCGAGAGCGAGACGATGCGGCGAGCGGGACGGGGAAGAGTCAGCCTTCGCCCTAGGTCATCCGTGAGAGTCATCTTGACCCGCGTCGTTCGCGTTCTCTTCTTCGTCGGCCTCGTCCTCTTCTTCAGACTCGCCTGTGAAGAGGCTCATGGGGGCAAGCTGTACCGAAAATGTCGGCAGCATCTCGGTAAAGCGCGATGGGTGCAGGATCGTGGCCAGCACACGAGCCGCTTCCGCCAGCCCCTCCCCCACCTCGGAAAGATACGCAGGCTCGACCAGATAGACCTCGTGGCCGGTCACGGCGGGGAGCGTAAACCAGCCTTCCAGCTCGGTAAGCCCCTCCAGATTCTCGCCCGCAATGATAATAATTTCGGGAGCAAAGGCCACCAGCTCTTCGGCGGAGATATCATGCGCCTCGGAGCTGGCAAGCCCTGTGGCTCCTGCCGCAATCAGAAGCTCTTTTTCCCAGAGGCCCAGCGAGCGTGGCGGATTCACCGAGGCCAGGATCACGGTTCGGGGCCGCGCTTGCATAATAGCGGTTCGCTTGCTCACGGGCTCCCAAGCGGCAAGTAGCTCACGCTGCGCCGCCTCAGCAATCTGTGTTGTCATGACCGATATGGTACCACGCAGCCTCAGCGGGTAAGCCGGAATGCATCTACTGTCTCGCCCCACTGATCCACTTGCTTGATCTCCAGCGCCTTAGAATCCATATCAATAACCGTCAGGGAGTGTCGATCCGCGACAAAGCGGGCCATGTAGTCTAGGTTGCCATCTTCGGGGTGTGTCTGTGCTTTCTGCCCCCACTCACTGTCGTAGAGGTGCTTGCCGCCTGCGCCCGTGGTGACATAGATCACGCCCTCGGGCTTGGTGTTTGTCTTGCCATCGTAGTGCCTGTCCAGCGTGAACGTCCCCGGCACAAGCCGGGCCTTACTGCCCACATTTGATGCGCCTTTTGTCTCTTTGGGAGCAAAGCGGAGCGGCACCGTGCGCTGGTAGTTGTGCTCGTGGCCATGAAAGACAATCGCGACACCGTGGCGCTCAAAGATCGGCGAAAGCACGCGCATGTGCTGCTCAGCGTAGTGATCTGCCCCGACATTAAAGCACGGATGATGAAAAACCACGAACTTCCAGGGAGCATCGCTCGCTTTGAGGTCGCGCTCGACATAGGCTTGGAGTGCGCCATCGTTGGCATCCACATAGATATTGGAGTCTAAGCAGAGAAAATGTCCATCACCGTAGTCAAAACTATAAGTACCCATCCGAGGAAAACGGCTCCCTGCACAGGCTTTGAAGTGCGCAATGGACTCGGCGGGGCCGATCAGGGTCGGTGCAAAAGTCCCCGTCAGGCCGTTCTCGGGCAGATACATGTTGGTGAAGTAGGCCAGGGAGTCCGCGTGAGTCTTGAAGTCGGCGACGGGGAACTTTTTATCGTCCTTGCCGTGGACATCATGGTTGGCGATAACCGTGTAGAACGGCACGGAGCGCAGGAGCGGTGCACCTATTCGTGGCCCCGCCGTCTCGGCGTTGTAGACGGGGAAAAAGTGCCGCGCGTACTCGTCATCGGTGCCATCTTCGTAGACATTATCGCCCGTGTTCATCACAAAGTCAGGAAGGGCTTTGAAAGCCTGGTAGGCGATCATGCGATCTGAGATATCGCCAAAGGAGTTGTCCCCAAAAGCGACAAAGCGCGTCTTCATGCCACGGGGCTTCTGGGTCGTAAACCAACCCTCTGCGATTCGCTTCTCGCCCATTAAGACCTTGTAGCCAAAGCGCTTCCCGGCGGCAAGGGCAGGAACGGACACGGCGTAGTTGAAGCGCATCTCATAGTCCTCGCCCTCACCAGAGAGCCGCTCGGTGCGCGTGGGAGTCAGCACTTCGGTGAGTCCCTCAACTTTCACGGTGAAGCTTGCAGGCTTGTGATCGGTCTGCCAGGCAATCACCAGCGATGTGTCGTTATGCGAGCCGGGTTGCAGATAGGGAAGGGCGGTAAAGAGCAGCGGTGCGGGCTGGCTCTTATCCCTCTGTTCGTAGGGAAGGGCAAAGCCGCGCTCAGCGGGAACCAGGGCGAGAAAGCTCAGTCCCCCTGCTGCTCGAAGAAGCTCATGTCGTGTCATATTTTTAGGGTACCAGACAAGAAAGGAGCCACCGCAAGAGACTCGCGGTGGCAGATAAAGAGACGCAGGTGCCGCTCGGCTTAGTTACAGGGCGGCGCGTTCAGCGGGTTGGGCACAAAGGGCGTCGGTAGGTATGTATTTCCCCAGAGGAAGTCCGTGGGGTCGAGGGTTTTCTCGATACGGAACCACTTGGCATGACCGTCGAAGAATGTGTAGTTCGCGCCTTGGTTGTGGCGATCCCACCTCACACGAATCAGCTCAGGCTTCTTATCGTTGGCTGCAAGGAGCCCCGTATCGGCATCGGCCTTGGTCGCAAGCCGCCACGTGTCCCCTGGGCAGATCTGTCCACCACCAGCCGACGAACCACGAGCTGTGCTGGTCGCAAAGAGCCCACTGGCTCCCTTCCACTGCCCGACGGTTGCACCGCTTGTCAGCTTATCGCGGCGCTCGGCCAGGGCAATCAGGTTCGCAGGCTGATCCACGGCAGCGGCGCTGGGGGCAAGCCAGTCGTGGGCCGGAATCACGTTGTAGTTGTTGATGTAGGAGAACGCGGGCACCTGGCCGTCGCAGCTGACACCGGGTACCTGGCCCGCAGCACAGGGAGCGTTGGGCTTAACCGGGTTCGGATCCGAGGGGCAGGCAAAGACTTTCTCATTCTTGACATAGGGCTGGAGCACATAAGACCAGTGTACTTTCCACGTGGGAATCTCCCAGGTCGTCTGCATCAGGGTCTCGTCATAGTCCTGCGAGTACATCATCAGCCCAAGACCAAGCTGCTTCATGTTTGAAAGACAAGCCGTCTGGCGGGCCTTTTCACGGGCTTGCGCAAAGACAGGAAAGAGAATAGCGGCGAGAATGGCGATAATTGCAATGACCACGAGGAGCTCGATTAAGGTAAAAACACGTTTAGTAGACATAAACTCCATATTAAGGGTCAAGATCAGAGGAAATATTAAATATGCATTATATTAATATCCGAATTTTTATTCATGTTATCTTTATATTAGATTTTTTATTCGTGAATTATTCACCACCCACTAAAAGTGGGCGTCTGGGTAGCCTTCGGCTGCGAAGCCCGTTCCGGGCTAGGAAAACGAGATCTCCAGCCCGGAACGGGCTTTGCGGCGCTTGCGCCCTTTCAGACGCCGATTTCAATCGGCGGCATCAGAGGGAGTTGATTTTGGGGAGCGCGTAGAATAGGAAGTTTTTTGGGCCACTGTTCATTGCCACAAGCAGGCCATTAGGAAATCGTTTTCCGAGCGGCTTGTCACAAATCTCGATGCCATCGGTCTCGTCGGCACCGCCCCGGATGACAAAGTGCGGCGCGAGGGGGTTGGACTTCTCGAAGCCGTAGTGGAGACTACCACCGATGATTTGATCGGTACAGACAACATACTTGCCCCAGAAAGCGATTCCTTCATGGTCGCCTTTCCAGCCGGTCTGGGCAAAGACGCGCCGCTCGCGACTGGCCCCCAGTCACCCACAAAAACGGGTAGTGCGCCTGCATCGGTGAGAGGTTTGGGAGAGTCGGTGATGCGGAAGAAACGCAGGCGGGACTTCAGGCGCTCGGTGACGACGGCAAGCGAGCCACTGATCGCGACGTTGTTGGGGCGATCCAGTCCCCCAAAGACTTGGCGGATCTTGCCATCCAGCCCAAAGACATAGAGCGCCCCGCCTTCTGCCGCCGAGGTCTTGTTGGTTCCCAGAACCAGGCTCTTTTCGGGCTGGCGCGGGTGCACCCAGCTCGCAGGATCGTCGGGATCGGTGCCCACGGGCTCAGTGGCAACCGTGGGCTTGAGGTCTATCATGCGCAAAGCGCTAGTCATTGCCTGCTGGGCTCCAAGGGCCACGTGCACTAGCACCACCGCCATCGCTTGGAGGGAAACGCCATGCCCAGTTGCGAGCGGTTCCCGCAGCGGCTGTGAAAGAGAGTCGGCTCCACTTGGCGTGACCGTCCTGGTAAAGGAAGTTCAGTCCACCGGAGTGGGCGCTGCCTCCGGGGCCACTATTGGCGACCGGGACTTCTTGAAGCTCATTAAGCTCATCGCCTTCGATCTCACTGTCATTGGCCTCTAGAACCAGGAAAGACTCCGCAGGACTCTCCCAAGAGGCAAGTGAGGGATAGGTTCCCCAGCGGCTCGCCTCACCAACATCGGGGAGAGCATCCCCAGGCCAGGTCTCATCGTAGTCCTGCGCGTACATCATAAAAGCCGTACCGATTTGTTTTTGGTTAGAGAGACACGAGGTCTGACAGGCTTTTTCGCGGGCTTGTGCGAAGACGGGGAAGAGAATGGCGGCGAGAATCGCGATAATGGCGATCACAACAAGGAGTTCAATCAAGGTAAAAGCACGTTTCATAGCGAAACTATCTTAGAGGCTCTCCGTAAGAGAATTGTTGATTCAGAATTAAATGACACGAAATGAG
>JAPLCP010000209.1 GCA_026392155.1 Armatimonadota bacterium | reverse complement strand
GTAGGACATTGCCTTGGCTCCGCCCACTTTGGACAGAACCGTCGTAATCGCGGCTGTCAAGCTGGTCTTGCCATGATCCACGTGTCCGATCGTACCCACGTTGACGTGGGGTTTCAGACGCTCAAATTTTGCCTTACCCATGCTACTTCCTCAAGCCGTGCGCAACCCGCACGCGTCGTTATTTTGTTGTGAAGGTGGCCGGAGGACGCTGCAAAAACACAGACCGTCACGGCTAACCACTCAGGAGTTAAAAGTCTAACGCTTCCTTTAGAAAGCGCCCGGACAGTTTATCATAGTGGTTTTGCGCTTGCAAGCATTTTCTTATTCGGCTTGCCAGCCAATATCACGGCGCACATACGCCCCGTCAAAGCGAATCAAATCCACGCCCACATAAGCGCGCTCTTTAGCCTCCGCAAAAGTCTCGCCTGTGGCAGTGACGGTCAGAACACGCCCGCCATTGGTCAGGAGCTGCCCCGCCTCATCGCGCTTGGTACCCGCGTGAAAGACTTCTAGGGCATCAAGCTTTTGTGCCGCTTCGAGTCCTGTGATGGGCAAACCGACCGGATAGCTACCGGGGTAGCCACCAGAGGCCATCGCAACCGTCACCGCCGCTCGCTGGCTAAAGACCACGGGCACTTTATCAAGCTCCACATCCACCACGGCTTGACAGATCGTCGCCAGATCGCTCTCCAGAAGCATCAACGCGACCTGGGCCTCAGGATCGCCAAAGCGACAGTTGAACTCAATGCAGTACGGCCCATCTTCGGTGAGCATCACGCCTGCATAGAGCACGCCCCGGTACGGAATTCCCGTCCCACGGATCGCCGTGACAATGGGCTCGATAATCCGCGCGGTTACGTCATCCACAACACTCTGGGGGGCAACTTTGACGGGCGCATAGGCTCCCATGCCTCCCGTGTTTGGTCCGGTATCGCCCTCACCGATGCGCTTGTGATCCTGAATGGCAATCATAGGGCGGACGGTCTCGCCGTCCACAAACGCCAGGACACTTGCCTCCGGCCCACGCAGGCACGCCTCAATCACGACGCGCTCACCGCTGGCCCCGAAGATCTTCTCATCCATCATCTGACGGATCGCAGTCTCCGCCTCGGCGTAGTCCTGCGCGACCACCACGCCCTTTCCTGCCGCCTCGCCATCGGCTTTTACGACAATCGGAAAGCTCGCCTGCTGAAGATACTCACGGGCTTTCTCGGAGTCGTCAAAAACCTCAAAATCGGCGGTGGGAACCCCGGCTTGCTGCATCAGGCGCTTGGAGAAGACCTTGCTACCCTCTAGCTGCGCAGGCTCACGGCTGGGGCCAAAGATGCGCAGCCCCCGCGCCTCAAAGACATCCACAATCCCTGCGATCAGCGGCTTTTCCGGCCCGACAACGGTCAGATCAACCTTCTGGTGCTCGACAAAGACCCGGAGTGCCTCAATATCCATCGCATCAATGGCGATATTTTCCGCCACCTCCGCCGTCCCTGCGTTCCCGGGTGCACAAAAGATCTTGCGCACCTGAGGGCTCTGCGCCAGTTTCCAGCAGATCGCATGCTCACGTGCGCCACTTCCAATGACTAAGATCTTCACAAATCGGGTCCTTCCCTAAAAATCAGGGCCATCCATGTTCTGTGCCAGGTTGGCAAAACTCGCAAACTTGGGGAGAAACGCCAGCTTCACTGTTCCCGTGGGGCCATTGCGTTGCTTGGCAATAATGATCTCCGCCTCTTCTCCCTCGTACTCGCCGCCCTCTTGCTCCGCTTTTTCTTCCCCATCCTGAGTGACCGCATCTTTTCGCGCATAGTACGACGGACGGTAGATAAATGCCACCAGATCCGCCTCCGCCTCTATCGCGCCGCTATTGTGCACCACAACTCCTTCGGCTAAGAAACAGCCTGTCTCTGGTACACAGATATCGTAGGTCGGCTCCTCACCATCCGGCACAATAGAGCGAATCTTCTCCCAGAGCAGATCAGAGCTCGCCCAGCAAGCAAGCTCCGTATCGTTGAGCTCCTGGGCCCATCGCTGCGCGATGTCACGACGCAGGCACTTCCCTTGGTCTTTCCAGTAGAGCCGTTTTCCCTCGGGGAGCTTTCGTCCTTGCTGTTTTAAGTGTGCAGTCCTTTCTGCCAGCATCCATGAGAGAGACTCGGGCAGACGGAACACACCTGGGTTTGTGTGCTCATGAGTTGCTTCCGCTAGAAACTCTCGGAGTAGATCGCCCTTAGTTCCAGGAGGTTGAATCTGGATAGCAAAGTGCCTTAGGTTTTCATTTTGTGGGTTCACAGAGACACGGTAGATAGGACGGTACTTTCCCTGCTTGCGCTGTGGCTCTTGAATGGAGGCAACAATCCCTAGACGTAGCATCAGAAGCTGCACATCACGGGCCAGGCCATGACTGACAGTATCGAAGTGGACATCCCACTTGGTTCCACGCCGCTTGACACAGCCATCAGTGGCCAGATAACCTGCTAAAAACGCTCTGGCTCCCGTGTCTCCTGCCTCCCAAGCGAACGGCGCAACACGCTTCGTATCGCAGAGCTGTCCAAGCAAACCTTGCTCACGGAACCAATTCAGGACAGAGTTGCCAAACGGCTTTCCGTACTTCTTCTCTTGCCCATGATGCTGAACAAAGTCTACTTCCCAGCAGGGCTTTATGGTATTTCGTGCCTGCATCTCCACCGTCGTGACATCGGGAAAGTGCTCATTCACAATCGTTACGCAGTCGTCGAAGACAGCGCGATCCGAGGCAATAAAGGAGGCGGTTCGGTGCTTACCGTAGTGTCCATCTCCTGCCATGTAGCCCAGAAAACGACAGAGTGCCTCACGGCTCGTATCCTGCCTTCCAAACTCAGGCAAACGCCGCGCTGTTGCAATCAGCTCCCCCTCACCAATCTCGGAAAGAGGCTTGTAACCACTCGCTGTCAGAAAGGGGTGGTTGTCGGTACAACGTAAGACACGCCCGGTCTCAGTAGTCACACGGAACACGGGCTTAATCCCCTTCTCCCATACCTGCGAGACGGTGGCGGGCACCACGCGCTGGTGGTCGTCCACAGCCAGAACACGGTGTCCAGGTGCGATATCACGGATCGGCACTAGCAATCCTGAGTCAGCGTCAAAAAGTCGCGTCTCCCCCGTCAGGCACTCTCTGAGATCTGAGAGCATGGGGCGCTTGTCTTCTCGCCGCTCAACAGAACGAGAGAGCTGAGACAGCGCAATCACAGGAACATCGAGCTCACGCGCAAGACTCTTCAGGCCGCGGGCGATCTCGGAGATTTCCTGGTTGCGGTTCTCGGAGCTTTTCGCGGAGCCACGCATGAGCTGTAGATAGTCCACGATCACCAAGTCCAGCGAGCCCTGCTCCGCCTTCAAGCGCCGACAGCGGGCACGCATCTCCAGCGAGCTCATGTCCGTGGTATCGTCAATAAACATCGGCGCATCCCACAATCGGTTCACTGCCTCCGAAAGCCGCGACCACTCTTCGTCTTGGAGAAAGCCCGTTCGCAATTTGTGGGCATTCACTTTCGCTTCCGAGCACATCATACGCTGAACAAGCGACTCTTTACTCATTTCTAATGAGAAAGTCGCCACAACACTACCCTTACCTGCCGCATTTTGACCAATGTTCATCGTCAGAGCTGTATTATGAACAATAATATCCTGTGCGATAAAGTTCGCCCCATCAGGAACAGTCAGGTCGTAAACATGCTGTTCACCAATTGATTCGATAGTAATGATTTCATCTAAGAACAGATCAGGCCACGGGCCTGGTTCTGGCGTAAAGCGTGTCAGCTTCCATCCTGATTCTGTTTGCGAAAGCTCAGTCACAACACGTCCACGAAGGAGGGCATGCTGAATACCACGTGCAATTTCTTCGTCTGGCGTACAAAACTCACTAGATTTAAACACCATCTGTTCAAGATAAATCATCACGTCTTTTGTGCCTAGACCCCAAAGACGTTGCAGTAAACTGCGCTCACCAGACCTCAGTGCCTCTACCAGGTCAGATATGGAACTGTCAAGAACTTCAAAATCGGGGCTACCAACAATAGGATGCCAACGCGATACTGCAATGCCATCTCCAACGATGAGGTCATGAAGGGGCTGCCAACCTTTATTTGTCAAAAACGGATGATGACCCGTAACTTCTACAAAACGCCCTGTCCGTGTCGTGACTCGGAAGGCAGGCTTTATTCCACTATCAATCCAATTAGAGATTTGGCTGGGTTGAACATGACCGCATTCGGACGTATTAACGATACACGCCATTTTTCGATGAACAGCTTCCTCAATAGTGAGGCGCTCACCTGTGAACGGATCATCCACGAGCGTTCGTGCCGTGAGACATTTCCCCATACTCGGGCGAGCAGCAATAATAATTAAATCACCGCGTTTCAGGCCACTGGTGATGTAATTAAGGTCATAAAATCCGGTATCTGTACCACTGACGACACCTTTGTCATGGTAAGCCGTATCAATTTGCTCAAAGACATCACTGAGCAAGGGGCGGAGCGGAGTGAAGCCTTCGGTCTTGCGCTTGCGGGCGACATTGAAGATGGCGCGCTCGGCCTGATCCACCAGCGTGTCCACTTCCTCGATCTCGCCGTAGGCCATCCCGGCGATCTCGGAGGCGGTCTCGATCAGGCGACGGAGCACGCCTTTCTCGGAGACGATCTTGGCGTAGTAGACGATATTGGCAGGCGTGGGGACGTACTCGGCGAGCTGCATCAGATACAAGTAGCCGCCCACTTGCTCTAAGCTCCCCCGGCGCGTGAGCTCATCTTTGAGGGTGACGATGTCTACGGGCTCGACTTTGTCTACCAGCGCCAGCATGGCCTCGTAGATGCGGCCATGGGCCTCACGGTAGAAGTCCTGTTTATCGAGAAACTCGGTGACGCGCTCAATGGCTCCGCTGTCTCCCAAAAGCATGGAGCCCAGCACGGCCATCTCGGCCTCGATATTTTGGGGGGGGACGCGTCCGTTCATAGAAATTTTCGAGAAACTAAAAGGGCGCGGCTAGTCGCCGCGCCCTTGTCATGCTTGCGCGGCCTTGCTTACGCTTTGTCAACCGCGACGGTTACGGGAACCGTGATGTCTTTATGGAGCTTGACATCCACATGAAACGTCCCAATCGCGCGGATCGGGTCGAGCAGCAGCACGCGGCGCTTGTCCACCGCCACGCCGAACTCTTTTTTGAGGGACTCGGCAATATCACCCGACGTGATGGAGCCGTAGAGACGATCCCCCGCTCCGGCCTTACCGATGATCTTGATGGTCTTGCCCTCAAGGGTCGCCTGGTCTTTGGTTGCCTGAGCCAGCAGGGCCTCGCTCTTGCGCTCGTCCGCGGCGTGGCGTGCCTCCAAGACTTTCAGCGCTCCGCCCGAAGCGGAGACAGCTAGGCCACGGGGCATTAGGTAGTTGCGAGCATAACCATCGGAGACAGTTACGACCTCACCCTCTCTACCCACTTTAACAACATCTTTCTGCAAAATTACGTTCATTTTTACTTCCTTATCTGCAGGCCAATCTTAGGGAGATTCCCGTTGCCCACGGAATCCAGTCCAAAGGTTAGCGCTGCGCTATCGTTCAGACGCGCTCTCAGCCGCGTATTGACGGTAAAGCGGTTCGGGTCTTGTAGATCAAGCCGCCACTGCAGCGACCCAACCGGCACATCAAACCCAACTCCCAGCTTTCCGCCAAAGAGGCCGTAGCGTGTCCAGAGCTCTCCGCTTTTCTGCCCGAGCTGCACATTGACCAGATTTCGCTCTGTCGCATCCGTGAGGCCCACTCGCCAGAGCTGCCCCCCCGTCACCACAGAATAATTGGTATCGAGCTGAAAACGCTCCGCCTTTGTATCGTACAGAAAGTCTCCGGTCAAGCCCGGCTCGTACCAGGAGGGCTGTTTTTTCAGCGGCGACGGTGGATTTACCGTGCTTGGCCTCTTCTCGCCGGGCAGACGCAGCGTCTCTACACGAGCGGTAATATTTTTTATGGAGCCGCTGGCATCCTTGACATTGGCAACCGTTGTCTTGATATTTGTCAGTAGCTCCGGGTCCGTGGCGGTCCTAGAGAGCGTTCCCGCAGTCTCGTCGAGCTTCTGTGAGAGAGTGACCAGATTGTCCGAGAGCTTCGCCAGATTAGCCGTCGTCACCACGACACTCCCCCGGAGATCTTTGTCCCCTACCAGAAGCTTCAGTTGCTCCGTCAGCCCAGCCACTCCTGCTGTGGCATCGTTGGCGGAGCGCAGAAGGGCCTTGATGCTCGCACGGCTATCTGCGACCGTTTCTTTGGCCTCTTTGGCCAGCCCCTCGGTCTGCGTGGCGATCCGCCCGCCCGACTTCATCACGGAATCAAGGTCTTTGATCAGAGTCTGGGTTTCTTTGGAGAGCGTGGCTACTTGCTTCTCCAATAGGGGCGCAATCGTCTTGGCCGAGGCAGTTACCTCCGCCGCATTGGCAACGACAGCATCGACTTTTTGCATCGTCGCAGGAAGGAGCGCCGAGGTTGCTCGAATATTGCGAATCGTCGCCTGCAGATCACCTTTAGGATCGTCGAGCGCCGCAATAGCCCCAAGCTTGTTGAGCTTCTCGCTGATGAGCTTTAGGTTGTGTGCTGTTGCGGTCAGATCCTCGCGCAGTGCATCGTCGTTGGTGAACTTGCTCACCCCAGCGAGCGCGGAGTCGAGACCCGCCGCAGGCTCACCTTCAAGAGGCTTCTCTTTCGTGGTTGCCTCGGTGATAAACTCCGTCTCACGGCTGGGGGTAATGGCCACGACAGCCCCGCCACCGAGTAGCCCCGACGACACACTGATCTGCGACTTCAGCGGAATCTTCACACCGTCGTTAATGCGCAGAAGCGTGATCGCCTTGCGTCCATCATCGGAGAGACGGACTTCCTTGACGGAGCCCACCTGAAAGCCCGCAACCCGAACTTCCTCGCCACCTTTAAGCCCCTTGGCATCGTCAAAGGCCACCCGAAAGTCCGTGGAGTTGCGCTCTTCCCAGCTCCGGTTCAGCCATCCCTTAGCAACACCCAAGCCAATGGCCGCTCCCACAATCACCACTCCCGTGACAATATCGCGCTTACTCATCGTCTATCCAATCTCGATGGGGCCTTCAATCTCTCCCCGAATAAACTGCTGGACAATCGGGTCGGTGCTTCCCCGAACTTCGTCTGCGGTGCCGTAGATCTGAGCCTTTCCTTCATAGAGCATGAGTATTTTATCCGCAATTCGGAAAATACTCTGCATGTCGTGGGAAACCACCACACTGGTGACATTTTTCCGCTCCCGTGTCCGAACAATCAAGTGGTCAATCGCCGCCGCCGTCACGGGATCAAGACCGCTGGTAGGTTCGTCGTAGAGGATTATCTCGGGCTCAGTGGCCAGTGCACGCGCCAGCCCGACTCGCCGTCGCATGCCACCTGAGAGCTCGGAGGGCAGGCGCTTCTCGATACCAGGCAGCCCCACTTCTCTTAAGTGCTCCGCAACTAGCTCCGCAATCTCTGGACGCCTCTTCTTTTTATACTCTTTGCAGCGCAAGCCCCGCAAGAGCCCAAAGGCGACATTTCCATAGACATTCATCGAGTCAAAGAGCGCAGCGTACTGAAAAACGACTCCCATCTTCGCACGGATGGGCAGCAGCTCGCGCTCTTTCATCCCGACAATGTCCACACCATCTACCAAGAGCTCGCCACCCGTTGCCGAGATGAGCCCCGCAATACAGCGCAGAATCGTGGACTTGCCCGCCCCTGAGAGCCCCATGACGCAGAGGATCTCGCCAGGAGCCACATCCAGCGTGATGCCCCCCAAGATCTCGCGGTCATCGACCACGTAGCGCAGGTCACGAAGCGAGATTCGCGGCTTTTTGTCACTCATGACTAGACTACCGACTTCGCCTTAAAGAACCATGTCATCACAAAGTCAGCGGCGAAGACCAGAATAATCGTGAAGACCACGGCACGGTTCGTCGAGCGCCCTACCCCTGCCGCTCCGCCTTTTGTCTCCAGCCCCTCGCGACAAGCAATCAGCGCGATCAGCATTCCAAAGACCAGCGCCTTGAAAAGCCCTTCTAAGATATCCGAGCCGTTGGTATCGAGAAGCTGCCGGAACGAGTCAATAAACTGGTGCGAGGTCTGACCTTGATTGACCGCGATGAGGCCACCGCCAAACAGTCCCGCGGCATCCCCAAAGAGCGTGGTAACAGGCCCCATTATCAGGCAGGCGATCAGGCGCGGGACAACGAGATAGGCCACAGGGGAGATTCCCATTGCCCGGAGCGCGTCTACTTGCTCGGTCGTCTTCATCGCCCCAATCTCTGCCGTGATCCCGGAGCCCACGCGTGCGATCAGTGTAACAGCGGTAATCAGAGGCCCGGTTTCACGGACAATAGAAAGGGCCACAATGCCCCCCAAGAGATTACCAATCCCCAGGTTGGTGAGAGAGCCGACCGTGTAGAGCGCGAGAACCGCACCTGAGAAGCCGACCGTGAGGAGCACAATGGGCAGGGACTCTGTTCCGACACTGGTGAGCTGTTTTGCCAGATCGCCAAGGTGAATCCCCTCCTGGAAGATTGCCCGAAGAGTGCGCCCCAGCAACGTCATGAGCTCCCCGAGATACTCAAACGCCCGGACAATCGTGCGACGTACTAGTTTGGTGGCAGTCTCTCCGACTTCCTCAAAAACCTCTGCCGCCTCCGTTTTCATCTAGTTTTGAGTGTACCCCATTGCACAGGGGTCTTGCCGCGTGCTACAATCCCTCATGCCCGAAGAAGAGGAAGAAGGATTTACCTTCCGCGACCGTCGCCGCCAGAGCACGGACGATACCACACCCGCCGCGCCCCCTGCCCCTGTTGTTCTTTCCAGCCCTGAACCAGAGTCTCCAGAATCTCTGGACGTCATGGCCTCTGAGGGCATGGAAGGTCTGTTTATGGGGGAAAATGAAGACGGCGAAGACGGTGAAGAGAGCAACGAGATCCCTGATGTGCGCTCCGTTCTGGCGCTCTTCATGGG
>JAPLCP010000012.1 GCA_026392155.1 Armatimonadota bacterium | reverse complement strand
TGGCGCGCTGCCCTCGCTCCCTCGCACGGGCAAAGAGCAGTGGGAGAGCACTCACAGGATCAGCCACCTTCCCCCGCCAGACCCGGCGCACCCGCCTTGGCTCGTAGGCATCCACGAGGGCATCGAGCAGTTTCTCGGGCTGCACCAGGCGCACACGGCTCCCTTCCTTGCGGAGCGTCATCACGTCTTCTTCCAGCCGCTGAACTGCGCGTGAGACCAGCGCCAGGGAGACCTCCCCCCCGCGCCGTGCGATCTCGTTGTGCAGGTCGTCGAGCCGTGGAAAGGTGCTCTGCTGAAGGAGTGTCCGCCCGACAAGTGAGGCTTTGCCCTGGTACGGATTGCGGAGGGCCTGCTCAATACGGAATCGGTTTGGCTTGCCACTCTGCCGGATGAGCCAGCGCCCCGGCACGAGGATGAGGCCATTGCCGCAGAGATCCACCCCACTGATCCGGTATGTGAGGAGAGTCTGGATGCGCTCGTCACTCAGGTAGGGCAACACCACCAGAGGATACGGCTCCTCCTGGCGGCGTGCCTGCGCCCACTCCAGTGCCGCCTGGAACGCCCGCTCTTGCCAGCTTGCCTTGTACTCAGCGACAAAGGCCACGATCTGATCGTCGTAGGCCACCTGCACGAGAGTCTCCGCCGCAGTCTGCACGGAGAGAGCCAGCGGCGGGAAGCTCCAAGCGCCCCCGCTTGCGAGAGATCGTGGTGGCAGTGCCTCTTCTTGCAGGATTTCACCGTTTTGCATACACAGTAGAATACACGAAAATCTGCAAATAAACAAGAATCTATAGGATAACGCCATGCAGAAGTGTCTGGACGCCCTCTCTGTTCCGGTATAATACCGCATGAGCAAAAATACGTTTGCCACGACTACTGCGATCCCCCCAATCTCCGCGTTCGGGGAGTGGCGCATGGCAGGTGAGGATATTTGGAACGAGGCCACAACCGCCCCTTGGCGCGGGCTGTTTGAGAATCTGGATGACCTGGCCGCTGACCTACCCGAATCCGAGACGCCGCTCTCTCTCGCCGACGAAGCCCTAGCGATCTTCGCGGCTTGCTGGCGTTACGGCTCCTATGCCCATGTGCTCACGCACGGTGCTCCCCTCCCCGAGGCGATCCGGCGCGATCCGGAGGCGGGCCGGATTACCGACTGGGAGATGCGCAGGATTCAGATCGAGTTTACGGCAGCACTGGCGACCTGGTGGGAGCTAGAAGATACCGAGCCCGAGAAAGCACGCCGCCGGGCACGGGCCGCGCGGGAGTTCCTGCCGATGCCTCAGTGCTCGATGCTCCTCCCCGACGAGGTGATACTGAAGCACTTTTCGGGCGTGGTGCGTGAACTGCAGGAAGAGCTGGCAGGTGATCCAGGCGCGGAGAAGCTGCTCACACGGGAGTTCCCGCTTCGGCTCCAAGCCAACGCGACCGTGGCTAAGATCTACCGTAGCGGGCCGATAGAGTCGCTTCACGCCGGTGGGGGCCAGAGTCTGAATGCGCTCCCTGACTGGCCCCATGTGCGGCGGCTCTATGCTCCTGATTTGAAGCGTATCGCGAACTGGAGCGTGCACCGCCTGATGACCCACTTGGCCGCACGGCGCAACTGGCGGCTGGCGGGCTACTCGTTTCTGGTGGCACATGGGCTAAGGGAGTGCCCAGAGTGGAGCGTTGAGCTAGAGACCGCGCCCGTGTGTTACCGAACGATTTCTTAAACTGCGACGAGTTGAGCCAAGAGCCGTAAGCCTATCGCGTACTAATTTCGCTTGCTGACGACTCTCCGCCCACTGGAGCGCTAGTAGCAAGGCGGCTCGGCGCTCCTGTACAGCAACCGACTCGGCCAGTGCTGTCGCCATGTGACTGATGGTGCGATAGCGAGCCCCCACTGGTGGACGCCACCCTTCAGATGCCAGTAGCCCCAGAATACGCACCGCGACACGCGCTTGGTCGGTATCTAAGTGCGCCAGGTCACAGGCTTACAGCACTTCCACGCCGGAGGTGCGTCGGTGAACTGACCCTACCCCATTTTTACGGACTACCAGTTAAGCAGAATTTCCTGTAAAAATCTGGGAGTCAATATGTCGCTGCCCTTGTTTCGCCGCACAGATAGCATCCCCAGTCCCAAGATTTGGGTACACTGACAAATCATGAGCCAGGATCTTGTAACCCGTAAGCTGACTGCCTGGAAAGACGCATTGATTGACCTTACCAGGCGTAATCCTTTACTTTCCCTGCCTACCCGCTCCGTCATTACGCTAAGTGATACCCCCGACCAGATATGGGAATTACCCGCCCAAGGAAACAAGCAGCTCTGCTTCGTTCCAGAGAAAATACCAGGTACGGAGATCCGGCGCGAACTGAAGCCGCGTGACCGAGCGGTCGATGCCGCCAGTTACCGAACACTGAACGGCCTCCGGCTCAAATCGCGCCTCAGCCTCAACGAGCAGGGAGTCAACTCTCTCTTTATTGCCGTGGGAGTGTTAGAGTGGAGCGATCCAGGTATCGGCACAAGTATTCGTTCTCCTATCCTTCTGCTACCTGTCAGCTTGGAGCGTAGCTCTGAAGGCGATGGTTTTTTGCTCGGGCGGTTCGAAGATGAGCCCCGCCTAAACCCAACCCTACGTTTCCGACTTTCCAAGTCAGATGTGAACTTTGACTTATCCGTGCCTGAAGATAGCCTAGACGATGGCTTCTCACCAAGCACTTATCTGGCGTCTTTGGCAAAACTCGTTGCCAAGCGTCCTGGTTGGCGTGTTGTGGAAAACGAGTGCCTTCTGGGGCGCTTCTCCTTCCTGAACCTCGTCATGTATGAGGAACTTGATCAGCGAATGGCGGAGCTGCGACGCCACCCTTTGATAGCTGCTATCGCAGGTGACACGGAGCAGGCCGAGAATCTGCGCCTCCAGGAGGCCCAGCTCTATCCGGAAGTCCCCCTCCCTGACACGGAGCCTCCGCAGATGGCTTTTCATGTACTCCCTGCCGACCCGAGTCAGGAAAAAGCGATCCTAGCCGCCCGCTACAACCGAAGCCTTGTGATCCAAGGGCCGCCGGGAACGGGTAAGACCCAGACCATCACCAACCTCATCGCTACCTGTATTGCGGATGGCAAGCGTGTTCTCTTTGTCTCCGAGAAAATGGCAGCTTTGGAGGCAGTCTATAAGCGCCTTCAGGCACATGGGCTTGCGGATCTTTGCCTCGAAGCGCACAGCCACAAAGCCAGTAAGCATGAGGTGATGGAGCAGCTGCGCCACGCGCTAGAAGAGACGATTCGAGCGCCCAAGGTCAATCCGGCGGAGCTGAGTATCATGACAACGCTCCGCGATGGCTTCCACCAATCCGTTGATGCACTCCACCGGACACGAGAGCCTCTTGGAATATCGGTCTATGAGGTGCGAGGGCGGGTCGCAACATTGGCTGAGGTGCCCGATGTTTTCTTTGCCTTAGATGTCGAAGAGACAGACAACGACCTCTTCCACCAACAGGAGCAACTGGCTACTCGCTTGGCAAGCTTCTACGATCTATTTTCCAGGGTCGAGAATCATCCTTGGCGAGGGGTTAAAGCGGAGAGGTACACACAAGAGCTCCATACCCATGTGCGCGACACCGTAAATGATCTCTTAAAGGTCACCGATGCACTTGAAGAAGGCACGGAGATTCTGTGGCAAATCTTTGGACTACCCGGATCGATAAATGACTCTCTAACGCCCTCAGATACCGAGTGGCTCCAAGATGTCACGCGTCAGCTTCAAGAATCGTCACGCCCCCCCGTGGCTTGGCTCACCGGAACAGAGCAGCATCTTGCGGAGCTACGTCAGCTCGCCATGGCGACACGAGAGCGGTTTCGTTTATTCACCACGCGGCGAAAAGCGCTCCTAGAGATCTGCTTACCGGAAGTCCTGGAGCTACCGCACCAGGAGCTGATCGAGGGACTAACGGCCAGAGTCGAGCCTACCTTGCAACCAGCTTTCGCGGAGCGTTGGGCAGATGTTACTGAGGAAGCATATGCCAGTGCCGAAAAGGCATGCCGCACCGCGATGGAAGCGATACAGAGACTCCTCCAGAGCTCGGGGCGGCTTGCTCAGCAGTGTGGTCTCCCCATTCCTCAGACTCTGGCTCAAAGCCAGGCAAATGCGCAAGTCGTTCAGCTTGCTCTCGAAGACCCTCGACCGCTCACACACTGGTTTTTAAACGGCAGTTACATCACTCTCGCGAAACAGCGGAGCGACGCTCAGAGTCTCCACCAAAAGAACCGCAGTGAGCGCAATCAAATCGGGGAGACCTACACCGAGGCTTTCTATCCGCTTGATCTAAAGGCTATGCAGGGGCGCTTTCAGAGTGACTACACCTCGTGGGCACGGGTCTTCAAGGGAGCCTATCGCCAGGATTGCCGTACCTTACGTGCGACGCTCCAACCAGGACAAAGTTTAAAAGGCCGAGATATTGCTGAAGACTTGCGCCATGGCTGCACGGCTCTTGAGCTAGAACATGAGCTAGCAAGTCGGGCCACCGAGCTACAGACTGCTTTTGGGGTGCGCTACCGTGGCGAGCAGACCGACTGGAGCGAGCTTCAGGAGGCTTTGGATCGCACTAATACCATTGTGACCGCCCTCAGTGGCAATGTCCCACAGGAGCTTCAGGAGCGCCTGGTTCGCTCGGGTTCGGCGATAGCAGAGCTCCGTGAGCAATACCAGCTGATGGCGCAGCATTTAGCGGCATGTGAGCAAGCCGTTGCCGATGTCGCGAGGCAGCTACACGTCCCCGGCAGCGATGCACAGCCTACTTCACAGCTTCCTTTACTGGATATGGCAACAAGCCTCCTCCAAATCCGGGAAAGTATCGTCAGCTATGTGCGGGCGCGACAGCAAGTACAGGCAGTACACCTGGTACCTAACAAAGATGCCACGACCCTACGAGCTTCTCTTCGGGAGGCACAAGTGCTGGTTGAGCAAGATCACTCTATTACCCAAGAGAGCACAAAGCTTCAAGAGGACTATGCCCATCTCTTCCAGGGGCTGGAGACAGACTGGCAAACGGTTCTGAGTGCTCTCGATAATGCCGAGCGCCTGCGACGGCTCTTTACCGAGAAGAAACAGCCACTTTCACGGGCGGTTTTAGCAGCAGGATCAGGGCAGGATGATGATATTGTCTACCAGTCAGCTCAGTTAGTGGAGACAATACGGCCACTGCGCCGAGAGCTAGATAGGGTTCTCCTTGATCTTCTCACCTTGTTTGACCAGGCTCCTTTTGCCACCTATGCGATTCAGAGGGAGCATTGTCTCAGCTGGAGCGCTGGCTAGCGTTTCAAAACTGTCGCCGAGATTGTGAGCGTCTAGGGCTACTCTCCTTTTCCGAGGTGATGATCCGTCGTGCTCCACCCGCCGAGCAAGTCCCGCTCATATTTTCCCGTGCGTTCTATCAGCGCTGGTTGGATGTGATCACTGCAAGATCCCCAGAGCTCAACACCTTATCCTCGGCAGAGTATGTCCCCCTAGCGGCCAAGTTCACACAGCTTGACCGGCGTCTTATCTCTATCAATGCGAACCGCGTAAAAGCAAATGCACGAGAGCGACGTGAGCTTGTTCAGACTACCTCAGCCCGCACTGGGGAAGTCGGCTTTCTCCAAAGGATTCTTAAGCAGAAGCGTCCGCGGGCCTCAGTGCGGAAAATCCTGGCAGAGATCCCGAACCTTCTCTTTCGACTCAAGCCCTGCCTAATGATGAGTCCACTCTCTGTGAGCTTATTTCTTGACCCGGATCGGATTCAGTTTGATATCGTCATCTTCGATGAGGCTTCTCAGATCTTCCCCGAGTATGCCCTTGGCCCTCTGCTCCGCGCTGGGCAAGCGGTGATCGCGGGCGATTCCAAACAGCTCCCGCCCACCTCGTTCTTCAAGGGAATGCAGGACGGTGATGGGGAGGAAGACGATGAAGAGGCACAAGCTTCAGATGCCCGCGAGTATGAGAGCATTCTGAACGCCGCCGCCGCTGTCCTCTCACCGGATCGGGAGTTCTATCTTACTTGGCACTATCGGAGCAAGCACGAGTCCCTCATCGACTTCTCGCGCCGCAACTTCTACGAAAGCCGCCTGGCGACATTCCCCTCGTCGCGACAAGCGACAGCGGTGTCGTTTGAGTACGTTGCGGACGCTGTGTACTACGGGGGCAAGGGCAAGCCGCGCAACAATCCCATCGAGGCGGAGCGAGTAGCAACCCTGGTGGAGGATTATGTGCGGAAGAATCCTGGGCGCTCGGTCGGGGTCATCACGATGAGCGAAGCGCAGCAGGATTGCATCCGCGCCGCCATTGAACAGCGAACCATGTTGGACAGCACCCTGGCTTCACTACTGAACGAGGATAGGCCTGATGGGTTCTTCGTCAAGAATATCGAAAACGTCCAGGGCGACGAGCGTGATGCGATCTTTCTCTCCATTGGATACGGCAAGTGGGAAGATGGACGCGCACGGATGCTCTTCGGGCCGATCAACCGAGACGGCGGCGGGCGGCGGCTCAATGTTGCCATCACTCGTGCGCGGGAACATGTCACAGTAGTGTCAAGCCTCCTACCGGAAGAAATCCGACTCGCAGATACCGCCTCGGAAGGTGCGCGGCTTCTGCAGGCCTATCTGAGCTACGCTAGAAGTGCCTCTCTCGCTGGAGTGGTGAGCAATACCGATACGGACGACTCCTTAGTCGAAGCAGTGGCTCAGGCGCTTGAAGCACGTGGGCATTTGATCCAGAGACAGGTAGGGCTCTCCGAATACCATATTGATCTGGCCGTACGCGATCCCGAAAACCCGGATAGGTTCCTGCTCGGGATCGAGTGCGATAGTGAAAATTACACCAGCGGCGAAACCGTACGTGCTCGGGAGTGGCTACGTGCCGACGTGTTGAAGAGCCTGGGCTGGCGACTTTACCGCCTCTGGTCCGCCGACTGGATACGTGATCCAGCTAAGGCACTCGAAGCTTTAGAACGGGCCATGACCCAGACGGATGCAGAAGAGCCGGTGATGCCCGCTGCCGAAGAAGAGGAAGCCTCCCCAGCCTCAGAGCCAGAGTCCAACGAGGAAGAACCTCCGGATGTTACTAGCGCGGCGGAGAGCGGCCCACTGCCTGGCCTGAGCTATTTCGCTGCGGCGCAGAACCTCACCCTGCCCGGGGGAACCGATACGCTCTACGGGGAATACCAGCACAACGCCATCGCCCGCGCGGAGTTCGTCGATTCTCTGGTGCGAACCGAAGGGCCGGTAGCGATCCCTACAGTAGCGGTTCGGCTTTGCCGAGCGGCAGGGCTAAGCCGGGCAGGTAAGCAAATCCAGCGCATCGCCGACGCCTCCATAGCGCTTCTAAGTAACGCGGGAAGAGTCAAGGAGAAGGGGGGATTCCTCTGGCTGGATGGGATGGAAGACCCACCCGCCCGCATCCCTGCGCCTGGAGAGGAACCGCGCGCCATCGAGCAGATCGCCCCCGAAGAGTTGGAGAAAGTCGTCTATGCCGTGCTACGCAACGGCATAGGCATGCGCCTGGAAGAGCTGACAGCTGAGACCGCCCGCGTCCTAGGCTACGGAACGACCGGATCGGCTATCCGCGAGAGGATCGAGGCTGCCATTGGTAGTCTTGAGTACGACAATCAGATCCATAACTTCAATGGGCAACTGAGAACCTTCGAGACGGTATGAAAACACTATGACAACTCAATCAACGGGACTACAGATTTAGGTTCACTATCAGCACCTCATGTTATATGTAGTTCATCTGTAAGGTAATAATTCAGTAAAACTTATGTTTCCCTGTGACAAAGTCCTGTACTCACTGGAATAGTAGTCGTACAAAGCGGAAAGGTTCGCCGCGTAGGAATACTAACCATGCAGGATACAGTTCGAGAAGCGTTAGATAAACAGTCGAAAGATCTTCTTAACGATCTACGGTCACTCGTCGCACATAGAGGATCAACGCCACAAAAACGTGAAGAGCTCGCCCACGAGCTTCTGTCCCAAACGGCTGAGGTCGCTCTGATCAAATCCAGTACGTTTGACTCGACTCGCCCCTTTCGTCTCTGGTTTCTTGGAATCGCTCGCAACTGCCTGAAGCAGCAATACGATGGGTATGCGAAACGAACTATCTCAGCAGACTCCGATGTGGATTTTCTGGAGACTCTACAGGAGGCACAGACAAGCGACTTTGCAGACTCAGTAGCCAATCGCGCCTGGGTGCAGGATTTATTTGAGCGTCTTTCCCAGGATGATCGGGAGATTCTTCAGCTCGCCATTGTTGAAGAGTTACCCTCCGAAGAGATTGGGACGCTTTTGGGAATTGCGGCAGGCACGGCCCGCATGCGGCTTTTACGCGCTCTGAATCGTGCTCGGCAGCAGGCGGAGCAAATGGAGCGAATTATTTCCGTGAGAGGTTCACGATGAACAACGACCGAGAGAAATTCTTACTGCGCTACACTGAGGCGCTTCTCAGCGGTGATCTGGAGACCCAAGAGCAGCTTTGCAGCGCTGCATCAGGCAATGGTGATCTGGAGGCTGCATTATTGGAGATCCACGAGGCTGCCGGGCGCGAGTTCTTTGCCGAGGCGCAAACAGCCTACTCTCTGGAGATGGAGCGTAGCGTAACCGATGTACGGGTTCTGCTCAATAGTCATTTCGAAGGTCGGGTTCTTGATCGGCCAGAAGATGCCTCAGCATTCGCAGACGAAGAGGAAATTCTTCCTGTTACCGTTGCGGAGGTCGCAAGTCGGCTGCGCTCTGAGATAAGCGGTCGCGAGCGTGACCAATCGGTGGAGACACTGAACAGCTTGACCAAGGTTGATGAAGTGCTTCCAGAGACGCTAAGCCCTCGCAGTGTCCGGAGCCTACTTCAGCGCTTAGGAGTGAATTTAGGCCGCTGGTTCGATCAGAGGTTCCATGAAGCGGCGTTCCATCTTGCCTCGGGGCGGCAGGAACAGCGCCTTATCGCCGCGCGACGTGTTCGGGAGCGCAAGCGACTTCTGGGTGAGGAGAGAGACTCATGACACGAAGCGAGATCCTTGCTGCCATCGAGGCGCTCTACAACGAGTGCGATATCCCCCCGCCTTCGGTTGCCTTCCCCATAGCTCCCTTGGGGCCACTTCTGGATAACATGGCCATCCTCTGGACAGAGCTACCCGGGCTGACTTCTGATCTGGCTGAGAAGCACTTGATGCAAAAGGGTGGGTTGCGGGAGCCATTTCCTGCTGGAGTCACTAACACCACTCCGCTCTCAGGTTTTCTGTACATCGCAGGAGGATCAATGGCCCATGTCTTCCTGCGCCGGGAAGATGTGCTGGTCCGCCGTCGCTTCTCCCTCGCCCACGAGCTCGGGCATATCCGTCTTCACTTCTCCCCTGAGGCTGAGGTGTTCCATGATCGCTTTGGCGTCGAGGAAGGAGACGAGGAGAAAGCGCATCTGGAGCGTGAGAGCGAGGCAAACCAGTTTGCGGCGGAGCTCCTACTCCCCGAAGCCGTCGTGCGCGACTTGGCAGATAAAGGTAAGTGTGAAGGGTTCTGGGGTCCAGGGCTTGCCGAGGAGCTGGCGATGCAGATGCTGGTAAGTCGTGAAGCAATGCTGAAGCGTCTGGGCGACCTGAAGATAGACATGGAGGCGATCTAAATGGAGTTTATGCAACGCTTCAATGGCCGCCGAGCAGCGAGCTACGGCGATTTCTCCGGAGTGGCCGGTATCTCACTGGCGACTCCCGACAACGACGAAGAGGCTACAGAAGATACCTTCGACCGCGAGTACGAGCTCCCCTTGGATCAGTGGCAAGCTCTGTCCACTCAGGCACGATGCCCAATCGTTCCTCCGGCGACATGGCACTGGATGCCCCGTCGCTTCGTAGATGGCAAGAAAGTCGGGCTAACAGCAGCTTGGATGGAGACGCCCGACGGCTACCCCGTTCCCGTTTGGGTAGGCCAAGTCGGAGCTACGGCGCTTCGAGCTGTCGCATCAGGCGAGCCCGCCGCTTTAGGTGAGCTCAGTCTGGAAGCGGAGATGCGCCCTGTGGAGCGGGTGGTCTGCTTCGAGGCAGGGCTCTTTCCCTGGTTGGATGTGGAGAGCTTCGCGGCGGTTCTTCAGGCACAAGGCTTTCGCTTGCTCATTGCTCGGCGACGGGGAGACGTCTTTCCCTTTGACTTTGAAACGCTCCAGAAGATGGTCAACAACAGATCCCAGGAAGAGATGTTTCGCCTAGAGCAACAAGCAATCCGGGGGCGGAGCAAACCGTACTTGCCCACAATCACGGATGGACGCCTTGCAGATCATCAGGGAGCATTCCCCAATGATGCGCCCCTCTACGGTGTGATCAAGACCCACCACCGCTGGGACTATTTGCACGAAGAGGGCTGGCGTATCTTCGCACGGCTGAAGCCGCTTGAGCGTACCCCAGCCTTCCTTATCACCTCGAAAAATATGCGTGTCTTAACTTGGTACGTCCGGTTGGGTAGCCAGAGTGCTGGTGCTCCCCATGAAGGCATTGTCCGAATCGAAGTACACCATGCCTTCTTCGAGAAAGAGATTGGAAAGGCCGCGGGCTTTCAGCCAGGAGGCTTCGCAGATCAGCTCTCACGAGCAGTGGCACACTACCAAACACGTGACAGCACCTACGGGCGAGCAGCAGTGACCCTGATGCCGATACAGCGCGCCGAAGACAGCCTTGGCGCATGCTTTTGCCCCTCAGAGCGGGTGGTAAACGAGTTCTACCACCTGACACGGATTTAGGAGAGAAGAGATGAGTTCAGACAACAAAACAACCTCGGCGTGGGATGGCATGCTTCCCGCCACACGCCAGCGTGGGCCGGTCATAGAGAATGGCAGACAAGTCATCGGGAAAGTAGCATCGCCGCCCGGGCAGGAAGCCACCAGCCGCCAGTTCCCCTTCTGGGTGCCGGACGGGGTTCTGGTCGAGGTGGGGCAAATCGTGACGGTGGTCAGTGAGATCGCGGGGCAGACGATCACTTACCAAGCCATGGTGGATGAAGTGCATCGCAATAGCCGTCGTCGTGGAATGGGGCACGAGGTGGACGAAGCCGACGGTGACCTCACCCAAGACCCCCCGTTTTCTACTGAGGGCATGACCTACGCCAAGGCAACGGTGCTCCAGGTGACACCGCCCCGTGCCACCCCGCCCCGTGAGCGGAGCAAGGTCTTCCTGGCAACCGACGACGAGGCGCGAAACGCCTATGAGGGTGACGACGTGGAGAATCCTCTGACAGTCGGACTGATCCGCAACGGGGGCGACGTGACCGCAGGGCCAGGCCGGATCGATACAGACTATCTTCTGGGAGCCAACGGTGGCCACATGAACGTGAACGGTGCGGCGGGGCGTGGGACCAAGTCGAGTTTCTTGATGTTCTCAGTGTACATGCTGCTCCGTGAGGCACGCCGCCAAGCAAAGGAGAAACCTTCCAGCAAAGAGCGCCTCAAGATTGTCCCGATCATTTTCAACGTCAAAAACTTCGACCTGTTCTATCTGGATCGCGCCAGCCGTCGCTTCGATCCCCAAAAACATGGCGGGGCTTGGGAGCAAGTTGGAGTGCCAGAGCCTCAGCCCTTCGATAAGGTCACCTACTACGCCCCACAGCGTCCCAGCGGAGAGACTCCCTGGATGACGCAGCGTGAAGGAGTACTGCCCTATAGCTGGGGTCTTGCTGATTTACTCGAAAGTGACCTTTTCACCTACTTGTTTTCCGAGGAAGACACCAACAACGATAACTTCAGTGTGCTTCTATTCGACCTGATCGCCTATCTTGCTGATGACCGGACACAGCCCGACGGCAGCATCAAGATGGTTCCGAAAACAGATGTACAGCAGAAGAACCTACATGACCTACTGGACTGGTTTCGAAATGAAAAGTTAGTACAAGGTGCTGTTGGCCAGCAGCATCAGCCAGGGACGATCCGTAAGTTCCACAGGCGGCTCCAGCGTATCGTACAGGACAGCCGCGGCGTGCTCCGACGTGATTCCCCCCGTGGAAATCCGCTCGATGTGCGCAAGGGCGAGACCACCGATCCACAAGTGATTGACCTAAGCACATTAGCAGGCGCTGGCCCGATGGCGCGGTTCGTAGTCGCAGCGGTGCTCCAGCAGGTCGTCCATGCCCGCACCTATGCTCCTGTGAATGGCTTGAAGTACTTGATTGTTCTTGATGAGCTCAACCGCTTCGCCCCACGCTCAGGCCGAGACCCGATCACCAAGCTCATTGAGCAAGTGGCGGCGGAGATGCGCTCTCAGGGAGTGATTCTCTTTGGGGCGCAACAGCAAGCCTCAATGGTCTCCGAGCGGGTGATTGAGAACGCAGGAATCAAGGCGCTGGGCAAGACCAGCATGCTGGAGCTGAGTAAGTCGGTCTGGAGCGGGCTCTCGGGAGCGGCCAAGCAGAAAGCGGACTCTCTGCTCCCCTCGGAGAAGCTGGTGATCCAAGACAACTTCCGCGAGCCGCTCCACGTCTTGGTTCCTTTCCCTGCCTGGGCCATGCGGCGCGAAGAGGCAGAGGAAGAAGCACTTTCCGAGGCGGCCCAGGCCGAGCACGACGAATTCATTGACGATTAGGAGATTCCCATGCGCATTTTACATACTGCCGACTGGCACCTGAACCACCGCCTCGGGCGGGTTTCTTTGAAAGAGGATCTGGAGGCCGCCGTACGCAAGATCGCCGGGCTTCTTGACGAGCACCAGGTAGATGTTCTCCTGATCGCAGGAGACCTCTTCAAGGGCGGAGAAACCCGGGAGCAGCTCGCGGCCTCGACTAAGTTTCTGAGCGCGACGTTCACACCCTTCTTGAAGCGTGGAGGAACCGTGCTTGCCATCTCCGGCAACCATGACAGCGAGCCGTTCTTTGAAACGCTCCGTGATGCCTCGGGGCTCTTTGATCGAGCGGAGGTTGACAATGAAATCTACCCTGCCGGGCGCTTCTACCTGGCTCCTAACCCGCGGGTGGTAACGCTGCGGGACAAGGGCGATACGATCGTCCAGTTCGTCCTGATGCCCTACCCCACCCAGCGTGCCTATCTCCTGGGGGAGAAGCTAGAACAATACTCCAGTATCGAAGAGCGCAATCGCCTGATGCTGGAAACATACCGGCATCGCTTCAAGCGCCTAGAAGAGACGAGGATTAAGGCGACACTTCCGGCCGTTCTGGTAGCCCACGCCCAGGTGCGGGGCATCTCGGACAGCGAGCTTTTTCAGGCAAGCGACCAACACGATGTCATCTTGGACTCCATCGACCTACCCGACCACTTTATCTACAGCGCCTACGGGCATATCCACAAACACCAACCCGTCGTGGCGGGTTCGAAGCACCAGCTTTACTCGGGTTCTTTGTTGCCCTTGGATGCGGGAGAGTCGGGCCAAGAGAAAGGTGTCTATCTCTTCGAGGTGCAAGGAAAGAGCCGTGTTGGCGACCCGGCATGGCTCCCGATTGGCGGCCCGGCACTCCATGTCCTGACGATCGCGCCCGAGGAGATTGAAGGACTGGAAGAACGGTTCCCGGATGCCAAGTCATCGGTATTTAAGTACATTCTCAAATACGATCCTCAGGTGTTCCCCGATCCCTTCATTCTCCACCAGAAGATTCGTACGATCTTCCCGCGGTGGTACTTCGGTGAAGAAGAGCGCATCGGAAACGAGACCACTCCTGATGCCACCGAGCTAGCCCCTGCGCGATCCGGCGATGAGATGGCAACAATCTTGGAGTATCTGAAGGGCGTCGCAACCTATCCCTCCGAGGAAGATAAACGCGACGTTATCACGCTCGCAGAGCAACTATTGACTGACGAGACGCTCACCGCACAGTGGAAAGGATAAGATCATGGTTCCCCTTCGAGTACGAGTAAAAGGATTTCTTAGCTACCGGGACGAGGCAGTCATTGACTTCAATGGCCGCAACCTCTGGATGCTCAGCGGACGTAACGGTGTCGGTAAGTCCACCATCTTCGATGCCATCACCTTTGCTCTTTTTGGTGACGGGCGTTTCGGAGGCCGCGTCGTTGAGGGCTATTGGAATAAGGAGGCTAGGGCAAACAAACAAGACGCTGTTGTTGAGTTCGATTTCGATCTTGCGGG
Source organism: Armatimonadota bacterium (assembly GCA_026392155.1). Taxonomy (GTDB): domain Bacteria; phylum Armatimonadota; class Armatimonadia; order Armatimonadales; family Armatimonadaceae; genus Armatimonas. The sequence continues at coordinate 2,269 of JAPLCP010000012.1, read as the reverse complement.
TACGGTCTACCGAGCAAAACGCACCTTTGGGAGTGGCTCCACCTACGAGATTATCGATGTCGCGGCGGGTCGGACACTCGCAGGTAAAGGGCAAAAACTAGATATCAAAGAATGGATTGGGCAGAACTTCCCTCTGAATAAAGAAACCTTTGAACTAGTTGCTCTCCTGAAACAGGGAAAAGCGGACGCGTTTCTTGATGCAGATGCCAAGATCCGCCGGGACTTTGTAGACAAAGTCGTCGGTATGGCTCCGTACAATACCCTCAAGGGTTTAGTCGCAGATCGTGCGAAGAAGCTGGAAGGCCAGAAAGCACAGCTTCAAGGCGATGTGACAAAAGCACAAGTATCCCTGCGGCAAGCGGCGACAACTCTCGTGACAGACCTTGGACTCTCCCCAGCGGAGTTCCCCTTCGCGGAAGGAACCTGGGAGAGCTACGTTCCGGCCCTGCTAGACCGGCTCACGGTTGTGCACCAAGAGGCTGAAGGTGAGATAACGGCCCATAGCAAGACACTAGAAAAACTGACGGAGTATGGTGTCCATCTCACGACTTGGAAAGAGGCAGCTCAGAAACTCGCACAATGGACTCAACAACAAGGTGAGTTCCGCACGGTTCTGGAACGAGCCGAGGAGCTAGACAAGAAACAAGTGCGCTTTGAACTGCTCCGGGAGATTTTCTCTCCACTTAAGATATGGAGCGAGGAGAACGAGCGAGCAACCCAAGCAAAGAAGAGAGAGGAGAGTGCCAGTCAGGAACTGTCTCAGCTTTTCGAGAGCCGCACTGCGCTCGTGGCTACCCTGGAGCCTACCGAAAAGAACCTTTCGGATGCTGAGGATGCCTACACGGAAGCGGCAAAAGTCCCAGCTTCGCTTTCAGGTGAGCGGAAGCATCTTGAGGATCGCAAAAAGCTCCTTGAGGATAACAGCAACACAGCAACCTGCGCGATTTGTGATCGCCCTCTTAGCGCAGACCTGATCGCCACTGAGAAACTCAAGGTAGCTCAACAACTTAAAGACCTTGACGCGCGTATTGCCCAAGCAAAAGACGTGTCAAAGAATGCACGACAGGCACGGGATACGGCGAGAGCTGACCTCCAAGCGATCCGTGACAACATGAGCGCCCTAGATAGCCAGATTCAGAGGATTGAGCAGGAGCAAGCCATCGCACAGAAAGAGCAGAAATATACGGAGGGACGGATCGCGGAAGCCAAGGCTCTTCTAGTTGCCGTCGAAGCGTACACTCTACCTACTATGCCACCGACCGCAGCGGAAGTTACTGGGTGGAAAGATGAGGGGAACCTCCTCAAAACCGATAAGCCTGCCTGGGAGAAATTGGCAATCGCTCGCAAGGGGGCAGGCAATGCAACAGGCTTCGAGCAGCAAATCAAAGACGCAAAGACCAAGCTTCCTGTTGACTGGGCATCGGGATCTCTGGAGACCGCAGAGGAGCTTCTGAAGGGAGAGCGGAAGACTGTGGGCGACGCCAGAAAGCATGCAGAGAACCGGCGCGATAGGGCCCGTGACGGCCAGAACCAACTTCGGCAGACGTGGGATAGCTATATCACTATGACTCAGAGCTTAGATGAGGTATCTCGGAGTGCTCGGGCGCATCGGCTTCTGGCAGACCGGCTTGGGGAGAAGTTCCTTCAGAAACACTTGCGGGCCGAGGCAGAGAAGACCATTGTGCACTACGCGAATACGATTGTCCAACGCCTCTCCCAAGGAACGCTCTATCTGGATCGGAACCCAGATTCCGATGATGCACTTGATCTCCGTGTCCGTGATACGGAAAAGACCCAGGAGTGGCTGGATGTGAAAGCCATCTCGGGGAGCCAGAAGTTCCGTTTGGCTGTAGCCCTTGCTCTGGGAGTGGGCCAGTACGCGGCGAAGAACGCAGCAGGTGGTGTGGAGTCAGTGATTATTGACGAGGGTTTCGGAAGCCTCGACAAGGAGAACCGGGAGCAGATGATCGAAGAGCTGCACCGACTGGGTAATATTCTAAAGCGGGTGATTGTAGTATCACACCAAGAGGAGTTCTTCGCTGCCTTTCCAGATCAGTGGCACGTCACTTTCAAAGATGGTTCCGCACGGGCCAATCTTTACATACCTGATTGACAACCATGAAAATGCTTGATTCTTTTATAAAATCCACAACATCATTTCATCGCAATCATCAGGTAGTGGGCTGCACCCCAAAATTAGTACCACCGCCCGCATTAGTCTTTACATTTGACAGAGGGGGAGCATACCCCCTTGACGAAAGGAACAAAG
>JAPLCP010000084.1 GCA_026392155.1 Armatimonadota bacterium | reverse complement strand
CCCGCGCTGGCAGTAACCAGCTGTACGCTTGCCTCCTCCCCGGAATAGGGAAAGCTCCCCGTGCCTGTCTGCAGCTCCCAGCCATTGCGCTTCTGTGGTACCGCTTTTTCGGGGCTTGCTTTGGGATTGTAGGACTTGGCAACAAGCTCTTGCCACTCACTCTCAAAGTCTGCTGCAAGGCTCCCCTTACTGGCCGTGGAGCTATAAACCGTGATTCGGCACCAGGTTTTCTTCGCATTGTCAACCTGGGTAAAGCTGACCACATTTTTCAGCGCCTCACGCGTCCACCCCTTGGGAGGCGTAAAAGTGACTAAATCCAGGGTCTCACTCTGTGCTTGCACGGGTGCGGTTATTCCGCAGAGAGCAGCACCGATTAGAAAAACATCTTGCCTCATCGCCAATTCTCCTTAGATTTTATTCTACCCGATTATCAGAGAACTGCAGAGAAAGCACTCTGAGATTTTCTACGCTTTCATCGCCAAAAGCCTCCCATGATGGAGACAAGATTGGTGGTAATCGCACGGTGTCTTCCGGTGGCGAGCGTGATGATCTCCAGTGCCCCACAGCGCCGCCCGCCGCGCTTGTATTCCCCGATCCACTCCTCTTCGGCGGTGGCGATGTGCTTGCCATCCGGGCTGATACCGACCAGCCGCCCTCGCGAGAGAGGCTTCCAAGTGCGCTGCTTTAGATCCACCAAGACGGAGGTGTAGTGCGCTCCATCGGACATTGAGCCGAGCGTCTCAGCCACCAGTAAGTCTGATTTTCCTGGGATCGGATGCCACCATCGATAACGCGGCTCAAAGAGGCTGACACCCACCGTCCAGTCTCTCTCACCAAGTGGCTTCAACATCCGCTTCTCTAGGCTCGTTGCGCCGGGACGTAGAACCAAGAGCGGGAACTGTCCCTGGAACTCCTGCCGACTATCACCCACTAGAGTGCCATCAGGAAGCCAGTTACAGTTATACAAAGCAGGAGCAGGAGACTCTTTGCCAGTGGCAAGCTCTAGAATTGTCGCACGCCTCGCATAGTCCAGCAGATAGAGCCGCTTGCTATCCGGCGACCAAGCATAGCCAATCGTGTCTTCGGAGAACTCGTGCTTTTTCCCTGTCTGAAGGTCATAGACTTGACTGGTATTTGCCACAAAGCGACCGTTGGAGGAGAAATGACCCGCTGAGAACTTCTGCAGCTCTGCACAACGCTTCAGCGTGCCGTCGCGCAGAGATAGGTAGTGGAGCCTGTTCCCGCTCCCAAAGCGCTTCCCACGCTCCAGATAGACCCCGTTTCGATCCGCGCCCAGCGCCGTCATCAGCGCATCTTGCTTGCTATCGGTCAGCGCCTTAAGGCCCGTGCCATCGGGGCGAATCCGCCAGAGCCGGTACGGCCCCAGTGCATCCAGCGTGCCCTTTTTCGTCCGGCTGCGACGATAAAACTGCCCCGTGAAATACAGAAAACCCTTGGCCGTCTCCATACGCCATTCTACAAGAAAAAGCCCGCCCCAGAGCACTAAACTCTGGAGCGGGCTTTAGCCTGCTTGCCGCATCAGCGGGCCGCTTTAGCCGCCCGCTCTCATGCGCCCATATGTTACCGCCGCGTGATCCGTTTTTTCAGCCGCCCGATGCCCTCGCCGATGTCGTCGAAGACGGTGTAGACACACGGGATGACTAAGAGCGTCAGAAGTGCGGAGAGGCACAAGCCACCGACGACCACGATTCCCAGGGGCTGACGGAACTCCGAGCCTTTTCCTAGTGCCATGGCAATGGGCATCGCGCCGAGAATCTGCGCCAGGGTGGTCATGATGATCGGACGAAGACGGGTCGGGCCCGCCTTGCGGATGGCATCTTCGCGTTGGTAGCCACGCTCACGGAGCGAGTTGGTGAAGTCCACGAGAAGAATCGCGTTCTTACCCACGAGTCCCATCAGCATAATGAAGCCAATCATCGCGATAATGCTCAGAGACTTGCCCGTGATAATCAGCCCGAGCAGACCACCGACCAGCGCCTGCGGAATCGAGAACATCACGATCAGCGGGTAGAGGAAGTTGTTAAAGAGCGCCGCCATGAGCATGTAGACCAGCGTGATCGCCAGCACGAGAGCAGTCGCCATGTAGACGCCTTCTTCCGCCAGTGTGTTGGCCTCCCCCCCCCACTGGTACTTGGCCTTGCCAAAGTCCAGCTTCTTGATCTCGGGGTCGATCTTCTGCTGCATGTTGCCGATCACCAGACCGGGCGCAAGGTAGGCCGTCACCGTGATCTGGCGCTGGCGGTTCTTGCGGTCAATCTTGGTGGGGCCGCGGCCCTCTAAAGTCTGCGCCAAGTCGCTCACACGGATCGGCTGGCCACCCTTGGTGGAGACAATCACATTGCCAACATCCGCCACCGACGACCGATCCAGCTTGTCGTACTGCACACGAATGTCGTACTGCTCGCCGTTGTCGCGGAACTTGGCGTTGATATTGCCCTCAATCGCATCCCGCAGGGCACCAGAGACCTGCTGGACACTGAGGCCAAACTGCGCCGCACGCTCCCGATCTAACACCACTTGAACCTCAGGTTTGGTGGCCTTGTAGCTAATGTCAGGCGTCAAGATGCCCGGAGTCTTGGCGAGAATATCGCGCACTTTTCGTGCATTGGCAACGTTCTCCTCCATGCTTGGCCCGACAATCTCGATCTGCACAGGAGCCGCGCTTCCGTTGAAGCCCGAAACCTCTGCCGTCTTGATATCCGCGCCGGGAATATCTTTGACACGCTCACGAATGACTCCCGCGATATCCACATCGCTGCGCGTGCGGAGCGCTGAGTGGTCTTTCCAGAGCTCCAGCCGATCCAGTGTCCCCATGTTATCCGTCAGAGTAATGCGCACCTGACCAAAGTTCGTGCCGTTGTTGCCGCCGCCCTGAAACCCACCGGCTGCGGTCGAGCCCGCAGAGCTCTCGATGTACTGGATCTCCGGGATATCGCGCAGGCGGCTCTCGATCTGTTTGAGAACGCCGCTAGTGGCATCCAAGCTCGCTCCCGCCGGAAGCTCGATATTGAGAGCGACTTGTCCTTGATCCTGGCCTGGTGCAAACCGGAAGCCCAGCGGCTTGCCAAGCTGCCCCGCAAGGACAGTCACGACAATCGTCGCAATCGCACCAATCGCGGCGGTGACAATTGGCTCTAGGGTGAAGCGCTTGCGCAGCTTGGAAGCGAGCACCAGCGCCGCACCGACAGCAAGCTGAATCATCGCCAGCGGCATCGCCATCTTAATCGCACCCGCGCCACTGCCTGCCGCCGCGATCCAGAGAATCACCAAGACAAGGGCCATGTTCCCGATAAAGACCACGGAGCCACGGTGACGTAGCGCCCAGGTGAGCGCTCGCTCGTAGAGCGTTTCCAGGTTTCCGTAGAAGCGGTTGATCGCACCAAAGAACCCTTCGTGCGGCTCTTGATACTCGCCTTTACGGTACCAGCGCGAGGCCAGCATCGGGGCAAGAGTAAAGCTCATGAACAGCGAGAAGAGAGTGGCGATCGCGACGGTTAAACCAAAGCTCCGGAAGAACTGACCGACGATGCCGCCCATAAACGCGACGGGAACGAAGATCACCACATCCACGAGCGTGATCGTAACCGCGGCGGTACCGATCTCGTTGCGCCCATTGCGTGCCGCTTCTTCCGGTGTCTCTCCCATCGCGAGGTGGCGGTAGATATTCTCGATCACCACGATGGAGTCGTCCACCAGAATTCCGACGGCAAGCGAGAGCCCCAGGAGCGTCATGGAGTTGAGGGTGAAGCCAAGGCCGTACATCACCAGGAAAGTGGCAATAATCGAGGTGGGGATTGAGAGCGCAACAATAAGCGTCCCCCGGAAGTTATGCAGAAAGAAAAAGACAATCGTGATCGCAAGCAGTGCCCCGATCACCAGAGTCATCTCCACATCCTTGAGGTTCTCTTCAGTCTTAACCGCTTTGTCCTGGGTCGTGGTGAACTCTATATCTTCCGGGAGTAGCTTTGCCAGGGTCAGCATCTGCTTTTGAACCCCCTTGGCAATATCTACCGTGTTCCCTTCGCTTGTCTTCTGGATGGAGATCGAGACCGTGTCGGTGGAGTCCGGCAGGGGCCCAGCACCAGAGCGCTGCGAGAGAGAGGCGTTCTCGGTGCGCTCGGCGATCGTGTCCTCAACCGTTCCTAGATCCGTCAGCGCAATGGTTCTATCGGGCGAGCCGTTCTTGCCCCCAAAGCTCAAGCGCAGACCACGAAGCTCGTCGGGGCTGGCGAACTCGCCGATCACACGGACAGAGTAGTCGCGATTGCCCTCGGTCACGCGTCCCGAGGGAGCATTGAGGTTCTGGCTCTGGATCGCAGTGGCGACCTCGCTGACGGTCAGGCCGTAGGCATCGAGCCGGTTCTTGTCTAGGCTAACACGTAGCTCGCGCTTATCGCCGCCCGTCACAATCACCGACGAGACCCCCGAGACTTGCCCAAGCTGGTCCTTGACAACTCTATCGGCCAAGTCACGAACGTCTTTATTGCTGCGCCCGATCTTGGAGCGCATCGCCATGTAGAGAATCGGGGTGGCGCTGGTGTTGGCCTTCTGGATCGTGGGGGCATCCACCTCACGCGGCAGGCGAGCCCGGATAGCATCCACTTTTCCGCGGACATCGGCGGCGGCCACATCGGCGTTGGTGGAGAGCAAGAACTCAATCGCCACTGTGGAGATGCCCTGCTGGCTGGTGCTGGTGACGTTTTTAACGCCATTGACCGAGCCGACAGCATCTTCAATGGGCTTTGTGACGAGTGTCTCGATCTCGCCCGGCCCCGCGCCGGGGTAGACCGTACTGACCGTCACAAAGGGAAACTCGACACGGGGGTCTTGCTCAGCGGGCATCTTAAAGAATCCCTGCAAGCCCATCACCAGCAGCGCCCCGATGAGCATCAGGATCGCTACCGGTCGCTTAATCGCAAGATTTGTCAGCCACATCGTTTAGTTCCTCACCACGTCTGCGATCACACGGATCGCGGCTCCGTCTCGTAGAGCCGTCTGCCCCACCACGATCACTTGCTCGCCCACACTCACACCGCTTCGAATCTCCGCCGTCTCCGCGGTTGTCACGCCTAGCGTCACTTTGCGCTGCTCGGCCGTATCCCCCTTGGCCACAAAGACGGCAAACGCTCCGTCTTCGCTCTTGACCAGCGCGTCTTTGGAGACCACCACGCCGCGCCGCTTCTCTAGCACCACACTGCCACGAGCAAACATTCCAGGGCGCAGCGTCCGAGCAGGATTGGGGAGCGCAACACGCACCACAAAGCTCCGGCTACTCGTGCTTCCCGTCGGGTAGAGCTTGGCGACACTTCCCGAGAAGCTCCGTCCGGGGAGCGCATCGACCTTCACCTCGACCGCCATTCCCAGCTTCACCTGCGCGATCTCGGTCTCCGGCACTTGCGCCTCAAAGAACACCGTGTCCAGCGCGACAATGCTCAGCAGTGAGCCCCCCGGCGCGGCAAGCTGCCCAACTTCAGCGCTACGCTTGGAGACAATGCCATCCAGCGAGGAGTAGATCTTGGTATTGGCGACTTGCTGCTGCGCCGAAGAGAGTCCTGCACGGGCCTGAGCGAGCTGTGCCTGCGCCGAGCTTAATCCCGCCTCGGACTGGGAAAGCGCCGCTTTTGCCTGGCTCACTCCTGCCTGAGCGGCCTTGATATCGTCTTTACGGACATCGGTCTGCTGAACATTAGACTTTGCCAGCTTCAGCCCAAACTCCGCACGGGCCACGGCGGCCTGCGACTGACGGATAGACGCGTCGCGCCCCCCGATCTGAGCAAGCTCTAGCTGCGACTTGGCTGTATCGAGTGTGGCCTTGGCGACTTTTTCTTGCGTGGCATACTGATCCAGGGTGATCTGCGCTGCCGCTCCCTCACGCACCAAGTTCTCGTAGCGCTTTCGGTCACTGACAGCACGCTCATAGTTGGCCTGTGCCTGTGCCACACCATTCTCAGCGACCGAGACTTCCTGCGTGCGTTGGGGGTTCTTGGCAATCTCCAACTGAGCCTTCGCCGAGGCTAGCTGCTGCTCGGCATCTTTCACCCCCACATCACTCTGTGATCCGCTGAGCTTAAAGTTCGTGCGCGCCTGATCGAGCTTGACCTGGGCACTCTGGTAGCCAGACTTTGCGCTCTCAATAGCGGCCAGTGCGTTCTTAATCGCCGCTTCCGCACTCTTGATCTGCGCCTCCGACGAGCGCACTTGCGAGTCGTAGTCGGAGGTATCTTGCTGGATCACAAGCTGGCCTCGGCGCACTGGCTCACCCTCACGGGCGGAGACAAAGCTCACGCGGGCACTGACTTTCGCTCCCAGCTCGACGGTCTCGGTGGCGGCCAGCGAGCCCGTGACAGCAACGGCTTTCGTCACTTCTTTCTCGGTCGCAACCGCCACCCGCACCGGCATTCCCGAGGTAGCCGCAGCAGCAGTCTCTGGCTTCTTTCCTTCCGGTTTCGTTTGCGGCGCACATCCGGCCAGCAGCGAGAGGAGCGCGAGGCCGACCAGCCCCCCCCTAACCCCCGCCTGGCGGGGGGACAGTAGGGAATTTTCCATATATTCCCCCCGCTGGGCGGGGGTTAGGGGGGAATAATTCACGTAATTTTTCATTTACTCTTTTCCTAAAGCACGGTTTAAGCGGGCCAGCGCGGTGAGGTAGTCATAGCGGGCATTGACGATATTAGTTTCAGACTGAGTAAGCGAGATCTGGGCATCGTTGACAGAAAGCTGGGTATCCACCCCCTCACGGAAACGGACTTGAGCAATGCGATAGGCTTCACGCGCTTGTTCAACCGCTCCCCAGGCGGTCTGGGCGCGCTCATGGGCATCCCGGAGCGCGATAATCGCCTGTTGCACCTCCGCTTTGATCCCGTTTCGATACTGTTCTTTCTGAATCTCCGCCGCACGCTGATCCGATCGAGCCGCCTCAGTCTGCGCCTTGGACGCTCCCCCATCGCTCAGAGGCACCGTCAGGCCTACAGAGATAGAACCCGTGGTCTGATTGTTAATAAACGCAGGATTGGGGTTATAGTTGGCCGAGAGGGATGCGCCTAGCGAGGGGGCAAGCCCGCGTCCAAAGAGCTGGATGTTCTTAGCCGCCTTGGTCAGCGAGATCTCCGCCTGCCGCGCCTCGGGCCGCGCCTGATACGCCGCCTCGATCAGCTTGCTCTCCTCAAACACCGGGATCGGGTCTTTTTCTTTCATCTCCATGGGTGCTGCAAGCTCGACGGGCGTTCCTGGGTCTACTCCCAGGCTATTGGCAAAGGCATTTTTGGAGAGATTTACTTGATTACGCGCCGAGATCAGCGACTGCTGGTTGTTGGCGAGCTGGGTCTGGGCGCGGAGGACATCGAACTGAGCGACGGTGCCTGCGTTGAACTGCGAGCGAGCCACTTTGAGCGCCTCTTCACTCTGTGCCACGGCAGCAGCAGAGACTTTCACCAGCGACTCCGCACGGAGCAGGCCGTAGTAGGCGCTACGGACATTAAAGTTGGTGTCCATCAGAAGGCGCTGGTAGTCGAGTGCCTGCACCTCTAGCTCAAGATCCCCGAGCTGGTTGGCAAGCTTGATGACGCCCGCGAGGTCCAGGTTCTGGGTGATGCTCAGGCTCACGGACTGCTGGTTCAGATCTACACCACTCCCAAAGCCGCCTCCCCCCGTGGGCGCAGGGGTCGGGGTTGGGGTGGCCTCCGCACGGCTGCTGGCAGGTAGCTGGACAGGCTGCACGCCGGGAGGGTTGTTTTGAAGCAGAACGGGAAATGGGTTCTGCACCGCACCTCCCCCCGCCGCACCGCCGCCTCCAAAACCGGAGCCGCCGTTCAGGAGCCGCGTGTAGCTGGCACGGACGCTGGCTTGTGGCTTTCGCGCAGAGAGAATCTGGTTGATGGTCTGCTGCGTTTTCAGCGCACGCTCTTTGGACTGCCGTAGGCTCGGGCTTTTCTCGTGGGCCAGCTTGAGGGCCTCATCCAGCGAGCGAATGGGCATGAGCTGCTGCTGCTGTGCACGAACACTGTCGAGTGATAGGAGAGCAACTCCTAGCAAGGCAATAATTAGTTTGGGTTGATGTCTCATCATAAGTCTTAAAGCGATCCCCCAGGCGTCGCCAGTCGTAAAAGATAGTCAATGAGCTGGTCACGGTCTGAGCCGATGGGTGGCTCAATTCCCATCAGCTCACAGAACTTAATGCCATCCATCGCATAGCGAATCACTTGCAGGCGCTCCGGCGGAAGACCATCGCCTTCCAGCTCCGCTTTCCAGACAGCGATTCGCTCATGGATGATGCTTAAAAGTGCGGGATCGTTGGCGATAGCAGCTAGCATTCCCGCCCCTTCCGGGACTTTGGTTCCCTCACACTCGCGCGCACTTTTGATCCAGGCACGGGTAATGCGCCCCGGCACCCCCTCGGGTTCCTCTACCAGACAGTCCATCCAGAGCTGGCGACTACGCTCTAAGTGGGTCTTGATCATCTCACCGATCAGCGCATTTTTGGTGGGGAAGTAGTAGAGCACCGCGCCCTTGCTCACCCCCGCCTCACGCGCCACCAGCTCCAGCGTCAAGCGCGTCACACCATCGCGCATGACGACATTGTGAGCGGCATTGAGTAGCTCTTCGAGTTTTTCCGGCTTTCGCATAGTTTCTGACCGTCCAGTCAGTTTTTAAAATACCGTCTGGTCAGTCAGTTTGTCAAGACACAGAGAGAGTTTATTTTTCGGCTCAGAAAACAAAAAAGGCCACCGCAGATAACGGTGGCCTCAGGCGCTGGGTTCCGTAAAAACGCTACGCGAGCTCGATCATTGCGTGGCCATTGATGGTTGGGACGGTGAACTTTACGGCTCCAGCCTCGCTCACGAACTCTAACACCTCGCCGCTGGGGACGAGCTTGACACTCCTCACAGGCCGACCAACTCTCGCCGTGACTTCGATGTTGTGCACAGGAATCACGTCCTCGATCACGTCAAAGGCCTGCCCACGCCGCTCGGGGATGTAGTGGAGAAGGTGCACGATATGCCGGTTTTCTGCCTCTTGCTTGTTGAGCGTAGCCAGCAGCGACGACGGGCCTTTGACGCTCAGCACGGGCTTGGGTAAGAGCTGCGCAATCGCGTCTTTGAGCATGGTCTTCACCCAGAGCGGGGCGTTGAGCTGGTACTGTCGGAAGATCGGATGGGCAAAGTAGATTCCTGCGCCGCTCGCCACGACTGCGGGGTACTTGCGCTCTCCCGATGACGGTGTGTGGGCATGCGAGCAGAAGTGCCGCCAGGTGCGGTTGAAGTAAGGCACTTCAGTCCAGCAAAGCACGCTCCCTCCACTGCTTGGCTCCACTTCCAGCGCTTTCTGGTACATCACGTGGCCCGTCTTAGGAAGGCTCTCCCCAATGCCATTGCCCGGCACGATAAAGTCCGGCGAGAACGGCGCATCCCCCATCGCCTTCACGCCCAGCTCACGGGTCGCAAACTGGCCCTCGCTGTCCAGCCCAGACTTGTACGAGGCAATCACGGTGCCGCCGTTGTAGACAAAAGCATCGAGCTTCGACGACATTCGGGTGTCGAAGGGAATTTCGTCGGGCAGGATAAGAAGCTTGTAGCGCATCCAGTCCGACTGGCTATCCACGATATCGAACTGGACTCCCAGCTCCTGAAGCAGGCGAATCGCGCCGTGAAGGTGGGCAATGTTACGGCCCCCATTGGGTGTGTACTCGGTGAACTCCTCGCTGGTCATCAGCGCCACATCGGTCACGGGGGTTGCGCCGACGCACCAGGGCTCTTTCTGCTTTACCTGGCCGTAGACCCCCCCGATCAAGTCATAGGTCGCCGCGTCAATCTTGCCTGACGGATGCAGCTGATCGCCAATCGAGCACTGAGCCGTGAGGGCCAGCATGTGGAAGCACTCGAACTCCAGCGCCGCCGGGTTCTTGAAGCTATGAAAATCCCCCCACGACGTGTGGAACTTGCCGGTCATCCCAAGACACGGCAGCCCCAGCGTCCTCGCGTAGCGCTGGGCCTGCGGGAAGTGTAGATACCCCCACCCACCCGAGGGTAGCGACTCAAGCTCCCAGTGCGTGTAGCTCTCAGACTCGCCCCGGTGCCGCGTCCCAACATGGCCCGAGTTGTAGAAAATCGTGCAGTCCGGGCTGAGCGTCCGTACAAACGCGGTCATCTCCGCCTGCCAGTCCTGGATCACCTGCGTGGCAAAGCGCTGGCGATCCGACGCGTCTTGTGGGTTCAGCCCTGCCGCGTCCATCGCCGCGATCCAGTGCGGTGCAAACGAGACACGTGTTCCGACGATGTCAAAAAACAGCCCGTCGACTTCAGAGACACACGCAAACACGTCTTTGACATGGTCAAAGAGAAACTGCCGGTAGCCGGGATGAAAGACATCCAGCACACGGTAGAAACCCGCCTCAAAAGGCTTGGTGCCGTGCTGCCGCCCCTCTTCATCGATCATCAGCCACTCCGGGTGCCGCTCCGCTGTGTAGTCGTCCCACTGCACGGTCAAGTAGATCGGCACGCGGATCCCCTTCGCATGACACGCCGCGATCTGCTCCGGCAGTAAATTGCGATTGGCAAGCTGCGGATGAACGCGCTCCGGATGCGCCTTGCTGTCGTAGTAGAGCCAGCCGTGATGGCAGCGCCCAAAGCATGTGATGGAGTCCACACTGGCCTTTTCCAGCGTGTTCGCGAACTCCGTTGCATCGAACTCCGCGCCAATGCCAGGAATGTCGGGGGAGGTGTGAAAGTCGAGGTGGACTTGACGAAAACGTAGCGGCATAAAAAAAGCTCCTTTGATTACAAGTTGATTTTAAGGGTTTCCTGCCGCATTTAGCAATAGCCCATGCTGAGAATTAGTGGTAGAAAATCGTCCTCGCTCACGGAAGCACAACACGGAAACACAAGCGGGTAGAATAGCAGCATGCGTAGTGATTTTTCTGTGTCCTGGGAGCTGAGCCGGGGACGATTCGACCAAGAAGTTCTGGCCATGAGCCAGGAGCAGCTTAACTTCCGCCTCTATCTGGGCGCACTGACTATCGGTGAGATGGCGATCCATGTCGCCGGGGTGGAGATCTGGTTTCTGAGCCAGCTCCAGGGCACGCCCGTCCCGGAGAACCTAGAGCGCGTTGCCAAGACCGCCACCGAGGGCGTGGTCAACGACAACCCGTTTCCGTACTCTGCCGAAGAGATCACCCCTGCTCTCGTCGCCGAGGCACTTGCCACGGCGGCCGCTCAGGTAAAAGAAGTCATCTACGAGCCATCCGAAGCGCTGCTCCAAAAAGAGATCAAGAGCGCCTTGGGGCCGATCATCACCGGACGCGGCGCCCTCGCCCGCTTCGCCTTCCACCCCGGCTATCACCACGGCCAGGCCTATCAGATCAAGTGCGCCCCAGGTTTCCCCGTCTGAGTTACCGCATTCTGTCAATGCTCTGAAGATACCAAGGGCCGTACCAGTGCTCATGTTTCGTCACCGGGTTGTCGGTTGGCGGTGAACCAGGACAGTAGAGCAAACCACTCGTCTCGAACAGTCCACTATCGCCAAGGTCAAACAACCAGCCGTATTCCGTCTTATAAACCCACTCGAACTGGTAGAGGCCAAGAGTAACATTTTTGGCCTCTCGCGGATTCCGAGCATAGGCATTGAGCGCAGGTTTACTCAGGCGAAAGCGAATCTGACGCGCAATAGGGCTGATAGCCACACATGTCATGAGAATCGCAACGGTTGCCTCCTTCACCAAGAGCCGCCGCCATTCGGGTTTGTGCAGAGCCACAACAAAACGGATCAGCCAGAGCACAGCCAATCCAATGCCAGTCACTGCAAGAATCCAGGCAAGACCAAAACTCACGGCAGGATCGCTAAAAATGATGAGGCTCGCCGCCCACCAGATGCTGGTAGCTCCCCACCATAGCCAAGAGCGATTCATGG
>JAPLCP010000201.1:12295-13763 GCA_026392155.1 Armatimonadota bacterium | reverse complement strand
CTGAATGCGTATCGAAGATCGCGACGAGTATATAGATACCGTCGCGCAAGCGGTGACTGATCGTAACGAGGAGAAGAACCATATTCATGGTCTCGTCGAAATGGTGGTTCAGCGCGTCCTACAGTTGCAAAAAGAGTCCGCAGAGGGTGAGGGAGCCAAAAGCACCGAAGCCACTGAGGGCACCGTGTCCGAATAGTTGTTTATAGGAGTTTTAAAGTTATGTGGTGGACAAAACGTTCGTGGAGCGCCGAGGCAGAAGAAGCCCGCGCCAAAGTAGAGTCTCAAGAAGGCTCAGAATCCCTCAGTTCGGCAGAGAAAGCCAAACTAACCCGTCGCCAAGCCCTCGCTAGGTTCGGTTTTCAAGCCGGAGCCGCCGCAGTTGCCGCCTTAACCGCCGATGATCTTCTTCGTAAAGTCGGTGAAGAGATGCAAAAGCGTGCTGGTGACAGTGAAGTAGCTAATGCAGTGGCCAAAGAATTTAAAAACGCTGGTATAGCATTTGCAACTGAAGCGGAACCATCTGATCCAGTTTATCCTCCATGTACGGGTTATCAAATAGTTTGTAAAAATTCGCCGAATCGGAATGCTTGTTGTGAGTTACGTCGTGTCGAGTGCCAGGCACAATGTGAAGCTGCCGGACTCCCAACAGGATCTTGCGCCGAAACATGCAATACGGAGGTTAAAAACTGTAAGAATTGTTCATAGTTATACAAATTGGTTGAAGGGATGGGGAAATCACTCAGTTCCTCAGTAGTTACGAGGGTCTGCTGTCTCCCTTCTGATGGGAGACTCGAAAGTTATCCATCAACAC
Source organism: Armatimonadota bacterium (assembly GCA_026392155.1). Taxonomy (GTDB): domain Bacteria; phylum Armatimonadota; class Armatimonadia; order Armatimonadales; family Armatimonadaceae; genus Armatimonas. The sequence goes on along the minus strand of JAPLCP010000201.1, from coordinate 12,952 downwards.
TTTTGACGAAAACTAAGCGATAAGCATCTCTGCAATGGAATGATGTTCATGTCCCTGAGTACAGGACAGAAATTAAGATGTATATGACAATATGAAATTTTGATCTATGTCCTGTGTTTAGTCTGTGATTATATTTAAATATGAGGAATGTGAAATATGAAATTAAATGTTTTTGTTCTTGCTGGTGCCTTTTTTTTACTTTTTTATGGATGTAATGGTAGAGATAAAGCAGGTGAAGCAAAATTTGTTTTTAAACCTGAATCCGTCAATACGAAAGTGGAAATTACGGATGATCAATTCATAAGGATGAAAAATGCTGCATTAAGTGATCCAAAGAGTATAAGTATCCAAAGAGCCTATGCAGCATATCTGTCAAATCGGAAAATATACAGTGAAGAAATAGGTATTCGCGAAAAAATCATCAAGCTACCCTCTAGTGATCAAGATGATAAGCGTATGCTAGATGTCGCTATTAAAAATTGGAAAGAAGAAAGTTTGAAAAAATGAGTCTTCAGGTTCAGATTTGAAATTTCCATGTTTACAAGTAAGACTATTATTAATCAAAAAGAGCTGGTGATATATTCAAAATTTAAGAAAGTACAGTGATCGAAATTGGAATTTGATTTTTCGTGCTTAGGTCATGAGTTTGATTTTTCA
>JAPLCP010000201.1:0-12282 GCA_026392155.1 Armatimonadota bacterium | reverse complement strand
AATGGCGATTGATATTTTTTTGGTCTATTTCGTGTCCTTCATGTCATGTCAATATGCCTGAATTATGTAGAGTTCGTGATGCATTTGCCGGAAAAGGTTTGATGACAATCGCAATACATCGCCCAATGAATGATAGTGATTTGGAAGTTGCTCGAACTATTGAAGTGGCAAAAACGCTGGGAGTTGAGGCCGAGTTAGTTTTTGATAACGATCATTCTATTGGGGATCAACTTGATATCGAAGCGTGGCCGACTTATTTTCTTTTCGATGCAGAAGGTAAACTGCGGCGAAAAGCGGCGGGGCAACTTGGTATTCGTATGATTGAGCAATCTTTGATTCGGATGTTGGGTGAACCAGATGAAAAGGTTGAAGTGCAGAGTGATGAAGAAACAGTTCGCGTTCACGCTGGTTGAATTACTTGTCGTTATCGGGATTATCGCGCTTCTTGCGGCGATTCTCTTTCCCGTCTTCGCTGCCGCACGACGCAAATCTTACCAAACCGTCTGTTCGTCTAATCTGCGTCAGCTAGGGCAAGCGATCTTGCTCTATGCTCACGATTACGACGATCACTACCCGCTTGGCGGTGATACAACGGATTTACTGCCCACAGCGAGCTGGTATCATGGGAAGTTTGCGGCAAAGGCGGTTGGGCTTCAGCCTCTGACGGCGATGCTCTTTCCTTACACGAAAAGCCGCGAAGTCTGGAAGTGCCCGGCAGATATGGGCTTTGAGAAAGCGGGGCCATCTCTTGCAACGGAGCTCAGTGCGCATCCGAGCGCGTACCAGAAGTTTGGGATGAGCTACCACTACCAGACCATCATTCCTTTTGTGGATCAGACCGTCTCCGGGATCTTTGCCCACGACAAGCCCACACGCGCCAAAGAGTACGGCCCCGCGCAGATTCTTCTGCTCTGGGATGCGGTGGGACAGTGGCATGGCGGAGCCGCGCACAGCGACCTGCGCTACAATGTTCTCTTCTGCGACGGGCACGTCGCGCCGGTAAGTCGCACCTACGCCGATGAACTCTGGGATCAGTGGATCGGGCCGTAACGACCGCAAACAAGCTCCTCAAACGAATAGGATTGCGGGAGCGTGAAAAGGCAAAGGGGGAGTTTCTAGAGCTACTGGCCGCCTCGCCCTATTCTGATTTGTTTGTTCTCTACGGAAGCGGCGCACTGCACGGAGTCTATCTGCACGCACGCTATCCCGAAGACCTCGACTTCATGGTGCCTGAGGAACTTGCCGAGCGTCTTGGTGAGAATCCTCTATCTCTGGGCCTACCTCTGAAGCACATTACACGCGACGATGGAACTGTCGCGCTTGTCTACCAGCGTCCCGGCACCGTCTATCCTATGATCACCGTCACACTGGACATTAAGCCTACCGACTTGGCTCTCGTTTCCGCGCAAAACGCCCGCTTCACCTCCGGGATAGGAGAGAGTTTTCCCGTGCACTGTCGTTTGTTAGAAGACGAGCTTCGTCAGAAATGGCTCAGTGTCTGTGGGCGGCAGGAAGCCACCGACTTTGCCGATATTTACCTCGCCTGGGAGCGCGTGCCCGAACTGCTCAATGCCACACGGAGCGCAATTTACGACCAAGCAGCGCTCTGGGAGAACTATCACGCGGTAAAAGACGGCTGGGACGAAAAGCTGGAGGGGCTCTTACTAAAACCTCTCGCCCACGAGGCGGTTGCCTCCGTGTTAGAATAGAAATGCCCAAAAAACCGTTCGGCTACCCGCTTGCTAGAGACGGTACAATAGGGCCGTGACACCTGATTTTCGCTACCACGTGGCCTCGCTCTCCGCTATCTTTCTCGCGCTGGGAATTGGCATTCTGGTAGGCACGGCGTTTGTGGGAACCAAAGTGGTGGATCGCCAGACAACCGCCGTCAATCGGCTTACCAAAGAGACCATCGAGCTGCGCAAAGAGACCCACGAGCGCGAGCAGACCGAGAAGACCCTCCAAGATGCACTTCCCTTACTGGTAAAAGAGGCTCTGATCGGAAAGACCGTGCTAGTAGTACAAGTGGGTAGCGGGCGCGAGGCGGCGGAGCAGGCCCAGAAGGCTCTGGAGCTGGCGGGGGCCACGGTCGAGCGCGAAACAGTCACCGACGATGATACGGGCGAGAGCCTTGAGCTGGCAAGCCGGAGCGAGCTCCCCCGTCTTGTGGTGCTGGCTGGCGGTGAGAGTGAGCAACAAGCCCAGCGCCGAGATATTCCCCTCCTCAAGGCACTCCACAGCGTGGGAGTCCGCACGGTCGCCGTGGAGCTCTATGAAACGCCGGTATCGCTCGTCCCTCTTTGGAGCACGGCTGCCGATGCGACCGTGGACTGTGTCAATCGGGCAACGGGCTGGCTCGCGCTGATCGTGGCACTCCAAGGCGAGAGTGGTAACCTGGGCCTAAAAACCGGTGCGATCACGCCGCCTCTGGAGCCTCTCGTCAAGCCCACGCCCACCCCACTCCCCTCACCCACGCCTGAGCCATGAGCCTCTGTGTCCTGATTCCGGCCTACAACGAAGCGGACCGTATCGCGGAGACGGTCACCGCGGCGCGGGCACTTGAGGGCGTGAGCGAGGTTCTCGTGATTGACGACGGCTCCCGAGACAGCACGGCGGCAGTCGCGGAGCAAGCCGGTGCGCGTGTGCTTCGCCAGCCCCAGAATCAGGGAAAGGCGGCGGCGCTTACGACAGGTTTCCACGGCACGGATGCCGCATTTTTGCTCCTGCTCGATGCCGATCTAGGTGCGACTGCTCGTGAAGCAACGGTGCTTATCTCTCCTGTGCTCTCGGGGGAAACGGACATGACCATTGCCCTGTTCCCCGTGATTCCGGGACGTGGCGGCGGCATGGGACTCGTCGTGCGCCTCGCGCGCTCGGGGGTGGCACGTGCGACGGGCAAGACCCTACAAGCTCCCCTCTCCGGCCAGCGCTGCCTCCGCCGTGAGGTGCTCCAGTCCGCGCTTCCACTGGCCTCGGGCTTTGGGATCGAGACGGGCCTGAATATCGCCGCCCTTCGCGCCGGTTTTCGCCTGCTCGAAGTCCCCACGACCATGGACCACCGTGTCACTCAAAACGACTGGCGTGGAAAGCTCCACCGCGCCCGCCAGCTCCGCGATGTTGCAAAGGCCTTACTAAAATGGAGATAATCGCCGCCGTCTTGGCGCTGCTCTGCCCTGTCTTTACCCGCATGCTCTGCCCCGAGCTCAGGCTGGTGAAACCCAATTTCCAGAAGAAAGACATCCCCTCTGCTGCTGGCTTGAGCTTCTTACTCCCGCTAGCCTGCTACCCCGCGCTCTGGCCTGCGATTGTCTTTGGCCTGCTGGGCCTCGCCGACGATCTCTGGGGCAGTCGCACAGTGGGTGGTTTCAAAGGGCATCTCAAGAGTCTGCTCGCGGGCAAGCCTACGACGGGAGCCCTCAAGCTCTTTGGCGGCGGCTTGGTGGCACTCACGGCGGCGTGGCTGAGTTTTCCGCACGAGCCCCTGCGCCTGATTGTCGCGGCGGGCATTGTCGCGCTGGGAGCGAACACGCTCAACCTGCTGGACCTACGGCCCGGTCGCGCTTGCTTTGGCTTTGCGCTCTTTCTGCTTCCCGCCGCACTTGCCGCGCCTCTGCTCTTCGCCTCACTCTGGCCACTGGCGATTGTTCTTGCGATCGAGTGGTGGGCAGACTCCCGCGCCCACGCCACCACTGGCGATTGTTCTTGCGATCGAGTGGTGGGCAGACTCCCGCGCCCACGCCATGCTCGGCGACACGGGCTCGAATCTTCTGGGTGCCTTTGCTGGGATTCTCGCCGTTCAGGCGCTGCCCTTCGCGGGCCAAGTGATCTTATTGACTGTCTTGCTCGCCCTCAATCTCGCCGCGGAGCGAACCTCGCTCAGTGGAGTGATTGAGAAAACGCCCTGGCTCCGTGCCCTTGACCGTAAGCTAGGGGTTCGCTAGCGCCGCTCTCGGATCTTGTTCGTGAGAAGCGCAATCGTCTCGGCAACCCGCTTCTGGCGTGTCTCGGGGCGCTTGGCCTGCTCGACCCAGCGGACATAGTTCTTCCGGTAGAATGTCGGCAGCGACTCAAAGAACGCTCTCGCCTCGGGGTTGGCAAGGAGCGCAAGACGGAAGTCGTCTGTTAGCTCCCCAACCTGCGGCCCCTCGGGTGAAAGCTCTACCTCGACTTCGGTCGCCAAGTCCAGCGACGTATCACGCAGCCACGCGGGGCCTAGTGTTAGTACAAAGCCATCTCGGTCGGCTTGAAGCGGCCCGCGAATGTGGTGTCCGTTCACCGTCCCCGTCACATCGTGGCGCTCTTTTGGTCCCCAAGTCTCGTTCGGGTCAAAGGGAATCGGCACCGCAACACTGGTTCCCCGAACGGAAAGCATTGACATAAAGCGCTGAAGTGGCGTTGCCACAATGGCAACATGCGCCGCCGCTCCCCGAGCTGCCGCCTCTTCCTCGACCGTGATAAACCCATCGCCGTCGGTATCTATACGATCAAAGGCGGGGCGGAGAATCTCCGGAAGCTCCTCGCGGCTCAGCTTCCCATCGTTATTTGTATCCAGCGCTTGGAACAGCCTGCTCGCTGCATCGGACATCGCTACGAACCTCCCGTCGCGCGCTTGAACGTACTCTCGCCACCGACAACCGGGAGGCTGATCTGGGTGGCATCCAGGTCAAGGGTGAGCTTGGTGCCCGCTTTGGGCCAGATCGTAAAATCGCGGTCGCTCGAGAGGATCATCAGGCCGATCCGCTTACCTGCCGGGATGATCTGGTCATCGGGCTGGAGGTCGAACGTGAGAGTGACGAACTCGCCGGGCTTCAGGGGCTCACCACGCGCCATGGAGTGATAATCCCCCCCCTTGGTGAGGCTCTTGGCGTTCTGGGGGTCTGCCCAGCCACGAGTAATCAGATTCGCGGTTCCAATGGGGCCGTCTGTCCAGGGAAGCTGCACTAAGTACACCGAGAGGTTCACCGCTGCCGCACTCGATGCAAGCTTAATGCTCACCCGCGCCGTCCCAGAGAGATGCAAAGGTGCCGTCAGCTCAGGGGTGGCGTAGAGCAAGCGATTCGGGGATTCCGTGGCCTTTACCAGCGTGGGTGCATCAAGGCTCACATCGTCCGTCAGCTCTTCTTGTCCTTGCCGGGCAGGCTTCAGGAGTGCAAGGCTTCCCTGTGTCTTGCCGCCCGCCGTGGGAAAGAGTGTGACGGGTGCGGCGGCAGGATTCGGGTAGTCGTCGTAGGGAGTCGGCTCCAGCCTAGGGCCACCCGGCTCTCGCTCACGCACGATAAACGCTTTGGGGCCTTTTTCCACCCCGTTCTGCACACCGTAGAGGAAGCGCGTGAACCACTTGTTCATCAGCGCAAACGGCGGATCGCCACCGTGCCCCCCCTGGTGGAAGTACTGCACCAGCGGCACGCGGCCTTTGAGTGCTGCACTGATGCGGGCACTGTGCTCGGGGACGACATTCCAGTCGTTGAAGCCATGAGCCATCAGGACAGCGCACTTGATATTTTTCGTAAAGGGGAGCAGGTCACGCTCCGCCCAGAAGGCATTGTAGTCTCCCGTGCGACGGTCACGGCCTCGGGTAAACTCACCATCGCGGTAGAGCGTATTGCTCACCTCACGGGTTGCGGGATCGCCGCTATGGATAAAGTCGTAGAGGGAGTCAATGTCTTCTCCGAGATAGCCCCCCGGATGACGCACGAGGCCATTGGAGCGGTAGTAGTGGTAGTAGGACGTGTTGGGTGCCACAGGGATAATCGCCTCCAGCCCCTTGACTCCTGTTGTCGCCGCCGCCACGGGGATCGTCCCATTGTACGACGTGCCGGTCATTCCGACTTTGCCAGTGCACCAGCTCGCCCGAACCTCGACTTGCCCGTCTATGGTAGTAAAGCCCTTCGCTCGCCCATTGAGCCAGTCAATCACCGCCTTGGGCGCCAGCCGCTCAGGGGCACCTCCCACCGTGGGGCTCCCCTGCGATAGCCCCGTCCCCGGAGCTTCGGAGTGGACAACCGCAAACCCGCGTGGCACCCAAGTCCCGACAAGTGAGTTAGAGATCGTCGTCTGGTTGGCACGGAACATAATCGAGGGGTGCTCTGTCCGCGCCGGTGGCTCTGCACCAACTTCATGCCGGACATCCCACAGATCCGATGTCCCGCTGGACGTCCCCGCAAAGTACGGCGACGACTCATAGATCACCGGAACCTTGAGCCCCTCTGTCGCGGTCTGCTTCTGCCGGGTAACATCCACATACACCCGATCCCGCTTCCCATTTTTATCGGAATCAAACTCCGTCTCGACCCAGAGGCGCTCACGAACCCACTCACTGGCAATTGTAAAAGCAGGAACAATCTGAGCCTGCCCATCAGCGAAGACCGGCTTAGCAGGCTCTTGTGCGAGTGCCCCAGGAGAAAGGAGAGTCGTCGCAGCAATCCCAATAAACAGGAGATTCAATCGAAGGGGCGAGAAAGTATTTATTGACATATTGATCAAATTATAACACCAATCCCGCCCCTGAGCGTCTACTTACTCATTCGTCCGATGCCGTGGTAGACAAATCCCGCCCGGCGCATTTTCTCCGGGTCATAGAGATTGCGGCCATCGAAGACATGCTGGCCTTTCATCGCGGCTTTGAGTTTCTCTAAGTTGATCTGCTTGAACTCGTTCCACTCGGTCACCACCACCACGGCATCGGCTCCTTCAGCAGCCTCAAACGAGCTTTTCGCGTAGGTGATCTGTGGGAAGATCTTCTTGCAGTTGTCCATCGCAATCGGGTCAAACGCCACGATCTCGCCGCCATCCGCCAAGACAGCTGCAATCACGTCTAGCGACTTTGCATCGCGCATGTCATCCGTGTTAGCCTTGAACGCCAGCCCCAGAAGCGCGACTTTCTTGCCCTTAAAGCCCCCCAGTTCTCTCTCGATTTTCTTAATGAAACGCTTAGGCTGCTCGTCGTTGGTCTTAATGGTCGCCTCGAGGATCGGAAAGTCGTAGCCGATGCTCTGCGCGGTATGCAGCAGGCTTGACGAGTCTTTGGGAAAACAACTTCCTCCATACCCGAGACCCGCATTGAGAAACGCGGGCCCAATCCGGCGGTCTTGTCCGACCCCCTTCATCACCTGGATCACATCGGCGTTCACCGCCTCACAGATATTGGCGATAGAGTTAGCGAAGCTAATCTTGACGGCCAAGAAAGCGTTCGAGGCGTACTTTATCAGCTCCGCACTCGCCACATCGGTGATGATCATCGGGCGCTCCAGGGGCGCGTAGAGCTCGAGAACTTTCAGCGCGACGATCTGATTGGGGGCACCGATCACGATGCGATCCGGGTTGAGCGCGTCCTGAATCGCGGAGCCCTCGCGCAGAAACTCAGGGTTGGAGACCACGTCGAAGTCCACATTGCGCCGACGGTTCGTCTCGATGACCTCGCGCACAAAGCTGCCCGTCCCGACGGGCACCGTGGACTTGTTGACGATCACTTTATAGCGGTCCATCGCCGCCGCGATCCCACGGGCCGCGCTCTCCACCTGCCCCATGTCCGTTGAGCCATCTTCACGCGGCGGGGTTCCCACACAGATGTAGATAATCTCCGACTTGCGCACCGCGCCATCGAGATCCGTGGTAAAGGTCAGACGCCCCTCTTCCGCGTTGCGCTGCACCAGCTCCTCCAGCCCCGGCTCGTAGATCGGCATCTCCCCACGGTTCAGCTGCTCGACTTTGGCCTCCAGCTTATCCACACAGATGACCTCGTTACCAAGATCCGCAAAGATGACTCCCGTCACCAGCCCGACATAACCCGTTCCAATAACACAAATATTCATAAAATTCGATTCCAGCCAGGATTCTACCCGTCTTATTGCTTCATGAATCCACAATAAGTGTGCCAATTTCAAGTTATTTATGCATTTTTAATTCGTAAAGACGTTTATAAAACAGCATTTAGAATTCAATGACATGCAAAAAAACTGTCGTTTTCACTTGGCAGAATACACAGCAACTCTCTCAGACTTGGTTCTCGAAGCGCTCTCGCTCGGTGCCCAACAACGGCATTCCCGCACTATGATACAATTCTCTGGGACTCTACGATGCACAGCTTCCTTCATGCCAGCCTCTGGCCCCTTCCTCTATAGCCTCCGGGCTACTGCATCTCTCTACGTCTCCCCTTTTGCCTCGATTTTTGCTTGCCTTTTTGTTTGACTCTGGAAAAACCCATGTTTGAAAAACTACTCGATGTTGAAAAACGCTACGAAGAACTCCTCCATCTGATGATGGATCCCGTCGTCGCCACCGATGCGAAGCGCTATGCACCCGTGGCACGCGAGCACACCGCACTCACTCCTCTGGTGGAGACGTTCCGGCGCTATAAAGCCGCGCTACAAGGAATCGAGGATGCGGAAGAGATGCTCAGCGACCCTGAGATGAAAGAGCTGGCCCAAGCGGAGCTCGACGAGCTCAAGCCCCAGATCGTACCGCTGGAAAAAGAGCTGCGCCTCATGCTGCTGCCTAAAGACCCTGCGGATGAGAAAAGTGTCATCATGGAGTTCCGTCCGGGCACCGGTGGCGACGAGGCCGAGCTTTTCTGCGGGCAGCTCTTGCGGATGTACATGCGCTACGCCGAGCGCAAGGGCTGGAAGTCCGAGCTCATCGCCGCACAGGAGACGGGCATTGGTGGTGTCAAAGATGCCCAGCTCTCCATTCAGGCCGAGGGTGCGTTCTCCCAGATGAAGTTTGAGGGCGGCGTGCATCGCGTCCAGCGCGTGCCCGTCACCGAGTCGGGTGGGCGCATTCACACCTCGACGGCCACTGTTGCCGTGATGCCTGAAGTAGATGATGTCGAGGTGCACATTGACCCCAAAGACCTCAAGATGGACTACTTCCTCTCCGGGGGCGCGGGCGGCCAGAATGTCCAGAAGAACGAGACTGCCGTCCGCATCACCCATATTCCCTCGGGAATCGTGGTTGCCTGCCAGGACCAGCGCTCCCAGCTCCAGAACCGTGAGTCCGCCATGCGCGTCTTACGCTCCCGTCTCTACGATATCGAGCTGGAGAAGATGCTGTCATCGGTGACGCAGAACCGGCGCTTGCAGGTAGGCTCTGGGGATCGCTCGGATAAGATCCGCACTTATAACTTCCCCCAAGATCGCCTCACGGATCATCGCATTGGACTCACTGTCCACAGCCTGAACAACATCATGGACGGCGACATTCAGCACATCATAGACTCGCTCGTCAGCATTGACCAAGCCGATAAGCTCGGTGAGGGCGGGATCGAGTAGTGCCACCCAAGCCCTCACCAAGCCCGGAGTCCCCGCAGCTCGTGCCAACTCGGGATGCCGCGGAGCTAGTCTCGGCGCGGCTCCACCTAGGAGTACTGGAGAGCCGAGTGGTTCTGGTGCTTTTAGAGCTGGTATTTCTGGTGTTTCTCTACATTGGGGTGCGCTGGCTCCTTAAGCGTGGGGTTCGGCGCATTGGGAACCAGCTGGCCGCGAAGGCCCCAACGGAACATCAGGCAGCGCGCGTCCGGAGCCTTTCAACCGTTCTTCAGCACACGCTCCACTTTGTCCTAGCCTCGGTCTTTGTGGTCTCCGGACTAAGCTTGCTGGGCATCAATGTCACTCCGATTATCGGCACCGCAAGTGTCGCGGGCCTTGCCTTTGGCTTTGGGGCGCAAAAACTCATCAAAGATGTGATCACGGGCTACTTTTTGCTTTTGGAAGACCAGTATGTCGTCGGCGACTACGTCACCATCGGCACGGTAACGGGCGTTGTCGAGGAGCTTGGCATGCGCATCACCCGTATCCGCGACGATGACGGGAAGCTCTACATCCTCTCCAACGGCGATATTGCCCAAGTCTGCAACCATAGCCGAGGCCTAGTCGGCATCAGCTTCGAGCTCTCAGTAGGAGCCGCGGAAGACATCGCCACGGTGACGAAGATTATCGAAGAAACCCTCACCGCCCAGAGCCTTCCAGAGATGCCTCGTGTCGAAGGAATCACCGCCGCCGATGCCACCAAGACCACCCTACGAATCACCTTCAAGGCCCCCCACGGCAAGCGGCCCGCCCAGCTCCTCCCTTCCCTCCGAAGCACCCTCCGCGACGCACTATTAGCTGCCAATATCACCCTGGCTTAAGCCACTCCGCCGCCCATGTCATTTCGGATGGTTTCAGGCGGGGTGCGGGAGGCTGAGAGTAATCCACAGTTCGCCGAAAGGGACCTTCGTCATAGCAGCGAATAAAAAGCGCTCCGAGGTCCAAGACAATATCGTTAGATCCTACCGTCAGTGGTACGAAAACAATCGGGAGAAGATCAGCAAGAGCGATAGGCCAACAAGTGTAGCGACTCCCTACCCCCGCTCGGTGCAGACAAACCAGATAGTTCCAGAACCCACGGTACTGCGCTATCAAGCTAGTCTGATCTACTGCCACGGTGTGTTGTCCACCACGCAGAAAATCAATCTCCAAGAGGTGCGCAGCACTCTCAAGAATATCTAACTGTTTCTTACGGTACTGCTCCCGACCTGCACCCGTTTTATTGATTGGGCTAAGCACCTCAATCACCGTCACCACATGGCGCTTTCCTTGGGTAGTAACCACTTTAATAAAGGGCTCACGGACTTCTTCCGCCTCTTCAATAATCTCAAAGGGAGCCGTTGCAACGAGAAGCCCCCCAGAAGCCGTAGGCAGGTTTGGCGCGGTTGCAAAATTATTCGTTCGCAATATCGCGACATCGGGCAAAAATCTATCATCCGGAGAGATGAGATAGACATTCTCATCAATCGTCGCTGCAAACCCCTCCGGCAGCGTCCGATTGAGTTCGCTCGCAATCAATGTAATGAGAATCTGATGGACATTGTGCCAGTGCTCTGGACTCTCCAGCCACGGATCCATTCCAGGAAACGGCGACGGCATTGTCAGTTCTCCTTCTTTGGCTCCTGCCACATGCCATCAGCTTTGATCAGCGCGATCAGCTCTTCCACTCCCACGCTCTGATCGACCGTTTTAATTTCATCGCGCTTCCGATAAAGCGTAATTTTCCCGCCTGCTTTGCCAACATAACCATAATCGGCATCTGCCATCTCGCCAGGGCCATTAACGATGCATCCCATCACGGCAATATCAAGTCCTACCAAGTGATTCGTCGCTCGCTTCACTTGATTTAAAACCGTAGGGAGATCGAATTTCGTGCGACCACAGCTAGGACAGGCAATAAATTCAACCTGAGTCTTTCGTAAGCCCAGTGCTTGCAGGATTTCATAGCAAACGGGAAGCTCTTGAATAGGATCTTCGGATAAAGAAACACGAATTGTATCGCCGATACCTTCAGCAAGTAGCGTACCGATACCGGTAGTACTCTTGATGCGCGCATACTGACCATCACCCGCCTCTGTAACGCCCAGATGCAGCGGGTAGTCCATTCCCTCTGCGTCCATACGCTGAACCATGAGACGATTGGCGGCAAGCATGATTGGGACTCGGCTGGCTTTGAGGGAGATCACGAGATTACGAAAATCATGCTTCTCACAGATCCTCAGATACTCCAGCGCACTCTGCACCATACCCTCAGGTGTGTCGCCGTAGGTCACCAGCATGCGCTCCGCTAAACTGCCATGGTTCACGCCGATACGCATCGCAATATCGCGCTTTTTACATGCCTCGATCACGGGAACCAGGCTCGCCTCGATGGCCTCACGCTGCTCGTCGTGCTCAGACTCGGTGAACTCATCACGGCCCGTGTGTTTGTGAAAGACGAACAGTCCCGGATTGAGACGTACTTTATCCACGTACTCGGCAACCGCGACTGCAATATCGCTGCCCTGGTGGTGCACATCCGCTACTAAGGGCACGTTGACGAGCCGCGACCGGAGCTTTTCCTTAATCTCCCCCAGCTTGTGCGCCTCCATCAACGTCGGAGTCGTAACACGAACAATCTCCGCGCCTTTACGGGCCATCTCCGTAATCTGGCGGACACAGGACTCGACATTTTTCGTCTCCTCCGTGATCATGGACTGCACAACAACGGGGTGTTCGCCACCGATAAAAATATTGCCCACACGGACAGCGCGAGTCTTGCGGCGAGGAAAGGTAAGGGGAAGCGAATCATAGAGGCTCATGACTTTATTGTACCCTTCTCCTCTGGCAGAAAGTTCCACACAAACAGCAATGGCCCTTCTCGGTTTTCCTAAGCTTTCACCTAGCAAGACCAAGAAAGGCCACTAACATAAATTCTGGCGTCGCGCTATTTTCCCAAGGGCTTTTGCCCCAAGTATCTTCGCCGCAATAGGGCTTAACT
>JAPLCP010000134.1 GCA_026392155.1 Armatimonadota bacterium | reverse complement strand
CGGAGTGATGAATGTCTGGAGCATGGACAGAAATGGCAAAGGCCTTAAGCAAGTGACACATGAGGCAGGCTTCGATGTCCAGAATCCCCAGCTTGATGCGAGCACGGGCAAGTTAATCTACCAGCACGGCGCGGATTTGTTGGTCGCGGATGCCACAACGGGTGCATCCCAGAAACTCTCTATCCAGCTCAGCTCGGACTTTGACCAAATGCGCGAGCGCTGGATCACCAAACCACTGGAGTGGGTGACAGCAGCGCATCTCTCGCCCAGCGGCGATAAGGTGGTGCTGACGGCGCGGGGCCAGGTCTATGTGGTGCCTACGGGCAAGACCGGGCGCATTGTCGAGGCCACTCGCAAGCTGGGCGTGCGCTACCGCGAGGCGCGCTTTCTCCCCGATGGCAAGGGCCTTGTCGCGCTCTCCGATGAGTCGGGCGAGGTCGAGCTCTGGAAGCTGCCGCCCACGGGCGAGATTAATGCCCCCCGTGAGCAGCTCACCAAAGACGGTCAGGTGCTGCGCTGGGACACGACTCCCTCACCCGATGGCAAGTGGATCGCCCACACCGATAAGTTCTACCGCCTGCACCTCACCGACACGACCACCAAGACCACAAAAGTCATCGCCACCAGCGATGATGGCAATATCGGCAGTGTCGCTTTCTCCGCCGATAGCCGCTATATCGCCTTTAGCTACCCCTGCGCCAACCAGTTTAGTCAGCTCCGGCTCTACGATACCAAGACGGGCACCACGACCGAGCTGACCACGGACCGCTACGACTGCTCCGACCCCACGTTCTCCCCCGATGGCAAGTTTCTGTATTTTCTGTCGGACCGCGCGTTCCACTCCAAAGTCGGCTCGCCGTGGGGGCCGCGCCAGCCAGAGCCGTTCTTCGAGAACCAGACCCAAGTCTTTTCACTAAGCCTCCAGCCCGGTAACCACTCGCCGTTTTTACCCTCCGATGAGCTGGACGAGGAGAAAAAAGCAGAAGAGAAGAAACCCGAGGAGAAGAAACCCGAGGAGAAAAAGCCCGAGGCTCCGCTTCCCGAAATAGCCACTGAGGGAATCGCCAAGCGCCTGAGCCTGATTCCCGTTCCGGCGGGCAGCTACAGCGGCCTCAAGACCGACGGCAAGAAGCTCTTTCTGCTCAGCTCAGGCAGCCTCTCGGCCATTTCCATCCGGAGCGAGGATATCAAGCTGGAGCCTGTCGCCAGTAATGTCAGCGGCTATGAGCTGAGTGCAGATAGCAAGAAGATTCTGATCCAGCAAGGTGAGACGATCTCGGTCTTCGATGCGGCGGGCGGCCCCGATCCGGCCAAGAGCCATGTCTCACTTCTCGACCGCTGGAGCTTCTCTCTCGATCCCAAAGAGGAGTGGAAGCAGATGTACGAGGAGGCATGGCGTCTCCACCGCGACTACTTCTACGACCCCAATATGCACGGTGTTGACTGGAAAGCCCTGCGCGAAAAATATCGCCCGCTGGCCGCACGAATCGCCTGCCGCGCCGATCTCTCCGATGTACTGGCGCAGCTGATGGGCGAGCTCTCGGTCTTGCATACGTTTGTCTATGGCGGCGACCAGCGTCCCGGCACAGATAGCATTGGCGTGGGGACGCTCGGTGCGGAGTGGGAGCGCGATGAAGCCAAGGGCGGCTGGCGAATCACCCGGCTCTGGCGCACCGACCCGGACATGCCCGAGAAGCTAGGGCCATTGCTCAAGCCGGGCGTGGAGGCAAGCGAGGGCGATGTGATTGCACAGCTCAACGGTGTTCCGACGCTCTCCGTGGACGATCCGGCGCAGCTCTTGCGTGCTCAGACGAATAAGCAAGTGCGCCTGCGCCTCTACCCCGGCGGCGACGCCAGCAAAGCCCGCGATGTGATCGTCACTGCGATCTCGGGTAGCCAGGAGTGGGACCTGCGCTACAGCGACTGGGAGCTTTCCCGACGGCAAATGGTCGAGAAGGCCGCACCGGGCAAGCTCGGCTATGTGCATCTCCGGGCGATGGGGAGCGATGATATTGCGCAGTGGGAGCGGGAGTTCTATCCGGTCTTCAACCGCGATGGGCTGATTATTGATGTGCGCCACAACAACGGGGGCAATATTGATAGCTGGATCTTAGAAAAACTCATGCGCAAGGCCTGGATGTTCTGGAAAGCCCCGGTTGGTGCCCCCTACTGGAACATGCAGTACGCCTTCCGTGGCAAGCTCGTGGTGCTGTGCGACGAGAGCACCGCCTCCGATGGCGAGGCGTTTGCCGAGGGCTTCAAGCGCCTGGGGCTGGGCAAAGTGATCGGAACCCGCACCTGGGGCGGCGAGGTCTGGCTGACCTCCTCCAACACGCTGGTAGACCGGGGAATCGCCACGGCGGCAGAGTTTGGCGTCTTCGGCCCCGAGGGCAACTGGCTTGTTGAAGGCCAGGGCGTCGAGCCCGACATTGTCGTGGACAACCTCCCCCGCGCCACCTACGACGGCAAAGACACGCAGCTCGACGCAGCAATCCAGCACTTGCTCAGGGAGCTAGAGAAGAACCCCATTCCGAAGCTCAAAGTACCGCCGTACCCCAACAAAGCCTTCCCGAAGCGGCGCTAGAGCAGTGCTCTCAGTCACCGCCCCCGCCGCCACATCCACCACCGCCACAGGAACTACCGCAGGAGGAGCCGCCGCCGTCGCCTCCTCCTGCATCTCCACCGCCTGCATCCCCTCCACTGTCGCCACTGCCACAGCTTGATGCGATAAAGAACCCTCCACAGCTTCCCCCGCCACTATCGCCGTGCGAGTCTCTGCGCCCATTGCGGCGCTTATCGTTCGCGCTAAGAATCGCGACCAGGATGATCACCCCAAAAATCAGCGCGATAATCAAGATGCCCGCTGCCGGGTCACCACTCGCTCCCGCCAGAGCCACGCTTCCCAGCCCCGTCGCCAGCCAGCCTCGTGCCCGCTTCCGCCCTAGGCTTCCCGCCTTTTGCGGCTTCGTCGTCCCCCAGACACGGCTCGGTGGCTCCTCGCCAAAGACTTGCTGGTAGCTCTCCTGCGTCCTGGCATATTGTGCTGCAAAGTGCACCGAATCCTCGGGCTTGCCCGTGCCAGGCTCGTGGTGGAGCGGCTTGCCAAGAATCTCCCCACAGAGCACCTCCCAGTAGGAGCGGGTGTAGAGCAAGTGCAGGTGCCAGGCTTCGTCCACGGCTTTCGAGGGAGTCACGGCGTGCTCAGCGACCTGCGTCAGATAGAGAAAGCGCCGGTACTCCCCGATCACCTGCTCCGTAAACAAAACGCCCCACTCGTTTTCACGAGCGAGGCGCTGCACAAAGCCAGTTTCCAGGGGAAGCTCCGCAAGCTTCTGCCAGAGTGGATTTTGTTGATAGTGTGTTGTGTTGTTGTTTCGCATGTTTTTTGTTTTCCTTTTTGTTTTTTCGTTTCGTTCTCTTTCAATGGTTGAGACCCGCCACGGAAGACATGCGTTATTAAGCGTTCGTTAAATAATTCTGCCCAATGGAATTGGGCATCAACAATGGCACGACGCGCCGCAAAGCCCGTGCCGGGCTCCCAATTTTGTTCCCCAGCCCGGCACGGGCTTTGCAGCCAAAGGCTACTGCAGATGCCGATTTCAATCGGCGGCTATTTTCGGTCGCCGTACCATTTTTTGGTGAAGCTCTGGTAGTCATCGCTGGCCTTGATCTTGCGCCACCAGGGCTCGTTGTCCACGTACCACTTCACGGTCTGCTCCAGCAGCACCTCAAAGTCGCGGCGGGGAGCAAAACCGAGCGCCTGCATCTTGTCGGTGTTGAGGCTGTAGCGTCGGTCGTGGCCGGGCCTATCGGTGACGTAGCGAATCAGGCTCTCCGGCTTACCAAGCGCGGCGAGAATTCCCTTGACCACGTCAATATTGTGCCGCTCCGAGCCGCCCCCGACATTGTAGATCTCGCCAGGTGTTCCTTGATGGAGTGCAATATCCACTCCGATGCAGTGATCCAGAACCCACATCCAGTCGCGCTCTTGCTTGCCATCGCCGTAGACTGGCAGCGGAATGTCCTGCATGGCATTGGTAATCATCAGGGGAATCAGCTTCTCGGGGTAGTGGTACGGACCAAACGTATTCGAGCCACGCGTCACGATCGTGTTCAGGCCAAACGTGACATTGTAGGCACGGACTAAAAGCTCACCGCCCGCCTTAGCCGCCGAGTACGGCTGGTTGGGCTCCAGCGGATCACCCTCTTTAAACTCGCCATCGGTACTGCCGTAAACTTCATCTGTTGATACTTGATGAAATCTAATGTGCTTGTGCTTTCGCGCGGCTTCCAAGAGCACCCCCACGCCGTTAAAGTTGGTCTTCTGCGCCGTCTCGGGGTCTAGGATCGCTCTATCGTTGTGGCTCTCGGCGGCGAAGTTGATGATGCAGTCCACGTTGCGTGCCAGGTTCTCGACTAGCGCTGCGTCCTCGATCCGGCCCTGGAAAAACGCAAAGCGGGGGTTGTCCCAGAGGTCGTGGAAGTTGTCTGTATTCCCGGCGTAGGTGAGGGCATCGAGCACCCAGACCGTGTAGTCGGGGTACTTGCTCAGAAAGTAGCGCACAAAGTTAGAGCCAATAAACCCGGCCCCACCGGTCACAAGAAAGCGTTTCATAGTTCAGAAGGATTATCGGCTCACGAGAAGGAAATTGCAAGCCATGACACTGACGACAGACCAGATTCGCTTCTTTCACCTCAACGGTTTTCTCGCGATTGATACGCCCATCACCGATGATACCGAGCTTGCCTGGATGCGCGACGTCTACGACCGGATCTTTACCGAGCGAGCCGGGCGCGAGTCGGGCGATCAGTTTGATCTCGGCGGCACCGATGAAGATGGCAAGACCGAGGCGCTTCCGCAGATTCTTAATCCCGCCAAGTACGCCCCCGAGCTCAGAGACGGCAAGTATCTCAGCGTCGCCACCGAGATCGTGCGGCAGCTGCTTGGCCCCGAGGTCTCGGCGGGTGTTGCGCACGCCATCTTCAAGCCCGCAGCACCCGTAAACGGGTACCCGGGCGCCCCAACGCCGTGGCACCAGGACGAGGCCTACTGGGACCCGCAGTGGCAGTACAAAAATGTCTCGATCTGGATGCCGCTGCAAGAAGCGACTCTTGAGAATGGCTGCCTCTGGTTCATGCCCGGGAGCCACGAGTGGGATGTCCAGCCGCACCAGCCCATCGGGGGAGATGTGCGCATTCACGGCCTCGAAATGCTGGATACATCGTTCGCCAAAGACGCCATCGCCTGCCCCTTGCCCGCAGGCGGCATCACGATCCATCGAAACCGAACCGCGCACTATGCCGGGCCCAATATATCTGCGATTCCGCGCCGGGCGCTGATTCTCGGAGCGGGTCTGCCCAACAAGCCTCGCCAAGGCGTAGCTCGTCGCTTCCCCTGGAACGAGGTCAAAGAGACGCCTCGTGAAGCACGCGCCAAAGCGGCGCGTGGGTAGAGTGTCCCGCCGGTTATATGTCCCGCCGGTTGGAGCGGCGGGACTGGAGAGCTAAAGCTACGAAGGCCGCTTCGGGCCATACTGGGCTTTATGGGCCGGGTACCCTCTGGGTGGCCCTTTGTAGCCGAGGAACGAGGCTCTCTAGCTCCCCCGCTCCAACCGGGGGAGGCTAACTAGCGGTAACCAGCTCACGGCTCTCTTTGTGGGCTTCGGTCTCCTCATCGGCGAAGCCCACTTCGAGCTCTTCCCAGGTGCGGTGGGCTTCCCACCAGCCGGTGGTGCCGTACTTACTGTGGACAATGGCCCACTTGCCGCGCAGGAGCTTGCCGTCGTTGAGGAGCTTGCCCTCGTAGCGCACTGGTGCGAGCGAGCGCTTCTTCAGGCGGTAGATCTTGGTGAAGATCACCTCATCGCCAACCTGCCGGGCGTGGTGAATTACGGCTTCGCCTAGAGGGCTGTCATCGAGGATCGTGCCGTGGAACATGCCATCAGGGCCGGCGGCGGAGAAAGTGGCCTCGAAGCCGCAGGGCTGACCAAGGTTATGGTCGAAGTGGTACTCTCCTAGCCAGCCCCCCGCGACGGTCGGCACGTGCGCTAGCCCTTGTCTTCCAGCAGGCTCACGAACTGGTCTATCTCAGCACGAACCACATCCAGCGACGCGCTCCAGAACGCCTCGCTCTCGATATCGAGCCCGAAGCGCTGCGCCAGCTCGGTGGCGTTGGCCATTCCGGTCTGAGAGAGCAAGTCGTCGTAGGCGGCGCGGAAGCTCTCGGGGTCTTGCTCGTACTGGGCGTAGAGTCCCAGGCCAAAGAGGAAGCCGAACATGTAGGGGAAGTTGTAGAACGCCGAGCCGTAGTAGTGGCCTTTGACGGCCCACATGTACGGATGGAGCGCATTGCTATCGAGGCCGTCGCCGTAGGTCTCGCGCTGGGCCGTGAGCATCAGCTCGCACAGCTCATCCGCGGAGAGGTCGCGCTCTTTTCGCTTCTCGATCACGGCTTGCTCAAAACGGAAACGGCTATCAATGTCTACTACCACTTGGCAGGAGTTCTGAAGCGAGGCTTCCAAGATCGCCAGGCGCTCGGCGGGCGCGGCGCTCTTGAGGGCCGCGTGCTTGACAATGGTCTCACAGAAGATACTCGCCGTCTCCGCCAGCGTCATCGGGGTGCCGGACTGGAGAATCGTGCGGTCTTTCAGGCAGAGATTATGGTAGGCATGACCCAGCTCATGGGCGAGCGTGCTGACCCCATCGAAGCTGGGGCGGTAGTTCTGCATGATCCGCGACTCACCCGGCCCGACACTGGCGCAGAACGCACCGTCGCGCTTGCCAGGGCGCGGCTCGGCATCTATCCAGCGCTCGGAGAAAGTCTTGCGGGCGAAGTCTCCCATTTTTTGCGAGTAGGCATCGAAGTTCTCCCCGATAAAGCGCTCCGCTTCACTCCAGCTCCAGTCGCTCGCCTCATTCCCTTCCACACTCAGCGGCGCAAGGAGATCCCACCAGGGAAGCGCCTCGGCGTTGCTGACTTTTCTTGCCTTGGCTTTTAAGTAGCGGCGGAAGTCCGGAAACGACTTCTCGGCGGCGGCGCGCATGGCATCTAAAGTCGCACGGGTGATGGAGTTGTCGTTGCAGCAGCGCTCTAAGACCTCGCTCCAGCCCCGGCGCTCGGCGAGCAGGCGCGTCTCGTGCTTGATGCCGTTCAGCGCAAATGCGAGGGGCAGAGCGACTCCCTTCCAGGCTTGCAGCTCAGCCTCGTAGGCGCTTTTTCGTGTCTCGGCGTTTTCGTCGGTGGCGAGGGTGCGGATGACACTCATCGGGGTGGGCTCGCCCTTAAAATCTACCATGAGCTGGCTGGTGAGATCGCTGTGCAGTCGTGCCCAGGCGCTACTGCCCGAGAGCGAAAGATGGGCAACCAGCTCCTCTTGCTCCAAAGGAAGCTGGTGCTCCGCGTAGATTTTTGCCTCACGGACACTGTAGGCATGCGCTGCCGCCACTTCGGACTTTGTGATCAGGGCCTCACTATCGAGCGAGCCCATAAAGGCCGTGAAGCGTGTCCCCAAGCTGGAAAGCGGAATCAGAGCCCCACGCAGCTCACTCAGCTTGGCCTGCGCCGCCGCATCGCGCGAGTCCGTCGAGATCCGAAGCGAGAGATAGGCCCGAACGCGCCGCAGCTCCGAGTAGAGCGTGTTAAATGCCTCCGTTGCCGCCTCATAGGCCGCAATATCCTCGTCAGTGAGAGGGCCTGAGGGACGAGCGATGATATTTTTCTCGTTAAAGAGCGTCTCCAGAGCCTTGGTCTGGGTCAGAACATCAGCAAAAGCGGCCGTAAATTCGGGGGTGTCTAGCTCGGTAAAAAGCGGCGAAAGATCCCAGCGCGGAAGTAAAGCATCGTATTTAGACATAGTTACCGGGCATTGTACCCAAGAAGCCCGGTCTTTAAAAACAACGTAAAGTAGCCACGTTTCATTAAGGCATGCTCTTAGTGCGCACTCTGAGCGGCAGCGCGGACGATCTCGATGATCCAGCGGGTATCGAGCACCATCTCAGAGAGCGTGCAGAACTCGTCGTGGGTGTGGACGTCTTGCATGCCCGTGGCCAGCACGGTCGTCGGAACCCCGTAGGCGTTGAAGTGGTTACCATCCGAGCCCCCTCCCGACTCGGCGTAGCCTGGGGTGAGCCCGGCGGCTTCGGCGGCACGTGCGCCCAGCTGCAAGACAGGGCTCTCTTTATCGAGCCGATACGCCGGGTACTCACCGATCACCTCGACATGGGCACTCGCGCCCAGTGCCGCCGCCTCGCGCTCAAAGACCTCTTTCATGTGCGCGGTCTGGGCCACGAGCTTTTCCTGAACCCGTGAGCGTGCCTCGGCGATAATCACCACCTCACCGGGGACGATATTTCGGGCCAGCCCTCCGTGGATGGTGCCGATATTGGCCGTCGTCTCCGCATCAATGCGTCCGAGCTGCATCTTGGAGATCGCATTCGAGGCCGCAACAATCGCGCTGATCCCCAGCTCCGGCGCGGCTCCGGCGTGCGACTGCTTGCCCGTGATCGTCACGCGAAACGAGTTCTGAGCAGGCGCGGCGTAGGTCATGGTTCCCACGGGCGGCCCCGCATCCAGCACAAAGCCGTACTTTGCCTTGATGCGCTTCGGATCCAGCAGCCGTGCCCCGACCAGCCCAATCTCCTCACAGATCATCAAGAGCAGCTGGATGTCCCCGTGCGCCTCCCCCGACTCAGCAAGCTGCGCCATCGCCTCTAGGATCGGGGCCATACCGCACTTGTCATCGGCTCCCAGGATCGTGTCCGAGGCGGAAGAAATCCTATCCCCGTCGATCTTGACTTCTAAGCCGGGCGTCGGCTCTACCGTGTCAAAGTGCGACGAGAAAAAGATCCCTGGAGCGCCTTCCACGGTGCCTTTCTTGAAGGCGATGAGATTCCCAACCGTCCCCTTCTCACCCGGAAGCCGCTCATGGGCATCGTCAAACTCGACGGAGAACCCTAACGTCTCCAGATACTGCGCCGCCCACTCGGAGACAGGCTTCTCGTGGCGCGAGGGAGTATTGAAGTTCACCAGCGTCAAAAACGTCTCTAACAGGCGTGGTTCATTGATCATCATCTCGCGTTATTTTTTCCCTGCGATCTGTGCCTTAAAAAGTCCCTTTTGTTTCGCATCGAGAATCGTGAGGATTTCTTGATTTTTCTTATCTTCGATTGGTTTCTGCTCAAGCTGAATCTTCTTCGTGATCGGACCAACCTCCGCTTGCATTTTTGCTTGAAGCTTAATCATCTCGGCAGTATAGATTTCAGGCTTTAATTTTTTGGCTCGTAGGGCCACAAAGAGCGGAGCATGTTTGGCACGAACTGCATCTGCCTGCGGCTTATATTTCTTGCGAACAGCTTGCAGTTGAGCGAAATACTTCGCATTGATTTCACTCATTTTTATCTGCTGGGCCGCAGTCAGGCTAAGGGGGTCTCCTGATGCACTTCCCATTGCCGATCCGCCCTGTGCAAGAGCAGGCACAGGAGCCATCACCAGAGTCATGATGATCCCAGCTAAGCAGCAGAGAATACCCATCTTTATTTTCATAGGATAAACCACCTTTCCAAAAAGAAACCCCCCGCCCGAGCTCTCGGGCGGGGGGTAGTTTGACAAACTACATGCCTGCTGGCTTGACTGCCGCTCCCTGCATGCTGGAGGTCGTATTCTGGGGAGCAGCCTTGGGCTGTCCTCCCATTGTTTCAGGACGTGCATCCGCCTTGGGGGGAGGTGCAGCCCCAACCGTCTTATCTTCCGAAGAGCAACCGGCTAATGCCATGATAGACACCAGGATTACTAAAACAGTCAAAATGCGCATA
Source organism: Armatimonadota bacterium (assembly GCA_026392155.1). GTDB lineage: Bacteria > Armatimonadota > Armatimonadia > Armatimonadales > Armatimonadaceae > Armatimonas. Next base: position 27,893 of record JAPLCP010000134.1, on the reverse strand, counting down.
GTTTGATTCCTTGTTTTTAACTAGCCTACTGCAGATCCCACATGTAGGTATTGCGGTCGGTGATCTGAATAGCACTGTTGGCTTGTCCCGTTCCTGTACGCCAGTTGGTACCAACAGCGAGCCCACCAGGGGTGAACCACTTCGCATGGCCATCACAGAAGGAAACGTTACCACCACTGTTGTGCCGTGGAGCAAAAGACCCCGTGAAGGTTGGCTTGCTAGCGTAGTTAATCGTATCGCCCCAAGCTCCCGTCCCCCAGCCACCGTTGGAGTATGTACAGCAGTCAGGAGCCCAGATGGCGGCGGGGCTGTCCACATGCTCAGAGGTGTAGAAACCCGCTGAGCTACCGACGTTCTTGGTATCGGTCATGAGAACCGTTGCAGCAGGCTGTGCAATACCGGCCATCGCGACAGGCAGACCTGGGAACGGGGCACAGGTCGGGGAGGGCATTAGGTAGTTCCAGTTCAGACCGTACTGGGGCCAGCGCATCCAGTTGTAGTACCACTTGATATTAGCATTGGAACCATTGAAAATACCAAAAGGATCTGTCGGATCGCTCGGACAGCGGACAATGTTCCAGTTCTTCTGGTAGGGCTGAATCAGCTCCGGCCAGAAGCGTCGGTCGTTGGGGAATGCTTGCCCTGTGTAAGTGATGGTGCTTGGGATCATGACCTCATCATAGTCCTGTACATACATCATCACGCCAAGCGCCATCTGCTTCATGTTGGAGAGACAGGAAATGGAACGAGCCTTCTCACGAGCTTGAGCAAAAACAGGGAAGAGAATCGCCGCTAGGATTGCGATAATCGCGATCACGACGAGAAGTTCGATCAGCGTGAAGCCACGCTGACGCGGTTTAAGATGAAACATAATTACCTCACTTAGTTTTATCTAAACCCTCTGAGGAAAGACAACTTAGTGCAACACAGTACGAGTTCAGATTTACCTACTATACCCTAGATTTCCGCTCTGAGGCAAGCCTTGTTTTTAAGGTCAAGTGAAATAATTAACAACAGGGACTCTTCCGACAAGACCCCGAGAGTCGTCTCGGGGCCTTGCCCCGTGCCCACTACTTGGGGGTAAATCCAGGTGGTGGAGGAAGCGACAGTACTTGGTACCGGGGTTGGGGTCGCCTCTTCCGGCTTGCGACAGCCCGCTCCCACCCCTGCGCCACGCACCGCACTGGCATCGCCATGGAAGCGAGCCACAGGAAGGAACTTGGCGTGACCATCGGCAAAGCCCACATTCAAGAACGCCGTCTCCGCAGGACGACCGAGAAGCGCAATGCCCTTGCAGCGGCGCTCCGCAAACTGCCCTGCGCGGCAGTCAAAAGGGTTTGGGTTGGGATAGCCCGCAAGCTTGGTTGACCCGCCCCAGCCACCGTAGTAGGAGAACCGGTTAAACGGTGTCCAGACATAGTGGGCCGTCACTTTCACCCCCGCAGGCGTGGCCCCGAAGATAGAGGCATACCCCGCAGGCTCTTTGAGCGCAGAGGGACAGAGCCAGACCTGAGTGTTTTTAATATACGGATCTACCAGCTCCATCCAGGGCCGGAAAGAGCCCGCCCCCGTGGGCATGAACTTGGAGGTACATCATCACACCCGTCAGGATCTGTTTGGTGTTAGAGAGACAAGCGGCTCCGCGGGCCTTCTCACGGGCCTGGGCAAAGACAGGAAAAAGAATCGCGGCTAAGATCGCGATGATAGCAATGACGACGAGAAGCTCAATCAGTGTGAAGACATGTCGTGTACGAGACATTTTCAAACCTTCCTTTAAACCAACGTGGATGAGTGACGAGACACGATTAAGCAAGTGACAACGAAACTAATTGCCAGGCCGGTAGTACCAGAGGCACCAGAGATTCAGTGCCGCCAGCGTGATCACCAGCCCATGCGCAGCCCCTCGTCGCCGTGCCGGTGGCAAGAGAGCGAGAAAGCCATATCCACTAATCGCACCAAACGGCGCAAGCATTACATAAAAATAACGGCCTTGCGGCGTGTAGTGCCGCCAGTTGTATAAAATATAGATTAGTGTCGTGGTGCTCATTAGAACCAGCACCGCCAGAAGCCATGCCTGCCGGACTCGTCTTGCTCTCTTGCCTCTTTGCCAGGCTCCCCAGAGCGCCGCTGCCTGCCACACCATCAGTGTCAGAAAAAGAGGCATGGGCAGATGCTTCTGGAGACCATCAAAGGTTCCCCAGAACGAGCGCCACCCAAAGGCCGCAATCGAGAAAAGATAGCGCGGTGGTGAGAAGCCTCGGGTGGCTTTGTAGTGGAGATAGCCGGGCTGAGCGACATCCCAGAGCTTATCTGAGGTCTCTTTACAGAGAGCGTCCCCACACCGGCTGATATTTCCCACAAACCACCAGCCCATACTAACGAGTGTGGTGAGCAACGCAACCAGAGTCGTCTTGAATGCCCGCAGCCAGCCAAAGCGCCAGCCCACCGCCAAAAAAATGGCGGGAAACAGTCCCAGGCACGTCAGCTTGCTCCCAACTCCCACCGCGCACCAGAACGCAAGCTCAAGGGTTCGCCGCCGACGCCCTCGGAGCAGCTCCGCCAGTACCGCCAGCGCTGCCGTGGCCGCAAGTGCCGCCAAGTTCTCGTTATTGATCCCTCCGGAGAGCGATGCCCGCATCGGCACCAGCGCCACGAGCCATGCCGCCAGCTCCCCCACCTGCCGCCCGTAGAGTGCCCGTGCCGCCCGGAACGTAAACCAGACTGTCGCCGCGCCAGTGAGTGCCGAGAAAATCCGCACCGCCAGCGCCCCCCCCAGCTTCCAAAACAGCGCTCCGACTATATGATAAAACGCCGGGTGCACCGAGACGGCGTAGTCGGAGTTGTAAGTCGGCAGGCAAAAGTGCTCCGCCCACCAGCGCGTCGTGAGAACGTGGCTCACTTCATCGGGGTGCCAGTTGCCATAGGGATCGCTCAGGCCGCTCACCACGGGGACGTTAAAGACCCACGCCAGTCCCAGTAATAGCGCCGCAAGTGTTGGCCACCAACCTCTCTGTCTCAAGCCGTGCCTCCGCCATGGCGCTCTTGTTCGTTGGCGAGCCGCCAGTGGCGCCGCAGGTAGTGCCAGCGGCGCAAGAATTTCTGCTCGGTCTGGAAAATAGTCCCGACGAGCTTAGACTTACGGGGCCGCGCCACGGTCGCACTTCCCGTCACGGCTTTCTCGGGCATCCACGCCGTAAAGAGACTCTCCACCGAGATGCTTGCCTGGTGCTGCTCCAGCGCCGCAAGAGCCGCTTCACTTGCGGCCTGGCGCTTGCTAGGCTCGCTTAGCCAGCTTGCCAGTGCCTCGCTCCATTCTGCGTCGGTGCCACAGAGCAGAGCGCCCTCGGTTTCGAGCAGCGCCGCCGAGCGAGCCGCGATAGTCGGCACCCCCACAGCGGCGGCTTCGAGGAACTTGATCTCGCTCTTGGCGTGGTTAAAGATCTGCGTCAGGTCCAGCGGCGCAAGGTTAATGTCCACCTGTGCAATCAGCCCCGGCAGCTCGCGCCACGGCACATACGGGTGCCGACGAACGCGTCCGTTTTGTTCAAAGCGCCGAAGCGGGCCCGGCAGCGCCACCGTTCCGACCACCAGAAGTCGTGCGTGGGAAAAACGCTCCAGCGTCGCGGCCAGCGGCAGCGCAATATCGGCGAGATCGGCATCGTGGGTCGGGGAGCCGGAGAGATAGCCCAGCGTGACTCTGTCGTCCTGGCGCTGTTTACCAAACGCCTCGCGGCGCTCACGCGCCGCTTGGGAGAGCGACAGAAGCTCCGTGCCCAAGAAGTTTCGGATCACACCCTCCTCCCCAGCCCCGGGTACCCTCTGGGTGCCAACCCTGGGAGGAGGGTTGGAGGAGGGAGACAGCTCCCCTCCTCCCGTGGCTTTCGGGAGGAGGGGTTGGGGGAGGAGGGTCGCCAAAAACTCGGTACTAAAGAGTGCGGCATCGGCGTTTTGCAGGGTTTGTGCGTTTGCCTCGGCCTCGCGCTTGCTGTGGCGATAGCGCAGGGGATCGTCGGGGAAGAGTGTTCCGGTGTGGCGGGCGTGCTCTAGGTCGAAAATGAGATCGTCGGCGCTATAGATAACTTTGGCACCAATGCCTCTTGCCGCCACCGCAAACGCGCTTCCGGGGCCGCCCCAGGGCATGCGGTGGAGCACCACAATATCGTGCGCCACTCGCACCGCGTCTTGGCCCGCTGAGACATGCTCCGCCGTATGGCCTGCCGCGATCAGCGCCTCACAGAGATGCACACAGCGGTAGCGGTTGGTGGCATCATCGGCCTGGCTGGGGTAAACAAAAAGAATCCTCACGGGCCATTTTAGCGCACTCGGCCACGAAAGCGATACGGTAGCCATTATGGACAGCATCCGAAAGTACCCGAGAACCCAGCACCTCGAAGGCAGTGGCCTACAAAAAGGCGACGACCCGGACCGGATGCCGTTTGTCTTGCTACGGGAGAAATTTCTCGTGGTGGAGGAGAAGCTCGATGGGGCGAACACGGGAATCTCGTTTGACGAGCGCGGGGCGCTTCAGCTCCAGTGTCGCGGGCACTACCTCACGGGCGGCCCCGGCGAGGCGCAGTTCGCGCTCCTAAAACCCTGGGCCCAGACCCACCAAGGCTGGCTCTGGGAGCGGCTGGGAACGCGCCACATCCTCTACGGCGAGTGGCTCTATGCCTGCCACACCGTTTTCTACGACCGCCTGCCGCACTACTTCTTCGAGTTTGATATCTTAGACACGCACACCGATTGCTTCCTCTCGACAGAAAAGCGCCGGGAAATTCTCGCGGGTGGCCCCGTGGTCTCCGTGCCCGTGCTCAAAGAGGGCATCTTTCGCAAACTAACCGATATCACCAAGCTCGTCGGGCCGTCGCTGTACAAGTCTGATGGCGGTGTCAGTGAGGGGCTGTATTTAAAGTGGGAAGAGAACGGCGAGGTGAAGGGGCGCTATAAATTTGTACGCGCCGGGTTTCTGCAGACGATTCTGGACTCCGGATCGCACTGGAAAGACCGCCCACTCGTCCCCAACCAGCTCGCCGAAGGGGTGGATTTATGGTAGCGGAGAGCGGACTCGATTGGAATAAAATAGAGGCGACTCCCTGGTGGCAGGCAATGACGGCGTGCCCGCAAGACCCACGCCACCATGGCGAGGGCGATGTGGCCAAGCATACCCGCATGGTGATCGAGGCACTCGAAGCCGACCCGCGCTTTGTGGATTTGGACGCGTCTGCCCGGCGGATTCTGCGGCTGGCGGCGCTGCTCCACGACTGCGGCAAGCCCGCCACAACCAAGCAGGAAGAGAGCGGACGGATTACGTCAAACGGCCACGCGCGGATCGGGGCGTATATCGCACGGCGGCTACTCTGGGAGCAGGGGTTTGACTTCACCGAGCGTGAGGCAGTCTGCGCTTTGGTCCGCTGGCACATGCGCCCTGGCTATTGTTTGGACAGCGACGATCCCGAGCGCACGGCAATCACAATTGCCCAGACCACCCACTGCGACTGGCTGACGCTCCTTGCGGAGGCCGACACGCGGGGCCGGATCGCGCCGAACACGGAAGATGCGCTGGTGCGTGTTGGTTTATTTGGCGAGCTTTGCAAAGAGCTTGGTATCTGGGATACCCCCTACGCCTTCGCCAACAGCCACAGCCGCTTTGTCTACTTCCGCACACCGGGCCGTGATCGAAATTATGAGGCCTACGACGACACCAAGGGCGAGCTGATCCTGATGAGCGGTCTGCCGGGCTCGGGGAAGGACACGTATATCCAGAATCATCTCTCGCACTTGCCGGTGGTGAGCTTAGACGTGCTTCGCAAAGAGCTGGGAATCGCCCCCACCGACCCGCAGGAGCCCGTGGCCATGGCGGCGCTGGAGCGGGCACGGGTGTATTTGCGCCAGAAACAAGACTTTGTCTGGAACGCCACCAACCTGCGCCACGAGCTACGCGCTCGCCCGCTAGGCCTCGCTGCCGACTACGGCTTCCGCATTAAAATTATCTACAAAGAAGCGCCCCATGCCCGGCTCTTTACGCAGAATCGCAACCGCACCACCGCCGTCCCCGAAGCCGTGATGCACAAGTACCTGGATCGCTGGGAAGTGCCCACAACTATTGAGGCCCACGGAGTTGAGTATGCTTTACTACCCTAAGATGCCCAGCAGCGAGAAAGCTCTTGTTCTTGGCGAGCGCTGCATTGCCTTTGAAAAACTCGATGGCACGAACCTGCACTTCTGCTGGGAGCGCGGGTTTGGCTGGCATGCGTTCGGGACACGCCGGGATCGGTTTAATCTTACGGAGCATGGAATCGCCGAGTTTGCCAACGCGCACCCCGAGCTTGCCGAGGCCGCCGAAGTCTTTCAGGCGACGCTCGCGGCGGGACTTGGCGACGTGCTCGAAGGCTACGAAACCGACGAAGCCACGGCGTTTTGTGAATTTCTCGGTCAGGGCTCGTTTGCGGGCCAGCATAAAACTAACGAACCCAAGCGGCTGATCTTCTTTGACCTGGCGCTTCCCAGAGAAGCGTTTGTCGCACCCGAGAACTTTGTCAAAGCCTTCGGGCACCTGCCGATCCCACGCATCGTCTACCGGGGAAAGCTCACCGGGCAGTTCACCGACGATATGCGAAAAGGCAAGTTCGGAGTGGCTGAGGGCGTGGTCTGCAAAGGGCTTAAGGGCGACTGGCGCTGCAAGGTCAAGACCAATGCGTATCGGGAGCGCCTCAAAGCCTCGCTCGGTGCAGACTGGGAGAGCGGCTGGGAATAAAAAGTAGGGCTTGCCTCAAATAAGATGGGCTTCTCCGGTATCTTTTATAGCTGTGGAGGCAATGCTGAGTCAGCCCGTGGGATCGTCGCTTTGCAGTGACGCGGTTTTTGCGCGGCTCTGGGAGGCGGAGCGGCCCCGGCTGTGGCGGCTGGCAGTACGTGTCTCGGGGAGTGCGGACGCTGCCGATGATCTGACACAAGAAGTGGGGCTTCGGGCGGCGCAGGCATTTGCAGGGCTCCGTCGGCTAGAGTCTGGCCCGGCGTGGCTGACGAAGCTGACGGTACATGCTGCTTTGCGATGGCGACAACAAAAGCGCGAGGCCACGCTTCTCGATAGTGCCCTCCTCTCCCCGGACTCTGGCCCGGAGGCAACTACCCTCCAGCGCGATGCGGCGGCTCAGGTGCAGCGTGCCATCGAGGCGCTTCCGGAGACCCTCCGCACCCCCTTAATCCTGCACTACTGGGAAGGATTCTCTTGCCGCGAGCTCGCCGAGACCCTGGAGCTGCCTCTTGGCACCGTCCTCTCGCGCCTCTTCGCCGCTCGAAAGCGCCTTCGTAAGGAGCTTCCTCATGATCTTTTTTAAGCGTGAGCGCCGCCTCACAGAGCTGATCCGCGCTGCCGATCCCTTGAAGGGCTTAGAGTATTTAGAGGGCGAGGGCACTATCGCGGTGCCAAGTTCACTAAAAAGAGCAACACGAGGACTTGTCTTGCCTCTGATGGCACTGGTTTTGGCGGGGATATGGTGGATAGCAAGCTCAAAAACAAGCGTCGTCAGAGAAAAATCAGATGTCGCGATAAAAAAATCAGACATTGCCTTTATAAAATCAGACGTCGGACAAAGAAAATCTGACATTGACAGAGAAAAACCACACGTCACTATCAAAAAATCACACATCGCACTAAGAAAACCAGGCATTTTCCGACGGAGGTCATTGGTAGTGGTCAGAAGATTGCATGTCGCGAGAGAAAAACGACAGATCATACAAGAAAAGCCAAAGATTTCTCTTCCAGACGAGAGAGAGACGGGTGAAATGATCGTCATCGCCGTCCGCCCCATCACCCCCGATGAGCTGCGACAGGAGCTACAAACCCCATGAAAACCCTGATACTGCTTGCGACACTACTCAGTTGCCCTACGATAGCTGCCCTTGCTCAGAGCGCCGACGAATCCACTTCCCAAACAGGTGTCCAAACCGTCTACCCTGAAAAAGTCACCGTACCCGCAGAGCTTCGCGCAAAACTAAAAAAGTACAATCTCGCTATTCCCGAAGTAAGACAAGATATTCCACGAATTTCCAGTGTGGTCAGTTATCAGCAAGTTCTGAATAACAATAAAACCCTCAACCTGGAGCATCTTATAGAGTTCGAGGATTCTCTCTATCCCTTAAAGCTGATAAGGACACCTAAAAACCTTAACGAGCAACTGAGCAATCTTGGTATGCGAGTAGTACTTGGTATTCCTATGGGAATCCAACATGGGACTGTTCAATGCGAGCCAGCGGAGCTAACATTTCTAGATTTTCTGGACAAAATCGCAGCGTCCGCCAAGGTCGGTTGGACGGCACGTGAGGACAACGGCGAGGTAATCGTTCGATTTGTCCGACTCAAAACCACTCCCGCTCCTGAGTCCTTTCTCTATGAATCGGCCTGGGCGGGCTTGCCTACCGAGAGTTCGCAGTCTTACCCGGAGAGCGTTTCCGTTTCTGAGGCAATGCGCAAGCAACTGGAGGGGATTCGGGTCAATGTGAACCTGATAGATCGCAATGGGGTCGGGGCGCTGATGGCGCTGCTGGATGCACGCGTAGACCACCAGTTCGACCCGAGCCTCAAGCTCTCTCTGGGGAAGTCTAATAGCTTTCTCGTCGCGGACATTCAGGCACTTCAGGCACGCGATCCGGAGTGGAGCTACCCTGGGCTACGGCTGCAGAAAGTGACGATCAAGGCCAACGGGGTAGCGCTTCCTACCGCGCTGGACATGCTCACACAGTCGCTCGGCGTCGGGTGGACGGCAGAGGCCCAAGGCGGCAGGACACTGATTCGCATTGTGCGCCTCAAGAGCACGCCAAGCCCCATCAAAGTCCTGAGAGACTCCCTCGACACCATCCATGCCATCGCGGAGCAGCTTCCTCGTGAGGCCACACCCCTCGTGCAGACACCACCTACCGCCTACCTAAAAGAGATGGTCTCGTTGGAGGTCGAAAGTGCCAGCATTCGAACTACACTTGAATCGCTTTTGCGCACTACAAACCGTCAGCTGGAGCTCTCGCCCGAGACCAGCACGCTCAAGCGCTCGTTTCGCTTTGAGAGCGTTAGCCTTAGTAGTGCCCTGAATCTGGTCTGCGACAGCTACAATGTGACCTGGAGCCTGGAGCGCGACAGCAAAGGCAGCGCGTTTCTCTCAATCCGCAAGCGTGGCGAAGTGCCGCCAAAAAAATAACGAAAGAATGAATCCCATGCGCCGTCTTGAAACCCGAGTTTTGAAGCTCCGATATATCCTCCCCATAGACTTTGTGGCCTTGCTCGCCGATCCCACCTACAACTACATAAACCCTAATATCAAATCTCCCCGGCCAAAAGAGCCTGTGCGGACACTTCTGCCCAGAGGAGTGGTAAGCCTCTCGCCCGATAATCTGAAGCAAGAGATCACAGTGCAGGCCAAGTCGGGAGCGCTGGATGAGCTGGTGGCACTGCTGCGGCTTCTGGATGTGAAGACCAAAGAGGTCGTGATGTGCCTAAACATCGGTGACTCTCAGGCAAGAGTTCAGGTTCAGAACAACAAGCAGGCACGTCTGAGTGTGCGGTCGGAGGGGAAGTCGTACTCACTGGATGTCGTTCCCCATATCGATAGCGGGGGAAGTGTCTCGTTCTTTGTCAGCATTCCGATACGCGACGATCTGGTGGTCATCAACTGGGGCAGTGCCAAGGCAGGTGTACAGGATCAAGAAAACGAACTGGCAGTCACGTTCCGCCAGGTTGCGTTTGGGGAACCGATCTCATTTAAGTGGGGCAGCGCCACCGTCACGCTGACGGCGACGCCAGTGCCTGTATAATGCCTGTATGACTGAACTTCCCCGAGGCGTCGCTATCGCCCATGTCTGGACTCATGCCACCGAGCCACTCACTCCTGCAGAGCTTGCGGATTTTTTATCGGAGCGTGGTTTTGTGCCCGGTGTCTTGGATGAAGCGGGAACCATTCACGCGGAGGCAGGCCTCGCAGGGGCGCAGTTCTCCGTGGATGGCCCCGCGTGGCGCTTCTTTAGCCTCTCGTCGTCCAAGGGCGATGGCTGCACGATCACGCTTCATACTGCCGACTCGGAGCCCATGCCCGACGACTATCTTCTTAAGCGTGCCGTGCGCCATCCGCGCCTCGTCTATCGGTTGATCGCAGGTGGCCCCAGCAACTCGGACCGTAACCTCTGTGAGAACCTTGCGGAGGCGATCTTGGTGGCACAAAACGGGGCGGTGCAGATCGCAGGCCGAGGCGTTAAGGGCAACAAGCCGACGAACTACACCAACCCGTGGATCGGCGAGATCAAGCACTAGCGCTGGCGGCTCTGGGCCTGCTGGCGGGGTGCCATCAGGCCCCTAAAAAGCTCCGGGTGACCTTTCTCGATGTGGGACAGGGCGACTCTGCTGTCATCGAGACCCCCTCGGGGAAAGTGGTGGTGATAGACGGCGGGGGGATTCCCAGCGATCCATCCGCTCCTGAGGCGGGGACAGATCCGGGGACGCGCATTGTCGTGCCGTTTCTGCGGAGCCGAGGAATCTCCACCATTGACCTGCTGATCGCCACCCACCCCGATGACGACCATGTCCAGGGGCTTCGGGCCGTCACGGAGCGGCTGGCGGTGCGTGCGGCACTCGACTCCGGGCTATCTGCCGTGTCAGGCTCGCCTATGGAGCAGCTACGAGCCGCCTGGAAAGCACGCGGCATCACGGTTCACACGGCCAAGCGCGGCCAGAGCTTTGACTTGGGAGGCGGTGTCCGGCTAGAGATCCTCCACCCTACCGAGCCCCTCCTCAGCGGCACGCGCAGCGATGACAACAACAACGCCATTGTCGCGCGGCTCGTCTATGGCAAGGCCCGCATCCTCTTCACCGCCGATGCTGAGGGAGAGGCCGAAGAGAGCTTACTTAAGTCTGGGCTTGATCTCTCCGCCGATGTACTAAAAGTCGGCCACCACGGCTCCCGTGGCTCGACGAGTGCGCGTTTTCTACGCGCGGTGAGTCCTAAAATGGCAGTTCTCTCCTGCGGACGAAAAAACCGCTTTGGGCACCCTCACCAAGAGACACTAACACGGCTACAACAATCTCACGTCCAGCCCTTTCGGACGGATCAACAAGGCGCAATCCTGCTCGAAACAGAGGGCAGGCAGCTCTCACTAATGCCACTAAGTTCACTTTAATCCTTTCTTCAGAAATGAGTGGCAAGATGGTAGCTGGAGGTTTTTTTCCATGCATAAGACGATGCGAGTAGCTGCCACTCTGGCGGCATTAATGATGATGAGCGTGCCTGCCTTTGCTCAACGTGGTGGTGGCCAGGGTGGCGGAGGCTTCGGTGGAGGCGGCTTCGGCGGCGGCTTCGGCGGCGGACAGTTTGGCCGTCCGGGCGGCGGAGAGCTGAGCGTGGTTCAGGTTCCGGTTACCGTCCTGACCCCAGCACTGAAGCTGACGGCAGATCAGTCATCCAAGATCAAGGGCATGCAAGACAAGCTCGATGCTGCCCGTAAGGCAATGCGTCCTGCCGGTTTTGGCGGTGGTGCGGGTGGCGCAGGCGGTGGCGGCTTTGACCGTGAAGCGATGCAGCAGATGATGGAAGAGATGCGTGCCAAGCAGGAGCAGCTCCGCAACGAGGAGACCAAGAACAGCAAGGCAATCGAGGCCATGCTGACTCCGGATCAGTCAGCCGCGCTTAAGGCAGCGATGCCGGGCTGGAAGATCATGCAGCAGTTCGGCCTGCTCCAGTACGCAGCGGATCTGAACCTGACCCCTGCACAGATGGCCGTTCTAGAGAAGGCAGCCAAAGAGCGCGCCGCCCTGATGCAAGGCGGTGGTCGCCGTGGTGGTGGCAACTAAGCCGCAGGCTTAGTGTGTGCCCCGGCCAGCAAGCTCTGGCCGGGGCTTTTCTATCTGTACCCAGCTTTTCTGGAGCAAGAGACGTGTCTGGCGAGAGGCAAGGAGCTCGTGCCAGCCTTGTGGCTTGAGGAGCTTCACTCCCGGAAGAATCCCATCAGAGGCCAGCTCCGACAGCGCGTCCTCCACACTGGTAAGAAACTCTGAGAGGCGCTTCTCCGGCATCGGAATCGCGGCCAGCTCTAGCAGATGTGGCAGAGAGAGCTCGGTCTCTTCCGGATGGTTGCCGATATGCCAGGCCAGGCAGAACCCCAAAAGAATCTGGTATTTCTGTCGAACGGGGTGGTAGGACAGCAGGCGAGGCGCGACTTGGGCGACACTCTCTTGCATCCAGCCATGCGCCTCTTGTCCTAGGTGGTAGCGAAATCGCATAATGCTCTGGCCCTCGTCGCTCTGGCCCGCCTCTAGGGCTTCTAGGGAGAGCAAGCGCCCCAGGGCCATGCTCTCGCTTCCCATGGCATGGGGTACGGTGATCCGGCTGAGGAGATAGAGATCACGGCCCTTGGCGATAATATCGTCCCGGTGGTAGCCGCCTTTTGGGGTGGCTTTCTTTCCCTGAAAACGGAGTAAGTCCGATGCCGCCAGCGTGAGATAAGTCTCGTGTGGTTGCCCTGCGAGGCGCTCCATCCAGAGGCTCGCCAGCGCCAGAAAGGTCTGGGCGGCGGCGGGGCCCGAGCGGGCGATCTGTCGGATGGCCTGCTCTGGGCCAAAACCTAAGACTTCATCAAACTCCACGCGCACTTGCGCCGTGTCACTGACCTTAGCAACCATGGCTAGCCCTGATGCCTCGGTCTGCCAGAGCTGCGGGGCAAAGAGCGCGGCAAGGGCATCCCGAGCAGGCAACGAAGAGGGAAGCATCACCGAGGCAGGCGGCTTGAGGCCAAGACGCGGCATGGAAGGCACTTTTGTCTCGGTCTGGGCCAGCTCCCAGCGCTTGCGGGCCTCTACCCAGCGTGCCAGAGCAAGCGTGACTTCCGGGGGGAGCGCGTTCTGATCCTCACCGCCGGTCAGGCCACTGTAAAACGCCGCAAAGGCATCCCGCGCCGCCGCCTCCGCCGCCAGCGCCTCTTCTTCAAGAGTTGGCTCTACCACCCTAGCGCTCCCCGGAGTGCATCAAGCTGCGTATCCAAGTAGGCGCGTGCAGTGCGTTGCTGCTCGGCATCGAGTGTGGGCGCTTCTGTGTCGTGAAGGCTCTCAGGACAAGGAAGCCCCGCGCAGGTAAGAGCAACTAAAGTCCAAAGCCGCTCGACCGTGGCGATATTGTAGCCACCGCCCCCCGTCACCACGATCGGGATGTCACGGCCCAGCTCGAAGAGTTTTGCCACGGCTCGCATCCAGGTGCGCGAGGTCACTTGCAGGTGCGCCAGTGGGTCGGCGAAGTGGGCATCGGCCCCGAGCTGGAGCACTAAGGCTTGCGGAGAAAAGCGCTCAAACGCCTCCGGGACGACCTGCTCAAAGCCGTGCCACCAGACCTCATCGCCGCTGTAGGGGGCATACGGAACATTGATCGCGCTTCCTGGTGCCTTTTCGCCGCCGGTTTCTTCCACGCCTCCCGTGCCTGGAAAGAGCCAGCGCCCGGACTCATGCAGCGAGAGCGTGAGCACCCTCGGGTCGTCCCAGTGGCAGACCTGCACGCCATCACCGTGGTGGACATCGATATCCACATACATCACCCGCTCCAGCCCAGACTCTAAAAACGTCGTGATCGCCAGCGCGAGGTCATTGAAGACGCAGAAGCCGTAGGCTTTCCACGGGTGGGCGTGGTGCAGGCCACCGGCCACATTAAACGCAATCTCCGCCTCCCCCGAGAGCACCCGCTTTGCCGCGTCCACACTTCCGCCCGCGTAGAGCTTGGACGCTTCCCACATCCCCGGAAACGCAGGCGTATCGCCCGGCCCTAGCCCAAAGCGGCGAAGATCTAGCCCATGGTTTGGCTTGCTCGCCCGCCGCACAACTTCGAGATACTCCGCCGTGTGCACGCGCCCTAACAGGGCTTCGTCAATGGCTGTCGGAGCAAGGCGTGTGATAGCCTCAAAAGACCCCAAGCTTGCGAGCTTCTGATCCACAAGCTGAAGCCGACACTGCTGAAGCGGGTGCTTCCCCCCCAGGTCGTAGGCGAGAAAATCATCGGTGTAGAGAAAGGCAGTCTTTCGGGGCATAGTAAATTATACCTCTGGGTATAATGGGGCGTTATGCATATCGGGATCGTTACCCACAACATTCTTCCTGGCGATGGTCAGGGACGCGCAAACTACGAGATTGTCAAGTATGCCCTGAAACAAGGGGCGCGCGTTCGTGTGGTCGCTGATGCCATTGCGGAAGATCTGCTCCCCGATATTGAGGTCTACCGTGTTCCCCTTCCCTCCTGGACACATAAGATAAATCTTCCTAAAGTCGCCATTTTTGCACATCGGGCAGACCGTATTATCCAGAGTTGGACAGAAAAGCCGGATATCTTGCACAACTACGGTTACTGTACAAGCCTCCCCCACGACATTAATACTTCGCAGTATGTTCATGCCGCCTGGGCTCAGTCTACCTTCCACACATCGCGCACCAACCGTAATCTCTACGGAGCGTACCAGTGGCTCTATACCCAGAGCAATGCCCACTGGGAGCGCCATGCCTACCACCAAGCCCGCGTGGTAGTGGCGGCCTCAGGAACTGTTCGCGAGGAGCTCAAGACACTTGTTGGCGTTCCCGAAGATCGCCTGCGAGTGATTAACAATGGAGCCGATCTGAATGAGTTCTACCCGTTACCTGAGGGGGAGACGCCAGATCGCACGGGATTGGAGCTTCCTGAGAACGTTGTTTTGGGCGTTTTTGCGGGGGATATCCGCACGCCGCGTAAAAATCTTGACTCGGTGCTAAAAGCCATGGCACAAGTCGAAGGTTTCCACCTAGCAGTAGTGGGGCGGCTGGAGGGCAGTCCCTACCCAGCGCTGGCGGAGCAGCTCGGGTTGACAAAGCGAGTGCACTTTCTCGACTTTCGCCGTGATATCGCCGCTATCTTTCGTGCCAGCGACTTCTTCGTCTTCCCCTCACGCTACGAAGCCTGCGCCCTAGTGCTCTCTGAGGCAGCCGCCTCGGGCATTCCCATTCTCTCCTCACGCACCACGGGGGGAGCGGAAGTGATCGCCCCTGGTGCAGGCCTTCTTATTGACGATCCTAATGATATCAAGGCATTGACAGGAGCACTTAAAGCTTTGGTGCAGCAACCCGAGCAACGAGCACGGATGCAGTCTATCGCGCGAGCGCATGCTTCCGAGCAGTCCTGGGAAAAGATCGGTAAGCAGTACTACGGCCTCTACGAAGAGCTTGCTCAAAAGCAGTAGTGACCGCAACCAAAGCACTCGAAACGGCGTTTAAGACTTCATGCAGATCCAAGCACAAAGGCAGCGCTCGTTTCGGAGGTATTTCTAGGGCAGTTTGTCTTTGAGATACTCTTTGCGTGGCTGCGATGACCTTCTGGGGTAAACAAAGTACCGTGCGCTGGGACGAGATAAGCACAGTGAATAGACGCTCTGCGACAAAACGCCCCCGAAGATAGCCCCGTGCGTCAGGCCCTTCGAATCTAAGTGGCGACCGCTCGCTTGGCCTCAAATGCAGTAATGTCCGCCTCGTTTTGCAGTGTGAGGCCGATGTCATCCAGACCATTGAGCAGGCAGTGACGGCGAAAGTCGTCCACGGTGAAAGTTGCCGTGAAGCCATCGGGGCCGGTGATAGTGTGGGTCTCTAAGTCCACGGTCACTTCCGCACCTAGGTTTTTCTGCAAGCGTGCCATCAAGTCATAGACTGTCTCCTCAGGCAAGACAATCGGGAGCATGCCATTTTTGAAGCAGTTGTTGTAGAAGATGTCGGCGTAACTCGGTGCGATAATGCTGCGAAAGCCGTAGTCCTCTAGCGCCCACGGCGCGTGCTCGCGGCTGGAGCCGCAGCCAAAGTTCTTGCCGGTCACTAAGATCTGTGCCCCAGAGAGCTTCGGGTCGTTGAGCTCAAAGGACGGATTGTCGGTCTTACCATCGGCCTCGTAGCGCCAGTCGAAGAACAGAAACTCCCCAAAGCCCGTGCGCTCGATGCGCTTTAAGAACTGCTTGGGGATGATCTGATCGGTGTCCACATTCACGCGGTCCATAGGGGCCGCAACTCCGGTAATTTTCGTAAAAGGTTTCATAGGTTCTACTCTCTACTTTACCGCACCAAAGGCGGCAAAGGGGCCATTTTTATGGAGAATGTCCACACGGGAAAAACCGACATGCTGCAATAAATCACACTGCCAGAGCAGCGGACGGGGCCGGTCTCTAGGTTCGAAAAACGCTCGACATCGGCATCGACGCGGGCGCGGATCTCCTCGACGGTGGACTTAGGGGTGTTCATGCTGCTATTGTAGGCCTCCACTTGCCCCGTGTCCAACGGATTGTTTTTATCGAAACGATAGGAAACGGCTATACTTGATCCCATTTATCATCGCTTCTGCCTTCGTGGGCAGCGATGAGATCGAGAAGTGGCTCCAGCTCGGGGTGGATGAGGGGCAGCTCGCGGTGGTGTGGTCGAAGGAGGCCTTCGCCTGCCATGTGATCGAGAAAAGCAAAGAGCGGGTCGTAGAAACCGCTGACATTGTAGAACGCGCAGGGCTTGGTATGGATTGCGATCTGTGCCCAGGTGAGCACCTCGAACATCTCGTCGAGGGTCCCAAAGCCACCGGGAAGCGCGATAAAGCCATCGGCGAGCTCGGCCATCTTCGCCTTGCGCTCGTGCATGGAGCCCACAATGTGCAGCTCGGTGATCCCTGTGTGGGCCAGCTCGCGGTCTTCCATAAAATCCGGAAGCACCCCGATGACTTTACCGCCTGCCGCCAGAGTCGCATCGGCCACGGCCCCCATCAGCCCACAGCTCGCCCCACCGTAGACCAAGCTCCAGCCGCGCGCCGCCAGCGCCGCTCCCAGGCCTTGGGCCGCCTCGAAATACACCGACTTTGCCTTCGATGACGACCCACAGTACACACAAACTGCCTTCACTTGCCCCATTTTGCCTTTCGTACCGCCTCTATCCAAGCATCCGCGAGCAGCTGGTGGCCGGAGTAGGTGGGGTGGATGCCATCCCAGATCCAGTAGTCCGCGCTCGCACGCTTGCAGGCATCGGTGAAGATGCGCTGGCAGGGCACCAGCACCGCACCGTGTTTTTTTGCCAGCCGCGCCGTGATTTTTTGCCGCTGATGCCCCGGTTCAGAAAGACCAGCTTGCGCTCGGGAAAAGCCGCACCGTACTTGGCGGCGATAAGAAAGGCGTAGCCGTGGCCCAGGATATGGTTCGGGTCGGCGCTACGGCCCCGGTTGCCATCGGTGATGGAGTCGCCCTGGAAGAGAATGCGGGAGTCGGGTGTGAAGGCCGCGAGCGGCTCGGTGCGTTGCTGGGACGTCATGCTATGGCCCCAAGTACGCGATCACGATTAGGCCGTTGCCGCCTAGCGTACTGCTGGTCCCACCGACGCCCACGCCAGCAACGTAGTCTGCATCAGTGCTCCCACCTGGCAGTGCGCCACTGGCCTTTCCTAGGCTCCCCGAGGCTCCCGCCGCGCTGGCACTCGACGAGGTGAGATTGGAGGTCAGCGATGACCCGCCGCCACCGCCACCACCATTAAAACCGCTTCCACTACCACTGCCTCCACCCCAGTAGCCACCACCACCGCCGCCACTGAAGCCTTCACCACCTTTGAACTGGCTTCCTGAGGTACCCACGAAGCCGCCTGCGCCATTGACGCCACCTGCCGTTTGCGTGCCACCGCCGCCACCACCAAAACTCCCATTGACACTGCCGCTCGTGCCCGATGTTAATCCGCCGCCGCCGCCACTGGGACCACCACCGCCACCTGCCGCCGTCACTTTTTCATCCGTAATTACAGCAAGGTTCGCGCTCAGCCGGATCGCGGACCGTCCGCCGCCACCACTGTAGCCCGCGCCACCGCCACCAAAACCGCCGCCACCGTTCACGCCGCTGCTGGTATTGCCACCTCCCACAATAATCGTGAGGGTGGCTCTGGGTGTGACGGCAAGGTTCCCCGTGACAAAAGCCCCGCCACCACCTGCATAGCCGCCGCCTGCGCCCCAGAGCTTTACGGTAATAGACGTGACACCTGTGGGCACCACGAAGCTCTGGTTGGCTCCTGTGTAGCGGAAGACTTGCTTGATCGTGGGACGCGGAGTCGGGGTCGGGGTGGGAACCGGAGTCGCGGTGGGTCTAGGGGTAGCGGTTGGAACCGGAGAGGGGGTTGGGGTAGGCGAGGGGGTTGGATCGGAAGCACTCCCACTGCTCCCACAGCCTTGCAAGATGCCCAGCGCACTTGTCACCGAGAGCGCCAGTGCTGTCAGAAAGCCGCCTCGCGTGAAAGGCCGGGGAGCTATTGGAGTTTCCATCTTGACATTCTACCGTTAGATAACGGCTTATTCTATGGTAAGCATTCTTTAGAAAATCAGATTATAATAGAAGCATGCAAGCTGACATGACCCTTACCGTGGACGGCGCACGTCCCGGCCCTCGTCTCTCCCCCCTTCTTCATGGCATCTTCTTTGAGGAGATCAACCACGCCGGCGATGGTGGCCTCTACCCTGAGAAGCTGCGCAACCGGAATTTTGCCGAGGGCCCAAAGTACTGGGACGCGTTCAGTGGTGCGAAAGCGACCGCAGAGGGCGACGCGCTCACCATCATGGGCTCGGGTGGGGTTCGCACCGAAGGCTACTGGGGCATTGGTGTCGAGCGTGGCAAGAAGCTGGTACTCTCTTTGGAGGCCACTAACCCTCTAGCGGCAGCTCTGGTAACGACAAGTGGTGCCGTGCTGGCAAAGGTGAGTTTGAAGGCTGGCAAGAATAGCGCCACGCTAACCCCCAGCGCCTCCTGCCCCGATGCTCGCCTGGAGCTGCGACCCATCGCGTTTCCTACTGTACTCAAGAACCCGTCGCTGATGCCTGCCGACACGCATGGCCAGGCGAGGCTACGCAAAGACTTGGCAAGTTTCGTGGCGGGGATGAAGCCCAGCTTTGTGCGCTTCCCCGGTGGCTGCTATGTCGAAGGCGACCGTATCGTGGATCGCTTTATCTGGAAAACATCGCTCGGCGAGGTGAATCAGCGTGGCGGCACCCAATGCATCTGGGGCTACAAGGCTACCAATGGCCTCGGCTTCCACGAGTACTTGCTCTGGTGCGACGATCTTAAGGCGGAGCCACTCTTTGTGATCAACTGCGGCATGAGCCATAAAGATGTCACGCCGCTTAGCCAGATGGATACCGTGATCCAAGACGCACTAGACGCGCTGGAGTACGCCAATGGCGACCCACGCACCACCAAGTGGGGACGCGAGCGGGCTAAGAACGGCCACCCTAAGCCGTTCGGGCTAAAGCTGATCGAGATTGGCAATGAGAACGGCGGCCCGCGCTACAACGAGCGCTACAAGCTGCTCTTTGATGCGATTAAAGCAAAACATCCCTATGTGCGCACGATTGCTAACGACTGGGGAGGACTACCAACCTCTGCGCCTATAGAAATCGTGGATGAGCACTACTACAACAACCCGCAGTTTTTCTTCGAGCAGGCCAACCGCTACGATCGCTACGATAGAAGCAAGCATAAAGTCTATGTGGGCGAGTACGCTGTGACGCAAGGCTGTGGCGAGGGAAATCTTATCGCGGCACTGGGCGAGGCGGCGTTTATCACCGGCATGGAGCGCAACTCCGATGTGGTGGTGATGGCCAGCTACGCCCCGCTCTTTGTCAATGCCAACAACCGCGCCTGGAACCCGGATGCGATTGTCTTTAACTCCAGCCAGGCATTTGGCACCCCAAGCTACTGGGTGCAGCAGCTCTTCTCCACCAACCGTGGCGATATCGTGCTCCCGACAGCGCTCACCCAGCCTGCTGTCCGCGAGACAGACTCTGCAGAAACCAAGGGCGGCGTGGGAGTGGGCACCTGGCTCACCGATGCGGAGTACAAAGACATTGCGGTGGATGGCACGCCCGTCAGCCTCACTCCCGGGAAGGGAAGCTGGGTAAAAACCGACGACGGTGGCCTGCGCCAGACCAACGCAAAAGGCGAGGACTTCCGCGCCACGGGCGGCGACCCGAACGCGAGCAACTACACGCTCACGCTCAAGGCCAAGAAAAACGGCGGCGACGAGGGCTTTCTGGTGATGTTCTACAACCGCAGCGCCGGAGACTTTCTCTGGTGGAACCTGGGCGGCTGGGGCAACACCCGCCACGAGATCGAGCGCTCGGTGGGCGGTGGGAAAAGCTCTCTTCTGCGTCCCCAAGTGCAGGGCAAGATCGAGACGGGCCGCTGGTACGATGTGAAGATCGAGTGCGTTGGCCCACGCATCAAGTGTTATTTAGATGGCAAGCTCCTGCACGATGTCACGCTCCCACCGCCGCCGTCCCATGTCCACGCCGTGAGCACCCGCGACGAGAAGACCGGCGATATTCTCGTCAAGCTCGTCAATGGTGGCAAGAGCGACCGAGTGGCCGCGATCACGCTGAAAAATGTCGGCAAGCTCACCGGCCAGGGAACCGCGACGGTGCTGACAGGCAGTGGCCCCAACGAGGAGAACTCCTTCGCCCAGCCCACTAAGATTGTCCCGGTCACCAAGCCGCTTAGTGGCGTCTCGGCAAGCTTTACCTATCCCGCGCCCGCCTACTCCGTGAGCATCCTGCGGCTGAAAACCCGGTAGGCGATATCTCAAGCGCCGGGGAGTTCTCCTCGGCGCTTGCTGTTTACCAGAGTCTGGGAGAGTTAGTTTTACGGGGTAGCCAAGCGAATTTTTTCTGGGTACCATAGGCGATAACGTGCGCGGCGTTGTCGTCGCGTGGAAACATCAAAAAAATTCGGGGAGAATCTATGTCCACTACCAAAGTTGGAATTATCGGCTGCGGCGGAATTGCCAATGGCAAGCACATGCCTAGCCTCAAGACGGTGCCAGGTGTCGAGATGGTCGCGTTCTGCGACATTGTGGGTGAGAAGGCGGAGAAAGCTGCCCAAGAGTACGGTACAGCGGGTGCTAAGACCTACACAGACTACACCGAGCTGATCAATGCGGGTGGCCTGGATGCTGTGCATGTCTGCACGCCCAATAGCTCGCACCATGAGATCGCAATCGCGGCGCTAGAGTCCGGTCTTAACGTGATGTGCGAGAAGCCCATGGCCAAGACCGCCGATGGTGCCCGCGCGATGGTCGCAGCGGCCAAGAAGAGCGGCAAGCTGCTCACCATTGGCTACCAGTCCCGCTACCGCGCCGACAGCCAGGCCCTCAAGCAGCGCATCGATGCCGGTGAGCTGGGCGAGATCTACATGGCCAAGGCCCACGCGGTTCGTCGCCGCGCCGTCCCGACCTGGGGTGTCTTTTTGGACGAAGAGAAGCAGGGCGGCGGACCGCTGATCGACATCGGCACCCACGCACTCGACCTCACGCTCTGGCTGATGGGCAACTATGAAGTGGCATCGGTGACCGGCTCGGTCTTCCGCAAGCTGGCCGACCGCGAGAACGCCGCCAATGCCTGGGGCCCGTGGAACCCGAAGGAGTACACGGTTGAGGACAGCGCCTTTGGCTTTATCAAGCTCAAGAACGGCGCGACCATCTACCTAGAGTCCAGCTGGGCGCTCAATGTCCGCGAGGCAGGCGAGGCCAAGTGTACGCTCTTTGGCACCGAGGCGGGCTCGGACATGAACGGCGGCCTCTGGATCAACGGCGAGCACCACTCGCGCCTCTACGACACCAAGGTTCAGACCGATGCAGGTGGGGTCGCATTCTACGACGGTGCCTCATCGAAGGCCGAGGATGTCGAGGCTCGTGTCTGGATCGAGGCGGTTCGCGGCAACGGCAAGCTGATCGTCACCCCCGAGCAAGCCTGCGTCGTTTCTGAGGTTCTGGAGGCGATCTACAAGTCTAGCGAGACCGGCCAGACGGTGACGTTCTAGCCCTCCTCCCCCATTGCCCACCCCCTAGCCCCCGTCCAACGGGGGAACCAAAAAGGGGGTGGGAATTTGTTTTTTATGGCCTCATCGCTTCGCACTAAGCTCCGAATCGCCACCACCGTGTTGGGCGCACGTGGGTTCTGGGACGCGCTCGCCGGGCGTTTCTTATGGCAACCCCTAACCCCCTTCGCGAAGCCGGAGGGGGTCGCCGTCTCAGCGGCGGGGGGAGGTTGCCTTCGCGGCGCCCTCCATGTCCACACCTGCACCTACTCCGATGGCGCGGGCACCATCGAAGAAGTGATGGAGGCTGCCAAGGCAGCGGGTGTGGACTTCGTGCTCCTCACCGACCACAACACCATGCGCCCCAAGGCCGATGGCTTGGAGGAGCGCTACGCGGGGCAGACTCCGTTTCTGATTGTGGGCGACGAGATTACCGTAAAAGGCGGCGCATTTCTTCTCGCGCTGGACCTACCGGGTGACTTCGAGTTCGCGCCGGGGCAAGACCCACAAGTCGCCATAGACGCGATTCTGGCCGCCGGGGGACTCCCGCTGGTCTCCCTCCCCGATGACATGAAGCACCCCTGGGACGCCTGGGACGCCACGGGCTGTGAGGGGTTAGAGGCGCTGAACCTCTCGACCGTGGCGCGCGAGCACATCAACCTGCTCTCGCTGGCCTGGCTCCTGCCGCTCTGGAAGCTCAAAGGCGAGCTGGCCGTGCTCAGGGCGATCTGCACCCGCCCCGACGCCTCGCTGGCGAGCTGGGATCGCTTACTGGCGCAGGGCAAGAAGCAGATTGGGCTCGGCGCACTCGATGCCCACGCGCTCATGAAGATCGGCAAGAAGAAGCACCCCCTCCCCAGCTACGAAAACTCGTTTCGAGCCGTGACCACCCATGCCCTCCTCCCCCAGCCCCCGGGTACCCTCTGGGTGCCAATCCTGGGAGGAGAGGGAAGGAGGGGGGAAATCTTGGCGGTTCACCAGGCCCTCCGCGCCGGGCACTGCTACTTCGCCTACGACTGCCTCGGGGAAATAGCCCTCGACTTCTCCGCAACTCTCTCCCCCTCTCCCAATCCTGCCTCCCAGGATTGGCACCCAGAGGGTACCCGGGGGGCAGGGGGGAGGAGGGCCATCATGGGCGACGATGCCCCGCTAGGCTCGATGTTGATCGCGACGGGGCCGGAGACGGCGCTTCTGCGGCTCTACAGGGCCGGAGAGGGCATTGTGGCGGCGGGCAAAGGGAGCCTGAGCTATGTCGCCGACAAGCCCGGTGCCTATCGGATCGAAGCCTACCTCGTCGGGGCACAGCGTGGGCCGCTTTTTGTCGGGGCGCGGCCGTGGGCCTTTACCAACCCGATCTACGTGGGGTCTTGATCCCGTAGCTCCAGCACGCGCTGGTAGAGGGCGTTCTTGGCAAGCCCGGTAGCGACAGAGACACTTCGGGCGGCGTCTTTGGGGGAGCTGCCATCGGCGAGGGCCTTGAGGAGCAGAGCGTCTGGGTTGGGTGCTTCCTCAGGCTGGGGCGATGCACCTCCCACCACGATCACGCACTCACCACGCGGGGGTGTCTCTTGAAAGTGTGCGATAACCTCGGCGAGAGAGCCGCGGACGTGCTCCTCGAACTTCTTAGTCAGCTCGCGCCCCACGGAGGCGGGGCGGTCGTCGCCGCACGCACTCGCCAGCGCTTTGAGCGTCTCGATCAGGCGGGGCGGGGCTTCAAAGAGCACCGTCGTGCGCTCTTCTTTGGCAAGCTGGCGCACGCGCTCGCGGAAGTCGGGCTTGGTGCGCGGGAGAAAACCCTCGAAGACAAAGCGCCCCGTGGGCAGCCCCGAGGCAATCAAAGCGCAGAGGGGCGCGCTGGCTCCGGGGATCGGGTCAATGCGAACTCCGGCGGCGGCTACTTCTGCCACCAGCTCTGCGCCCGGATCCGAGATGCAAGGCGTGCCCGCATCGGAGACCACAGCCACGGACTCTCCGGCAAGCAAGCGGCTTACCAGAGCATCTTGCCGCCCTGCCGATGAGTGCGCGTGGTAGGAGATCAGAGGCGTGTGGATGTCAAAGTGCGCGAGAAGCTTGCGGGTGACCCGTGTGTCCTCCGCCGCGATAACATCCACCTCACGCAGGAGCCGAAGAGCGCGGGCCGTGATGTCCTCTAAGTTCCCAATCGGGGTAGCGATCAGGTAGAGGACTCCGGCACTCACTTTTTCTCAGGCTCAGCGCCAGGGAGCTTGATCCCCCCGGACTTAGCGGCTTGCTCCTTGGCCATGAGCTGCTGCTGGCGCAGAGTGTACTCCTGGTTTTTCAGCATCGTGCGGGTTGCCGCCTCTTTATCGCCTGCTCTGGTATAGAGCTGGCTTAGCTGCATCCAGATCTGAGGCTCAGGGAGGGCTAGTTTCTCTGCTGAGGCAAGCTGCTTGATCGCTTCGGGCTTGTTGGCTTTGTCTACCAGAAGGGTCGCCAAGCGAATCCGGGTCTCGACTTTATCGTTGTTCTTAACCGCTTCTTCCAGAGCCACAATAGCTTTCTCCGGCTGCTTGAGAGTCTCGAAAACCGTCGCCTTTCGCAGGAGCACCGATCCTGTGGTGTCGTCCTCCGGCTTGATCTTGTCCAGTTCTGCGAGTGCTTGCGTCAGGAGCTTCTCGTTGGGCTTTTTCGGGTCTTTGGAGCCATCCTGAACCAGCTTCGCGGCCAGGAGACCAGGAGCAAGAAGATCTACTTTGATGCCCGGTGCCGCTGCATCCACGAGCTTGGTTATCTCACCCTTGGCGGCCTCCTCACGCTTTTCGGGGCCAGCCTGATCTATCGCATCCAGATGGATGATATGGAAGCCGTTATAGCCCTGCCCCTTGGCATCAGCATGGCGCACGAGCTCAGGGGTGGTCTCACCCGCCTTGAGCTTCTCCACGGCGGCTTTAAACTCGGGAACGAGGCCTGCAAGCTCTTCTTTTTTCCACTCGTAGAGCCCACCCTTGTCTTTTGAGCCGGGATCGTCGCTATTGGCCTTGGCGATAGCGGCGAACTTGGTGGGGGTTGCCTTGACCTCGGCGAGAAGTTTCTCGGCCTTGGTCTTAGCGGCGGCCTCCGTGGTCGTCTTGCCATCCCATTTGACCAAGATATGGCGCACTTTGTAGGTTTGCAGGGTCACTTTATCGGCTTGGAGCTTGGTGAGCTTGTCGTTGTAGAGCTTTATCTTAACCGCATCAGGCACAATAAGCTGCTGCTTGAGACTCTCGACACTCACATTGGCTCCCTGCTTGGTAAGCTCGGCGGAGATCTCTTTGTCACTTGCTTTAGGATCGAGGTTGAGCTGCTGCGCGATACTGGCTCGTCCCTGCTTATCCCAGACATCATCAATGCCTTTTTTCAGCTCGTCCTCGCTGACACTGAGCCCGGCTTTCTGGGCCGCCGCGACAAGGGCCTGCTGGGACTTGATTCCTTCAATGGCTTGGAGCCGGTAGCTATCGAGCGCTTCGGCGGGCGGCTTGGGCATTCCGAACATGGCAAACTGCTGCACCTGCTGATCTACCAGGCGATCCAGCATGCGCTGGCTAACATCCACGGTTCCCACTTTGGCGACACTGACCTCTGCCTGCGCCTCTTGACGAGCGCGCGAGGTTGCGGGAGTCCGCCCCATGCTCATGAAGGTGCCTGCCAGCATACTGACAGCAATCACGATACTCACCGGGATCGCGAACTTCTGAATCCGCTGCTTCATTCCCATCAACGACATAGCTTGATCATTCCTTCCAGGCAGGGCCGCGACGATGCCTCGGGGCCATCAGGGTGCTTGTAGTGTGTCTCCAACGCAATCACGCCGGAGAAGCCACTGGTTTTAAGAGCCTCGAACTGGCCCTTGAAGTCAATATCTCCCTCGCCTACCACCACCCACTGCTGCTTGTTGTCTTCGAGCTGCTTGGCATCTTTGACGTGGATGTGCGCGGTGTAGGGCTTGGCGGCCTCCCAGCCCGTGGGGAAAGGCAGCTCGCCCGCGCAGAGTGCATTGCCCGGATCCCAGAGCATCTTGAGTGCGGGAGAGTTTAGCCGCGCCACCATGCGTGCTGTCTCTGCCCCGGTGCCTAAGTAGCACGCGTGCTCGTTCTCCAGGAGCAGCGTCACGCCCGCCGCTTCTGCCACTTTACAAGCAGGCGCGAGTGCCTCGGCGATCTGGTCCTCTATCTGCGGGGTCAGTGGCCCACGCTTCCAGAAGGCAAAGATACGGATGTAGGGCGCGTTGAAGCGCTTGGCCAGCGCGATACTCTTCTCTAGCAGAGGGAGCTGGTCGGCCAGAGTGCGCTCCTGGGCATTGTGCGTAGCCCCCATGGCCTCTTCGGCGCCTCCCAGAGCGCACTTATACAGAGGGGTATCAATACAGGGGACCGTAAAGCCTGCTGCCGCTAGATCCTGCTCAACACGCACGAGTAGCTCTTCATCGGCATCCACAATATACTTGCCGTAGACATTGCGCAGCTCCGCTTCCTTGAGGCCATACTCCGCCATAACGGCGAGGGCGTGGGAGAGGTCCTGCGCAATCTCATCGGTAATCACAGAGAGACGTAACATGCTCTAAGTGTACGGCATTTTCGTCTTACTTGCCTGACTTGCCTGGCTCGTGGCCCAGCGCTTGTGCCTGCTCCAGCAGCGAGATCGCCGTGTCAAACTGCGGCGGATCCATCGTGCCGTAGGCGCTAGAAAGTAGGTAGGTGAGGCCGGCTTCTCGAGGACTCCAGCCAGACAATCGCGGTATCCAGCTTCTTTTTCTGGAGCGCGACCTGGGCACGGATCTTGACCCGCTGTGCCTACGTGAGGAGCTTGGCCTGCTGCAGTTGCCAAGACGAAGTACTCTCCATTGAAACGACCTCCCAAAAAGATTATACTCGCGCGGTGAGCAATCTAGCTTGACAACTCCGTCTCTGCATGCTACAATCTCCCCTGCATCTGCTTGAGGGCGAATAGCTCAGCGGTAGAGCGCCTGTCTTACAAACAGGTGGTCGGGGGTTCAAATCCCTCTTCGCCCATTTGAGAAGATAGCGGTTTGGTAGTTTTGTGGAGGTGTAGCTCAGTCGGTTAGAGCGCTGCCCTGTCAAGGCAGAGGTCGCGGGTTCGAGCCCCGTCATCTCCGTGTGTTTTTCCCAAAACACTTGTGGCCCGTTCGTCTAGGGGTCCAGGATGCCTGGTTCTCAGCCAGGAGATCATGGGTTCGAATCCCATACGGGCTATCAGCCTCCGTATCCTGCGGAGGCTTTTGTTTTTCTGAGTTTCCTCTTCGCGTTTTGCTTGACAGCCCTCGGCTTCCCTCCGATAATGAAGTCGTGGGAAATTATGAAGCGCCCAAACATATAGCCTACAATGTCTTTCGATGCATCGTCGGTGGCATTGGAGGGTTGGCGACGGGGCTTCTGGCCCTTTGTTTACTTGACCGTTTTCTCATGAAAGACTGTTACGATAAAGCAGGCATCTACGACGATACCTGTAGCCAGTCCGCCAAGAGGACAGAGAAACCATGAACCGACCAAAGAAAATCACTTTAACTCTGCTAGGTGTCGCGGCCTCTATGGGGCTGGGGAGTCTGATCGCCGCCCGGCCCTGGGGAGCTACCACGGGCCGATGCTGGGAGCGTGCGGCCTCTGCCCCATCACCATCTCCAGCGCCCAAGAAGCCACTGCAAGAGGGATACCGGTGCATCAAGTGCGAGCGGTGTGGGCAGGAGTACGATGTGTCCGAGTACGAGGGGATTTACCCTTCCGAGGAAGAGAAGAAACATTATCACTAGGGGCAAGACCTCGATGAGCTGACAGAGGCTGTACCAGAGTTCGTCTGGCATTTGTCTTTTCGGAAGTTATGGTGCTGCGAGTGTTTCTTTTAACAGAGCGACCTTGCTCTTCGGAAGTGATGTTCTTAGTAGCATTCCGCCAAAGTCATGGAGTGCCGCCAAAAGTGGCTCAGATGCTGCATCGGCGATCCAAATGAAGATGGCAGAGCTATCGGCTTGCATCTGTGCGGGTAGGTTGCGTAAGAAGTCATGGTTGGTACTGTCAAAGACAGTGACGGAGCCGGTG
>JAPLCP010000002.1:6278-16275 GCA_026392155.1 Armatimonadota bacterium | reverse complement strand
TGTGGATCTAGTCTTCTCTCGTTCCTTAACGGGGCTCTGGAGTACGATTCGAGTGAAGATGCTTCACTACACGCTCTGCAAGGCAGGAATTTTGCAACCGCTCAACCCATGACTGGAGTTGGTATAATAGCACCATGCCCCGATCTATTGTTACCGGAGGCGCAGGATTCCTGCCCTCGCACCTGTGTGACCGTCTGCTGGCCGAGGGCCACGAGGTCATCGCTCTCGATAGCTTTCTCACCGGCTCGCCCGACAATGTCGCCCACCTAAAAGACAATCCCAAGTTTTCGCTGATCGAGCAAGATGTCTGTCAGTCCTATGAGATCGACGGTGGTGTGGACTTTGTCTTTCACATGGCCTCGCCCGCCTCGCCTGTGGACTTTACCACAAAGGCCATTGAGATCATGATGGTAAATTCGGAAGGTACCCACCAGTCGCTGAAGCTCGCTCTGGCAAAAAAGGCGGTCTTTTTAATGGCCTCCACCAGCGAGGTTTACGGCGATCCTTTAGTCCATCCCCAGCCCGAAGAGTACTGGGGCAATGTTAACCCCATCGGAATTCGTGGTGTTTACGATGAGTCTAAGCGCTTCTCCGAGGCTTTGATCATGGCCTATCGGCGCTTTAAGGATGTCGATACCAAGATTTTCCGCATTTTTAATACCTATGGGCCACGGATGCGGCTCGATGATGGCCGAGTGGTGCCAAATTTTATCGGCCAGGCCTTGCGTGGCGACAATATTACTGTCTACGGCACGGGTACACAGACCCGCAGCTTCTGTTATGTCGCAGACCTAGTGGATGGTATCTACAAGCTCTCTCAGGCACCGAAAGAAGTCTCTGGGCCAATCAATCTTGGTAATCCAACAGAAAGAACGATGTTAGAGTTCGCCCAGGAGATCAAGCGCCTCACCGAATCGGCAAGTGAGATTGTCTATGAAGAGCTAAAAACCGCCGACGATCCCAAGCAGCGCCGTCCGGATAATACGAAGGCGCGTGAGATTCTTGGATGGGAGCCCAAAGTCAGCCTGGAAGATGGTCTGCGGGCAACCATTGCGTACTTCAAGGGCAAGGTCTAGCCCGAAAAAGAGGGGCTTGACAGCAGGATAGCCCTTGTGTTATCCTGCCAACAGTTTTGCTGTCCCTCTCAAACGGGGGGACGAGATATACGAGGAAAAACCTATGGCAATCCGACGGCTCGGCGGCGTGGCAGCGCTCGGCGTTCCCACAGCCCTTTCACTTTTGATGGTGGCTCAGAATCAAGCTCAGGCACAGACCCCTGTGTCCCGTGGCATCGCAGCAGACCTGCGTGTCCTGACTCCGCTCAACGGTGAGATTATCGGCGCAGGCTCTTTCAAGCTAGACTTTTCGTTCAAGAGCCGCTCTGCAGCTCCCATCACCCGCGTGGAGCTCTACGTGGATGGGACGCAGTGGGCAGGGCGCACGCTCGATGTGCCTAGCCTTGGTAACGTCCTGACCTTTGAGGTAGATGGCTCTACTCTCGCGGAAGGGACGCACACCTTCCAGGTTCGCGTTCTCAACCGGGTCGGGGCGGTTTCGACCGCCGATGTCCAGGTGGTTGCCCAAGGTAAAGCGGGCACCCTAGGCAGCGAAAATGTTGCTCCTGCGAGTGTTGGCCCCGCGGGTGCTCCTCAGATGGCGTTCCGCGCCATGCCTTCCAAGCAGCTGATGGGCACGGTAGAAGTCAAGATGGATGTCAGCGCTCCCGCGAACCAGAACCCCTATGTCTCGTTCTACGTAGACAAGCAGTTCAAGATCCTCAAGAACTACCCGCCGTACTCCTTCCTCTTTGACACAACCACCGTCACCAATGGCAAGCACGTGATTGAGGCGACAGGCTACTTGGAGTCTTCCAATGCCGCTACCACGCAGCGCATGGAAGTCTTTGTCAACAACCCTGGTGGTAACACGGACCGCAGCACCGATATTAAGGACCTGGGAAGCAAGACACCTGCCGTTTCTGCAACTTCGGTCACTAAGACTTCGGCAGAGCGCAATGCTCCACAGCTCTCCGCCATCCCCGGTGCGCTTGCGGCAGGCGTACGTGCTGCATCGGGAGTGAAGCCGATCCAGTTGACACTGCCTGGTATCACGTCCAGTACGCGCTCCGTTGAGCCTGGTATGAAGGCTTCGATTGCCACTACCTCAAGCCGCGTCTCCAAGACACCTGCGGCTACGGAAACGAAGCTGGCAATGCCGATTGCACAAGGGCTTCATGCACCGCAGATGGTTGCCACGGAAGTCGTCTTAGGACGACCAACGGCGGTTGCGCCCGGTGCCGCTGCCCGCAAGGCAAGCTCTGTGGCCGCGCAAGCTGTCCGAACCACCACGCTGATGCTGCCTCACAATAGCGCCAAGCCTGCTCCCCGTCCCGCACGGACAATGAAGCCGGTTCTGTCCAGCGCAATGTCCAATGAGTTCAGCAAGAAGCTCATGGTGGCCTTTGATGGCGCCACGATCAACTTTGATGTTGAGCCCCGCATTGAGGCAGGCATCCCACTCGCACCGTTCCGTCAGATCTTCGAGCACACCGGTGGTCAAGTCACCTGGGCACCCGAAGCCCACACGGTTCGCGCCGTAAACGCCGATCGTGAAGTGGTCATCAAGGTGGGCGCTCCCACCGCGACCGTCAATGGTGAGAGCGTGAAGATGGATCGCTCCTCGTTTATTGACCGGGGCCGCACCATCGTGCCGCTGAGCTTCGTGGGCAAGGCGCTTGACGTGAACGTGGACTTCGATCCCGCTACCGGCAAGCTGTTGATTACCAGCAAGAAGTAGTCTCTCTCTCAGCCCCGGCGCTTCGTAGTCTGATAGCTACAGAGCGCCGGGGTTTTTGTTTTTGGGTAAATCATGAATATACTGATTCTTGGCGGGACACTCTTTCTGGGACGGCACTTGGTCGAGGCGGCACAGAAACGGGGGCACTCACTGACGCTCTTTCATCGCGGTAAAACCAACCCGGAGCTCTTCCCCGATGTTGTCCATGTCTTTGGCGACCGAAAAGACGATGACGCTCTAGCACAGCTTGAAGGGCACACATTTGATGCGGTGATTGATACCTGTGGCTATCTTCCTAAAGTCGTTCAGAAGAGTGCGCAGAAGCTCTCAGGCCGTGCAGGCTGCTACTGCTTTATCTCCACCGTCTCAGTCTACGCTCACTGGCCAGGAGCCGGAACCGATGAAGACTCGCCCGTTGCGATCTTGGAGGATCCCACGACAGAAGAGCTGACGGGGGCGACCTACGGGGGCCTGAAAGCACTCTGTGAGCAGGAAGTGCTGGCGGCGTTCCCTGGGCAGGCACTGATTATCCGCCCCGGACTTATCGTCGGGCCGCACGATCCGTCGGATCGGTTTACCTACTGGCCTCACCGAATTGCTCAAGGAGGCGAGGTGCTCGCCCCCGTCAGCCCAGAGCTTCCCACACAGTGGATTGATGTCCGCGATCTGGCGGAGTGGACGATTCAGATGCTGGAGGGGAAGCGCACAGGGGTCTTTAATGCGGATGGGCCCGTGGTAGGACTGGGGCAGCTTCTTGCTACCTGTGTCTTGGCCAGTGGCTCCAACGCCCAAGTGACCTACGCGAGCGAAGCGTTTCTCCAGGCGCAGGAGGTTCAGCCGTGGCTAGAGCTTCCTCTCTGGATTCCCGGCATGCTGGATCTTAAAGAGAGCGGCGCGACTCGCACCCAGCGTGCCCATCTGGCGGGCTTGAAGTACCGCACGGCACTGGAGACCGTCCGCGACACGCTTGTCTGGGACAGCCAGCGCCCCCAGGAGAACGCCTGGAAGGCGACCCTCACGCCGGAAAAAGAATCCGCTGTGCTGGCCGCCTGGCACGCTAAAACGGCCCCCTGACCCCCGCAAGCGGGGGAAATACTAGGAAATTCCTCTTATCTCCCCCAATTTTGGGGGTCGGGGGGCTAGAAGTCGAACTTGTCGACGTTTTCTTTGGTGAAGATCGTGGGATCAGCTACCATGATTTTATTGAGCTCGCCGATCTCACGCTCACCCATCGCGCCCACTTTGATCTTGGTGCCTTTTTCGGCTTTTGCCTCGCCTTTTGCAAGCGCCAAGCACACATAAGCGGAGACGCTTCCCATGTCCACAGGGCTCCAGAGCATGATCTCGGGCGTGACACCGTCTTTGATAAAGCTACGCATCTGGTTGGGGAGTCCTAGGCCAAAGACCCGCACGCCGCCATTTTTCGCATTGGCACCACCGGGATAGACACCGCGCTGCTGGGCTACTTTCGCCGCTGCCGAGACACCGACTGTGGTGGGAGCGATCACGCCTTTGAGATTAGGGTACTTGGTGAGCAAGCCCTCCATCTCCGTGGCGCTCTTCTCGGGCTTATCGTCACCGAAGACCGTGGCGACCAGCGGCATCTTGGCGTACTTGGGATCTTTCCATGCCGCGTTCATCTGCTCCACCCAGAGCTTCTGGTTGGGCGAGTCGCTGGTCGCAGAGAGAATCGCCACCTCGCCTTCGTAGTTGATCCCCTTGCCCATTGTCTCTAAGATCGTCCCGCCGAACTTGGAGAAGTCCGTGGCGAAGATTCCCACATCGCGGTGCGTCTCGTTGCCCGTAAGATCAGCATCTACCGTCACCACTTTTACACCCTTAGCCCGCACCTCATCCAGAGTCCCATTGAGCGCATCTACCGAGTTAGCCGCGATACAGATCACATTGGCCCCACGCTGGACTTCGTCCTTGATGTAGCTGATCTGATTCGTCGCCTCCGCTTGGGCAGGGCCGGTCATCGAGAACTCCGCGCCCTCTTTCTCACAGACCTCTTTCATCCCTTTGGCAATCGCATCGAAGTACGGGTTTCCCACGTTCTTGGGAATAAAGACCACCTTGATCTTCTTTCCATCACCACCTGCAGGTTTAGGTGCCCCTGCCGGAGCGGGTGCTCCGGCGTCTGTCGGCTTAGACTCGTCGGGCTTACAGCCGGTCATCAGTGCCAGTGCCGCCAGCGGCACCAGAGAAAGTAATGTTCGTCGCTTCATGCCGGACTATTTCGCGACAGGGACTCTAGGTTCCTGCATGAATCGGTAGCCAGAACGTCAGGGGCTTTTCGGGGAGATCGAATTTTTCATCGTAGCGCTCAAACTCAGGGCCAGCGCCGCGCGGCTGATCAGAGCCAGGGAGCCAAGTGCTGTAGGCTGCCATGATCGTCTCACTCAGCGTCGCAAGTGTACAGTCAAAGACCGCGTAGTGGAAAGACACCGGGTGTGGTGGAGGCAAGAGCATTGAGATCTTGGGCGTAGCGCTCCCACAGGGCGGGAAGCTCGCCGTTTTGCATGCCGCCTTGATGACGAACCCCCACCACGACAAAGGCGGGGTGTTCTTGAATTTGTGTTTGCATGGCCGCATACTACCAAAAACAAACCAAATCCGGAAAGGTGGCCACAGGCAGGATATAATAATGGGTTGCCATGTATGAGCTGGTTGTTGAGAGGCATTTTTCTGCCGCACATTTTCTGCCAAACTATCCGGGGCCTTGCTCCCGGTTGCATGGGCATAACTTTATTGTCCGGGCCTATGTCCGTGGCGAGCGGCTAGAGGCAAGTGGGATGTTGGTAGACTTTGGGGTACTCAAGAAAGCGCTCCTGGGAATCTTGGAGGAGCTGGATCACCACTCTCTCAATGAGCTGCCTGCCTTCGCGGCGCAGGCTCCGACCACGGAGAATATCGCTTACTGGATCGCCCAGGAGCTCGGAAAGTGCGACCTGAGCGGGGCGCACGTGCATAAAATTGAGGTCTGGGAGACTCCCGGTCAAGCCGCCGCTTACTACCCGATAGATTGAATCAAGAACTATGGACGAGAGAGTACTTCCGCCCCCTATCACCCTGCGCGAGCTGGTGCGCCTTGTTGCCCGGCGCTGGCTCCTGGCCCTTTCGGTGTTCTTGCTGACAGTTACGGCGACCTACTGGCTCACCAAGCGCATCACGCCAATCTATGAGAGTCGCTCACGGGTGTTGCTGGAGTCGGGTAGTGGAAGCGGGCCTGTGGGAGGACTCGGAAGCCTTTTGGGACTCGTTGCCGGGGGAAATAGTAGCGGAAATGCCTCGCTCGATACCGAGATGGAGAAGATCGAGACCCAGGAGTTCTATAAAAAGCTCCGGGTTCAAGCGGGTCTGGGCGACATGGGCCTTGATGAGATTCAGTTTCGCTTGCA
This sequence comes from Armatimonadota bacterium, assembly GCA_026392155.1. Lineage (GTDB taxonomy): Bacteria > Armatimonadota > Armatimonadia > Armatimonadales > Armatimonadaceae > Armatimonas. Next base: position 10,078 of record JAPLCP010000002.1, on the reverse strand, counting down.
GCTCGCTCCGGGTTCAAGCGGGTCTGGGCGACATGGGCCTTGATGAGATTCAGTTTCGCTTGCAGCTCTCCGGAGGACGCGGGGGACAGGTACTGATCTTCAATGGCCGCGGCACCACGTCTGCACAGGCGCAGCGAATCGCCAACACGGCTGCTGTTCTCTATATCGAGCTGGCTCGTACTGATGCCAAGAACCGTATTGTGCTGGATCGGGATCGGCTTCGCACCGCAGCAGTACTGGCCCGTCAGGAGAAAAACCGCACCGAACGCGCTCTGGAGCGCTTCAACAAAGGCATGCCTGTCTCGGAGCCATCGGCCTACTTTAAAGGACGCGCAGAGAGAACGATTGGGGTGCGCCGCGACCTGGAAGAGGGACGAAAGCAAGAAGCGGGGCTTGTCACACAGCTTAGCTCACTGGAGAGCCAGCTAAAGAGCCTTCCTAAAGAGGTTATCAATGGCTACACTCTCACCAAAAACCCTGTGATTGATGGCTATCAGGCGGAGATCACTGCCCTCAAAGCTCAACGAAAGGTCAAGCTATTGGACTATCAAGAAGATAGCCCCGAAGTGCAGACTCTTGACGAGGAGATTGACGCCAAGGAAAAAGCCATTCAGGAGGCGAGAAAGGCAGCTTTCTCGCAAGGTAGCAAGAGCGTAGGGCGCAACCCTGATTTCACGGGGACACAGAGTAGCATTTTTCAGCTTCGCACCAGTCTCGCCTCGCTCCGTAAGACCATCGCTGAGACGGAGGGACTTCTAGCGGATCTAGAGAAAGAGCAGAGCCAGCTCTCCGACAAGCAGTTCCAGTTTCTTACCTTGCGCACTTCCTTTGAGGCGGCTGCGGAAGCCGACAAAACGGCACAGAGTGGGCTGATTGCCGCGACGATCAAAGAGGCGACGGGGCAGCCCTATGTCCGTGTGCTGGACTGGGGGCGCAAACCTGACTCCCCGCTCTCCCCCAAGCCGCTCCTCAACACGATCCTCTCCGTGTTTCTAGGGTTATTTCTGGGAATTGGGCTGGCACTTTTGGCGGAGTATTTCTCCCATAAGCCGCAGCCTGAGGTCTTTCGTTTTGAGGAGCCTCTGCCTGCGCTCCCGATGGTCGGAGGAGTTCCTCTCTTGGGGACGGCCCCAATAGGCAACTCGGATCATCTCAGCGCACGCGATGAAGATCGCCTGCGGGAGATTGGCTACTGGCTGGCACACCGCGAGTCGGGAGAGCCGGTGCCGGTTCGGCTGCTCCTCGGTGTCCGCTCTGATGATCGGGCTGCCACTCTGGCCGTGCAGCTTGCCAATATCCTCGGCCAAGACGGGGTGCGCGTGGCCGTTGAGGAGGTGGATAATCAGTCCATTGGGAGACTACCGGCGCTTCTGGCAAGTCTTGCGGCGGCGGGCAATGACCTCATTCTACTCTCCGGTCCTGCGGTCTGGAACGTGCGCACGGTGGGGCCTCTGGAGAAAATTGCGGGTGGCCTCGTGCTCGTCGCCTCCCCAGACACTCCCGTTGAAGAGAGTGTTACCCGCGCCCGACGGCTTCTGACCAATGGCTACACCCCACACTTCCACGGTGTGGTTGCTGCGGAAGAGCTTCCCGCTCTCCCTGCGATGGATCTAAAAATGGAGGCAAAACCATGACCCCCTTTCTTGCTGCCTATCTCTTGCTCGCTCCACAAGGGCAGGAGCTCCCACCGCCCGTTCCCGTGAGTGGCCCCACAACCACCGCTCCGCTCAATGTGCCCACAGACTATAAGCTTGATACGGACGATGTGCTTCAGATCGAGGTAGATCGCCACACCTATCTCAACCGGGCGGTACGGATTCCCGTGGATGGTGCGCTTCGCCTGCCGCGCCTTCTCACTCCCATTCCGGTGCGTGGCCTTACCTGCGCTGATGTGGCAGAGAAGCTCACGGAAGCGCTTGAAAAAGAGGGAAAGCTACGCCTGCGCAAGGGGCAAGTTCAGGTGGCACTGGCAGGGATTCGGATGCGGCGGATCTATGTGCGAGGCAATGCGACCTTTGGCCGCGATCTCGACCTACGAAACGGCTGGCGTGTCACCGAGCTGCTCACGATTCTGGGAGGCATTCCTCAGCCCGATCGGATCACGGTGCGCCTCCTTAATCCGGCCCGCCCCGCGCCGCTGACACTCGATGTTACGGGGATTCTCAAGAATCCCGACCACCCACAGAATGTCTTTCTCTTAGAAGGAGACACGCTGACCATGGACCAGCCACTTCGTAAGCGGCTCTTTATCAAGGGAGAAGGTCCCCGTGGCCTACATGAGATAGATGAGCGCTTTGGGCTGCGTGCGGTACTCGCCCAGTTTGGCTACTCGGTCATCAATGCATCGGGTGATCTGCACCACGTGGTTCTCAAGCGTAAGACCATCCCCGGCGAGATCAACTCTCCCGAGACGACGCAGAAAATAGATCTCTATGCCCTCCTCACCGATGAGACAATTCCGGAGATCCCCCTGCAAGACCTAGACACACTGGAGATTCCCCTCTCACTTGAATTTGTCTATGTCTGGGGAGAGCTGGGAGGCTCGCGTAAGTATCCCTTGCCACAAGACCGCAAGACCTATCTCCAGGACATCATGGCAAATGCCAGTATCACCACGGGCCAGGCGCGTATCGGGGCAATTAAAATCGCACGTCTTGGCCCCGATGGCAAGTACAAAATGCTGGGCGAGTTTGACTGGGGCAAGTACCTCAAGGACTTCAAGCCGGAGCGCAACCCGGAGATCAAGCCGCAGGACCTGGTCTACGTCCCCTCGGTGCGCCATGCCGATCCCAACACAGTCATCAACCAAATTGTGGGAGGGGTGCAGGGACTCTTCTTCCTGCGCAGCATCTTCAAGCTTTGAGCACCCCCTCTATTATTGTCGAGAATGTTGCCAAGAGCTTCCAGCGAACGACAGGACGGGGAGGCGATCTGCGGGAGCGCTTCGCCCGGCGTGGACGTGAAGAAAAGCAGACCAAAGGCGCGTTTCTGGCACTCGACGATGTGTCGTTTACCGTGCAGCCTGGCCAGCCTGTCGGCATTATCGGGCACAATGGCTCGGGGAAATCTACGCTCCTCAAGCTGCTCACCGGTATTTTAAAGCCCACCAGCGGCAGTCTCACAGTGAACGGGCGCATCGGAGCGCTGATCGAAGTCGGGGCAGGATTTCACCCAGATCTGTCGGGACGCGAGAATGTCTTTCTGGCGGGCTCGATTCTAGGGCTCAGCCGCCAGCAAGTGCGTGAGCGCTACGACCAGATCGTGGATTTTGCCGGGATCGCCGACTTTATGGAGACCCCCGTCAAGCGCTACTCATCGGGGATGTACATGCGCCTCGGCTTTGCCATTGTCGCGCACCTAGACCCGGAAGTGCTTCTCATAGACGAAGTGCTCGCGGTGGGTGATGCTTTTTTCCAAAATAAATGCCTGCGCTTTCTGAAAGACTTTGTCAAGAAAGGCGGCACCGTGGTCTTTGTGAGCCATGCGGTCGGCCAGATCGAGCTTCTCTGTGAGCAGTGCCTCTGGCTGGATCATGGAAAAGCCCGGTTCTTTGGCCCCACTGCCGAGGCGATTGAGCAGTACTACTCCGTGATCGGGGAGCGTGAAGATGCAGAGTTCGCGCGGCTCTACCCGGTGGAGTGGGAGGTGCAGCAGGCAGAGAAGCGCCGCATGGAAGACGAAGTGCAACAGGCGGCGGAGCGCACTCGTCTGGAGGCTGAGCAAGCCGAGCAAGCCGAAAAAGAGCGCCTCATGGCTCAGGAGGCCGAGCGCCTTGCCGCCGAAGCACTGCTTCAGGTAGC
>JAPLCP010000002.1:0-6253 GCA_026392155.1 Armatimonadota bacterium | reverse complement strand
GGCCGAGCGCCTTGCCGCCGAAGCACTGCTTCAGGTAGCAGAGCGTGAGCGCAAGGCCGACCCGACCCGTGCCCGCCTCACAAGCGTGACCCTCCGTGACTCCCTAAGTGTTCCGCGCACTCATTTTAAGAGTGGCGATCATCTCTCCGTGGAGATTGCCTGGAAGTCTGTACGTCCTCTACCTGAGCCCGCGATTGGTTTTGACATTTTTGATGCAAAAACAAGTCAGCATCTCTTCACTACTAGTAACTACGATCATCAAATCTCTTTTTCTGGTATCTCTGGCGAGGGCACTCTCCACTTCACGATCCCGTTTCTCGCTCTCCCTATGGGCGAGTATAGAGTGCAGGTCAATCTCTACCCCGACTCCACCCAGCCCGAGTGGTGGAGTCAGCCAGAGGATCAGCTCGACGATGCCGTCCGGTTTACCGTGACCCATGAGCGCGTGACCAACGGCCTGGTTTTTCTTCCGGTACACTGGGGAGAGAGAGCATGAAGAAGTACCTGAGCTATCTGGGCCATCGCTTGCGGCAGATTCAAGAGCTGGTAGACCATCAGGAACAAGGCGCTCGGCGCCTACAAGAGCTCGCCGAGCATCAGGCCCGGATTGAGGCGCAGCTTGCTTGCCTGCCTGAGCTCATGGCGCGGCAGGTTGCCCTTCAAGAGCAGCTTGGAGCACTCCAGATGCAGCTTGCCAGTAGCCATGGCCACCAGCTTGGGGAGCTTGAGGCAATTCAGGCAACGGCAGGGGAGACCCTAGCTCGGCTCAACACGGCCATTGCGCAAAACGGTGACACGCAGTATAAGCTCCGACGGGCGCTTGGGCGGATTGAGCTGCGCCAGACCGAAGCGAAGACAGCGTGGGAGGCGCAGCCAGTGCGCATCTACTCCCAGTTTGGTGAGGATGGCTTTCTCGCGCATCTTCTCCGCTATATCGCGCCCTCGCGGCGCTTTTTTGTGGAGTTTGGTGTCGAGGATTATCAGGAGGCGAACACGCGTTGGTTGCTGGAGCAGGAGCACTGGGCGGGGCTGGTGCTGGATGGGAGCGCTGGAAATATCGGGTCGCTGCGCTCTCAGCTGACCTATGAGCGTAATTCCCTGACAGCAGCTGCTGCCTTTATCACCCGAGAGAATATCAACGATCTGCTTACCCAGCATGGCGCAACGGGCGAGATCGGAGTGCTCTCGGTAGATATTGATGGCAACGACTATTGGGTCTGGGAGGCGATGGAGGCAGTGACTCCAGATATAGTGATTGTCGAGTACAACTTCCGCTTTGGCCCCGAGGCGGCTGTTGTCGTTCCCTACGACCCAAGCTTTGTCAAGCACGAAGCTCATCCGAGCGCCCTCTACTACGGCGCATCGCTGGAGGCTCTGGTGCGATTGGGAGCACGAAAAGGCTACGACTTCGTCGGTTGTAGCGAGGGCGGTGCGAATGCGTTTTTTGTTCGCCACATGAAGCGCCCCGAGAGCATCCCCGCTCGAACCGCGATCCAGGGCTTTGTTTACGGCACCCATGACGAGTGGCGTGAGCCTCAGGAGGACGGCAGCTACAAGCTACGAAAAGCAAGCTTTGCCGAGCAGCAGGCGCTGGTGATGGGCCTGCCCTTAATCACCCTGGAGACGCCCCTATGAACGATCCCTTGCGCGAGCGCATGGAGGAGGTCTACGCCGCCTCCGTGATCGAGGAGACGCCGCCCCAGGCCGACCCCCTGGAGCGCAGGTGGCAGGAAGTGGCCGGCTACGCCTCGCTCTACTTCAACGACCTCTACCACAAGTTCCCACTGGCGCGGATTCTCAAGAAGACCGTGATCGCGGTGACCAAGCCCGTGCTCAATGAGCAGGTGGAGTTCAACCGTGCCGCCTGCGATGTGCTCTTTGATCTGCGACGGCGCTTAGATCTCTCGGAGAGGCGCGTGCAGGAGCTAGAGAAGCGCCTCAAGGCGCTGGAGGATGCCGAGCGTGCGCGTCCTTGTTGACCTTCAGGCACTCCAGACCCACTCCAAAAACCGGGGAATTGGGCGCTATACCAAAGACCTGCTCTTAGCGCTCGTCCCACAGCTTGAGGCGCAGGGTGCAGAAGTCGTTGTCTTTGCCGATGCACAGCTCCCCGCACCAGAGTGGCCTCTCTCGTCGGTGACTCTCTTTGATCCGGGGGATTTTGCCAAGAACAGCCCCGAGAGCACGCTGGTTCTTGAGACGTTTTTGCGGGTGCAACGGGCCGACTGGGTCTTTGTGCCAAGCCCCGTGGACGAAGGCGTGACCGTTGATTTCTCCAAGCTCCCCACCCTAGTCGCGACAATCTGCTACGACCTGATCCCGCTGATCTTCGCCGAGCGCTACCTGCCCAACCCCATAGATCGCGCGAGCTACGACGCGGCCATTGCGACGATCCGCACTGCCGACCAAGTCTTTGGCATCTCCGAGGCGACCTGTGCAGACACCGTGCGCCTCCTGAATCGCGCCCCTGCCACGGTGCACAATATCGCGGCGGGGACATCGGCGTTTTTCCGGCCTCTGAGCGAGGGGGAGCGTGCGCACGGGAGCAAAACACTCCACACGCAGTTTGGGCTAGAGCCCGAGGGCTTTGTGCTCTACACGGGCGGCGATGAGTGGCGCAAGAACATGGATGGCCTCATTCGGGGCTTTGCGCGGCTCTCGGCGACCCGAAAAAACGCCCTCAAGCTGGTGATCGCTTGCAGGCTCCGGCCCGAAGTGATTACCGAGCTTACAGAAGTTGCCCGAAAAGAGGGGATCGTGGAGCGGCTGGTGCTGACCAACTTTGTCTCCGATGAGACCCTGCGGGCGCTCTACGGACTCTGTGCGCTCTTTACGTTTCCCTCGCGCTACGAAGGCTTTGGACTCCCGATTATCGAGGCACTGGGCTGCGGTGCAGCGGTCTGTGCAGCGGATAACTCGTCGCTGCGGGAGCTGGTCACCGACCCGGCACACCGCTACGATCCCGAGAGCCCACAGAGTATTGCCGACTGTCTGGAGCGCCTGCTCGCCGACCCTGTGCAGCTCAAAAAGCTTCGCGCCGAAGCCCCGATGCGAGCGGCAGGGTGGTCCTGGGAGACATCGGCGCGGCGCGTGGCCGAGGTTCTGCTTGCTACCTCGGAAAATCCCCCCGTCTTCAGTGTCGCCGCAACGCGCTTGGCGCTGCCTTCGATTGCCCATGTCTCGCCGCTGCCGCCTAGCCGCTCCGGAATCGCGGACTACAGTGCGGAGCTATTGCCGCACTTGCACCGCCATCTCCCCCTGACGTCTTTTCCCCACGATGGCACGCCTGCCTTGGAGCGCCACCACCTGATTGTCCGCCAGCTGGGCAACTCCGAGGTGCACGGGCCGATGTACGCCGAGCTCAAGCGCATCGCGGGAATTACCGTGCTCCATGACTATGGCCTCGGCTCAATGCTACACTTCATCAGCCAAAACCGGCCTGAGTGGGGCGTGCGCTTCGCCGACGAGCTGCGCCACCACGGCGGCGCAGCGCTTGCTAGCGAGGTGCAAGCAAAGCTCACCCGTGGTGCGTGGCAGCTAGGTGAGCTGGGAGAGCACGGAGTCTTTGTGAACCGGCGCATCTTTACCCGCTCTCTGGGTGTGATTGTCCATAGCGAGTGGGCGAAAAACCAAGCCCAGCGCGAGCACGGCGACCTCTGCCCGGTTACGGTGATTCCCCATCAGATGGCCCTGCCCGAGCAGCGCCCCCCACACGGCTTACGTGCCAGGCTAGATGTCCCCGAAGACGCGCTCTTGATTGTCGCACCGGGTTTTTTGGCAGAGACCAAGCGCAGCGTGCCACTTTTAGAGGCGTTCGCCCGGCTCCATGCTCAGCACCCACAGAGCTATCTCGTTTATGTGGGCTCTGCTGAGTTCTTTCCGGGGGGCTCGCTCGACTCCGAGATTCAGAAGCGTGGCTTGGAAAAATCGGTGCGTGTCACGGGCTATGTCCCGCTCGAAACGCTCGAAGACTATCTCCGTGCTGCTGATATTGGCATGGTGCTACGCTACCCGTTTGGCGGCGAGACCTCAGGCTCCGTCCTACGCCTCCTTGCGCATGGTACACCTCTTATCGTCACCGAGATCGGTAGCTTCGGCGAGCTTCCCGAGGATGTCGCGCTTAGAATCTGCCCTCCGACACAAGGCGATGAGGTAGGCGAGCTGGTTGCCGCACTCTCTTCACTCGCAAACGATGCCTCCAAGCGCCACGCCATGGGCACGGCGGCGCAGGAGTGGATCGCGCGAACCTGCGCACCCGATACCTGCGCTCGTCAGTACGCCGCGTTCGTGGACGATGTCCTGGCGCAACCGGAGACCCTCCAGAAGCTCGCCGCCGATGCCGCCGCCCGTGCCGTGGCAGAGCGTGGCAACGCAAGCGAGCAGCTCTGGGAGCGCCTACGGAGCGCTCTCGGGTGAAACCGTTGCATCGAGGAGTTGAAAATTCCTCGCTTGAGGCAGCAAGCTGCCGAACGCCCTCACGGGCGGGATGCCAAATGGGTTTCGTCCGACAGGACGTTCGGTGCGGAGCACCTTCAGCGAGGAATTTTCAACTCCTCGCCTCTAGACGGAGAGCGAAATGGTCATGAAACAGATGCTCTACCGTATCGCCTCTGTCTGGAAACGCAGAGGCTTTCTGCGCGATCCAGCCCAGACAAAGCTTCCTCTTGGCTGGAACGTGAGCGGGCACTTCGAGGGTGGTGTCCGCGGAGTGGCGGCGGCCTCAGCGGCGTTTCTTGAGGCGGCAAAAGCGACAGGGCTCCCGGTCGCGCTCAACCACCCGAACCCCTACGCCGTTAATTTGGTGACACTCAACACGGACTCGGTCGAGGCGCTAGCAGAGCAGCACGGCGAGGGCTACTTTGCAGGGCGCTGCAATATTGGGGTGTGGTTCTGGGAGACCCCCGAGCTCCCCGACCGGCTCGTCCCCTGCCTCTCAAGGTTCCACGAGCTCTGGGTGACGAGTGCGTTCTGCCGCGATGCCATCGCGCCCAAGTGCCCTTGCCCGGTGCAGCTCCTGCCCTACCCCTTCACTCCACCTCGGCCCGATCCTAAGCTTACCCGCGCTCACTTTGGCCTCCCCAATGATTCCACGCTCTTCTTAACCGCCTTTGACTACGATAGCAATGTCTACCGTAAAAACCCCGAGGGGGCGATTCGCGCCTTTGCTCAAGCCTTCGCCGATGGCGAGCGTGGGCATCTCGCCATTAAAACCCTGCACGCCGAGAATCACCCTGCACAGGCCGAGGCGCTCCGCCGCGCCGCATCGGGTCTCCCGATCACGTTTATTGACCGCACGCTCACCCCCCCCGAGCAAGCCAGCCTGCTCTCCCTCTGTGATGCCTTTGTCTCGCTCCACCGCGCCGAGGGCTTTGGCCTGCATCTTTTAGAGGCGCTGGCACTAGGCAAGCCCGTGATCGCCACCAACTGGTCGGGTAATACGGAGTTCCTGAGCGCCGACAATAGCCTGCCCGTGGACTTCACCCTCAAGCCTTTGGAAAAGACACTCTATCCCTATGAAGCGGGCCAGCTCTGGGCCGAGCCGGACATTGAGCACGCCGCCCGTCGTATCCGCTTTGTCTACGACTTTCATGAGGCGGCACAGGCCCTTGGGGAGAAGGCACGGAAAAGCATAGAGCAGCACAGTGTCGCCCACACCGCCACTATAATGCGCTCTCGCTTGGAGGCGCTGGGTCTGTGCTAGCGGTCATCGTAATCAACTGGAACGGCGGCGACGATACCCAGCGCTGCCTAAAAAGCCTCGCCGCCTCGACTCTCCCGCACCGCGTCTACCTCGTGGACAATGGCTCCACAGACGGCTCCCTCGAAACGCTCACCGCCGATGTCGTGATCCGCAACGGGCGCAATCTTGGCTTCGCGGGCGGCTGCAACGCGGGTGCAAAACAAGCCATCGCCGATGGCGCGACAGAGATCTTCTTCCTCAACAACGACGCCACCCTCGCGCCCGATACGCTGGAGAAGCTCCACGCCGCCCTCACCGAGGATGTCGTCGCCGTCTCACCCCGCATCTTGGCCCTCCTACCCCCCGGCCCCCTTCCTCCCAATAACAAGCCCTTCGGGTGGGAGGAAGGAGGGGCGATCTGGTTTGAGCGTGGCGCGATCACATTAGATGAGTTCGTCATCGCCCGCCATGTCGAAGGCGCTGGCCCTGACCAGACAGATTTCTGCTCCGGCTGCGCCCTACTCGTCCGCGCCGCCGATTTTGAGCGTGTCGGGGGCTTCGATGAAGCCCTCT
>JAPLCP010000197.1 GCA_026392155.1 Armatimonadota bacterium | reverse complement strand
TATTTAGATCCCGGACTCCCCAGAAGGCAAGCTGGATGGAGCCGTATGCCAACAATAAGAAGAGCGCGAGGGCGGGTTTACGGCCCACTCTCTCACTCAGAACCGCGTAGCCGAACATCCCCAGAAACGCCCCGACATTCTGGAAGATAAAGGCATAGCTTACCCACTGTGCCAGCTGCTTCTTACCCGCCGCAGCCTCCAGCGCGGCGACATTGGGGCCGAGCACCGTGCGGATCAGGTCGGGGAGGAAGAAGCCGACGCCCCAGAGGCCGCCTACACCCGCCAGTGCGATCAGGGTTCCGGCAATCGTGTTCTTACGCAGAGTCGGGTCCTTGAAGAGCGAGGCGATATTGCCGATCTCCCCATCCGTCGCCGCTTTCTCTTTCGCTTCGTGCCACGCCTCGGGCTCCTTCACCGACGAGCGAATCCAGAGCACCATCAGGGCCGGGGCGGCTCCCACGAAGTAGACCACGCGCCAATCGGCACCGGCGAGCAGGTTCACCACGGCGGCCCCCATATTACCCACAGCGGAGAGAGCTTGCAGGGTTCCCAGCGCCATGGGGCGGGAGCGATTGGGCCAGACCTCGGCGACGAGAGCAGCACCAGCGGCAAACTCTCCCCCAACCCCGAGGGCGGTGATGAAGCGGCAGATAAAGTACTGTGGCAGGTTCTGCACCAGGCCATTGAGCCCAGTGAAGACAGCGTAGATCAGGATCGTCAGCATCATCGTCCGGGTGCGCCCCAGCTTGTCGCCGATCATTCCAAAGATAAAGCCGCCAAAGGCCCAGCCCACCAGAAAGGTCGCCGTCAGCTGCGCCCCGACCAGCTTGGCGGCATCGTCCAGCTCTTTTCCTGCAAGCCCTGTCAGCTCCAGGAGCGCCTTGACCGAGGGAGCCCGAACCATATTAAAAAGATTCTGGTCCATCGCATCAAAGAGCCAGCCCAGTGCTGCGATAATCAGCACCATCCAGGAGTACTTAGGGATTCCCTGGTACCACTTCAGGTTCTTGTCTTCGTTACTGGCAGCACTCATTTGGCAAGCTCGACTTTCGGCGGGGTGGCCCAGGCGTTGAAGCTCTCGGCGATCTTGGCGGCGCGGGTGTCGCCTTTGTGGAAGAGAACGCGGTAGGCAAACGTGACGGACTTGCCTTCGGGAGTAATGAGCTGCCCGGCGTGCCGGTCGGTCTTTTTGGTGGCGTCAAAGTCGTGGAGGCCAAAGGGGTTGGCGGCGTAGAGGCCGTAGGTGCGCGAGTGCCAGGTGGTGGGGTAGCGCAGGTTGCTCGGAGAGTCAAAGATCGCGATCCCGAAGGTCTCGCCGCCTGCCTCCACCGGCCCCCAGTAGTCGTGCCATGGCGATGGTTTCCCCCAGACTGCCGCGTTTTTCACGCCCTCGGCGCTTTCTAACCTCCCCTGCCCCTCCTTTTCGGCTTTCATGATCTCAGGGACGCGGAGCGCAAAAGTCCCTTCTTTGGTATCGCCCCAAGTGAGAGGGCCGCCCACCGCCGTGACCGTCACCGAGAAGTCCAGCAAGATGCTCTCCCCGACAGGCGTGACGACAATCTCGCGGGTGTCTTTGGCAATCGTCTTGCCCGCCTCCGTGATCCAGTCGGTCTTGGTACCGAGCTTGCCATAGACCGCGCCGCTCTCCAGAACGGAGTAGCCGGTATTGACGGTCTTGCCAATCGGGTGCCCCGCCTTCGCCACTTCCGTCCAGAAATCCACCTCGTTCATCTCGCCGTGGGTGAACCAGAGCCCTCGGTGGTGCGGGTGGTCTTTCTCCTCGTGGCCCACTTCTTCTAGCGGCCAGCGCCGGGTCATGTGCTTGCCACCAAAGGCCTGAATGGGGTAGAGATAGGGCTTGTTAGGGCCGGTGGTGGTGTCATAGCGGGTGAAGAGCTGGCCACCGATCAGGATCTCGGCGTTCTTACCGGCTTCTTTGACTTGAACTGTAGCGGCCTTACCCGGCGTCAGCACAAAGAGCTTAGACTCGCCTTTCTTGAGCGCGGGAGCCACAAAAACCAGAGTTGCCTTGTCTTTCCCCGCGGCCTGAATCTGGCAGGTCAGTGGCGTCGCACCTTTGGGAAGTGTGTGCTTTTTCTTGAGATCGGCCTGGGAGACCGTCAGCGAGAGAGGCGCGGCAGCGCTATCGGCACGCTCAGCAGTGACACGCACCGGGATGCTCTGGGCATCGGCAGCGCCCGCCGTGAGCATCACGCCCGCAGCGGCGGCTCCGGCAACGGCACTGCGGCGGAGTAGTTCAGGTTTTGGCATGAACCGGTTTTCGACAGGGGAGGAAGCGATTCCTCCCCTGCGAGTGCGATTTACGCCTTGGGAAGCTCAAAGCCCTTGCGGTACTCGCGGGTGAGCAGCTTATTTGCCTCACTATCACCTGCCCCCACAAAGCGCTCTTTCTTGGGATCGAACTTCAGGCTCGCCCCAAAGCGCAGCTTGGCATCGGGCGTGAGCGCATTGTTAGCCGTGAGATGCTGCATCATGCGCGAGTACGCCTCACCAAACGGCTTGTTTTCAAAGTTGCTCTTGGCCGGATCGCCTTCTTTACCCAAGCGATAGCTCACGTTGCCCAGATGGCAGAGTGCGCTGGAGAGATGGCCTTCCAGAACCGGCGCAGCCAAATCAGACTGCTGACGGCTCTTAACGGCTTTGATAAACGCCGCAAAGTGATCCCCGCCGCCGCTAAAGGTCTCCAGAGGCTTGCCCTCTTTGTCGAATGCCGCTGCCTTGCCGTAGCTAGAAGTAAAGACAACATAGCCATTCTCACCGTAGACAATATCGCCGATATCCGCTCCCATGAACTTTTCCGTCGGCAGGCCACGCACCTCGAAGATGAGCTGCTTGTCGCCATAGTCGTAGGTAGAGACAACGGTGTTGGGGGTATTGGCTTGGTCTACATAGCCCAGCCGACAGCCAATGGTCTCGACCCCCAGCGGGAGCTCGTGCTTGCCCAGTGCCCAGCGCGCAATGTCCATCTGGTGGATGCCCTGGTTGCCCAGATCTCCCGCACCGTAGTCGAAGTTCCAGTGCCACTCGTAGTGGAAGCGATTGGGGTTAAAAGGCCGCTTGGGAGCCGGGCCTAGCCAGATGTCGTAGTCCACGCCCGCAGGCACGGGGCCGTCGGGCTTGATCCCAATGCTCTTGCGCGGCTTGTAGCAGAGCCCCCGCGCCATGGTCACCTTGCCCAGCTTGCCATCGTGCAGAAACTTAATCCCCTGCTGCACGGCTTTTGCGGAGCGGCTCTGGGTTCCCACCTGGCAGATGCGCCCAGTGCGCTGCTGAAGCTGCACCAGCCGCCGTCCTTCGCTCACATTGTGGCTACAGGGCTTCTCCACATAGACATCCTTGCCTGCCTGCATCGCCCAAGACGCCGCAAGTGCGTGCCAGTGGATCGGCAGAGCACAAGAGACGGCATCGATTTCTTTGTCTTCAAAAACCTTACGCAGGTCCTGGTAGATCTTGGGCTTCTTGCCCGTCTTCTTCTCGATCGCCGCCGCCGCTTTTTCCGCGGAGCTTAAGTCCACATCACAGATCGCAACGATCTCGGCATCGGGCTGGCCCAAGTAGCCATCGACATGGGCCATCCCCCGTCCATGCACCCCAATCACCGCCATCCGCACTTTATCCGCCGCTCCATAGCGCCGTCGTGGGCGGCTTGGCTCCGGCTCCGTGGCAAACGCCCCGGATGCAGTCAGCGACGCAATCGCCGCCGCAAAGAACGCCTCGTCCAGAAAACCTCGTCGTGTCATTGCTTCTTCTCCCAAAGAACTAAAAGTCTAAAGAAAAGTTCGGCCCAACGACGAGGTTTTCCTTCCTTTACTACCGAACAGTGCTACCGGAGTCGGCTTTCTTGTCGGGCTGGAGCAGGATCGCATTGCCCTCGGCATCGGTGGCGGCAAGGAGCATGCCCTTGCTCTCGACACCGCGCATCTTGCGGGGCTTGAGGTTGTAGACCACGACGATCTGCCGCCCGATGAGCTCCTCAGGCGTGTAGGCCGTGGCGATGCCGCTGACGATCTGGCGGTCTTCCTCGCCGATCTTGAGCTGGAGCTTCAGGAGCTTGTCGGCCCCCTCTACTTTCTCCGCCGCCACAATATCGGCGACACGCAGCTCGACTTTTAGAAAGTCGTCAATCGTGATCTCGTTGCTGGTCTCAGCAGGGGCTTCGGGCGCCGCGATAGGCGCAGGGGTCGTTTCCAAGGGTTTCTCCGTTAAAGATAAGTTTTTTGTGTCCACACGCGGGAAGAGCGGGGCGGGCTCGCCGGTCTTGATGCCGCCGGACAGAGCGCCAAAGCGAGTGTTGTCTTCCCAGGTGCCTGCCGTGATCGAGGCCAAGCCCAGCTGCTGGGCCACTTCCTCGGCGATCTTGGGCATGACCGGCGAGAGCAGATAGGTCGCCAGACGCACGCCTTCCAGCGCGTTGTAGACGGCCTCCGCGACAGCCTCGGTCTCGCCTGCCTTTGCGGCTTTCCATGGGGCTTTCTCCGCGAGGTAGACATTGACAGCACGCAGGAGCGGCCAGACGGCAGCCAGTGCGTTGCCCCACTCGAAGCGCTCCAGGGCTTTCGTGTAGGCGGCGACCGTCTCTGCGGCCAGCGCGGTGAGCCCTGCATCAAGCGGTGCATTGGTGGGAATCGTGCCGTCGAAGTAGGTGGCTTTTAGAATGCGGTTGAGGACATTGCCGTAGTCGTTGCCCAGGTCGGCGTTCCAGCGCCCCGCCAGAAACTCCAGCGAGAACTCGGAGTCGTCGGTGAAGCGGATGTCGCGCAGGAGATAGTAGCGCAGGGCGTCTTTCGCCGCGCTCTCCGACGCGCCACTGGCCGTAACGAGCGCATCCACGACGGCTTTGGGCTCAGGGATATTGCCCTTGCTCTTGCTGCAGGGATATTGCCCTTGCTCTTGCTGCCTTTCTCACCGCCGACCGTCCACCAGCCATGCCCGACCACATGCTTGGGAAGCGGCAGGCCCAGCCCCATCAGCATCGCGGGCCAGAACGTGGCGTGGAAGCGAGCGTAGATCTCCTTGGCCATCAGGTGCGCATCGGCGGGCCAGAGCGTATCAAAGTTCTCGTTCTCGGGCCAGCCGGTGTTGCTTAAGTAGTTGATGAGCGCATCGAACCAGACATAGAACACTTTGCCCGGATCGCCCGGCACCTCGATGCCCCAGCCTGCGTTTTTTCTGGAGATCGCAATATCGCGCAGGCCATCCTCGATCATCGCCAGCACTTCATTACGGCGCGTCTCGGGCAGGAGAAACGTCGGGTTGGCGGCGATA
>JAPLCP010000210.1 GCA_026392155.1 Armatimonadota bacterium | reverse complement strand
TTCTGCGTGCGCTAGCAGGCTTGCATCATCGTTGGCAGGCGAGCCGACGCGCTTGCTGACAAAGACCGCCTCCATCTGATCGGCGGGAAAAGGGATCATCAGTGGCTGGAGATCGTGGGGCTTGTAGCGGCCCACTTCCAGCCATATTGCTTCGTCGTCTTGGGTTTGTAGAATCACCGGCATGCGCTCATGAATCGGAGCGACTAATGCATTGGCCTGTGTGGTCAGCACGGTGCAGCTGCGCAAAGACGAACCATCGGGTGCCTGCCACTCTTCGTAGAGCCCGGCGAAGGCAAAGAGCTCGCCGCCTCGCACGCGAAAGTGGGTTGGCTGCTTCGTCTTCCGATCCCACTCGTAGAACCCATCGGCAGGAATGAGACACCGGCGGCGGGAGAGTGCGTGCTTGAAGCTCGGTTTTTCTTGCACCGTCTCGCTGCGCGCATTGATGAGCTTGCTGGCAATGGCGGTGTCCTTGGCCCAAAACGGCACCAGCCCCCAGTGAAGCGGCTCTAGAAGGCGCTCCGCACGGGGCCCATGCGCCGTGATCGCCGCCACGGCTTGGGTCGGGGCGATATTGTAGCGGGCGAGCGGCTCAAACAAACTCCCCTGAACCTCAAAGCGCGCCATAACCTCGCCTTGGTCATGGTGCATCGTAAATCGTCCACACATAAGTTTGTTATACCCCAATTTTCCCCTCGATTGGAACGAGGGGACTGGAGAGCTAAAGCTACAAAGGGCCACCCCGAGGGTACCCGGCCCATACCGAATTATTCTTATGGCCGGAACGGCCTTTGTAGCGCGGAGCGCTCGGTAGCCCTGCCGCTCTAACCGGCAGGGAAAAATCAATAAAAAATATTTTTCCTTTACTCTTTAGCAAATCTGAGTATCAGGCTATAATGCTCACGATGGGCTCGTGCGTGAACGACGGCACTTTTAAAGACGACTCATCAGAATGTCAGGAGGAACGATCAAAATGGTAAGCAATAATTGGCTCTTAAATAACGGTATGCCGATGGATGCCCGCCAGGCGTTTCTCTGTGGCGAAACCCCCATACTCCATCCACTCTCCGCAGCGCGAGATCGAGACTTGATTGACGGGAAACAAAGTACCGGAAGTCGCCCAGAAGTCTCAGGGTTTACAGCCCCGGTCTCAGGGTATCTACCCCTAACGCGCCTGTAGAGCGAAGCGCAGGAGGGGAGACGCTGCAGAGCAAGCAGCCGTGGCCCCAACCCATCCCGCCTTTTCGCTCATTCGTCATCTATTCGCAGCGATAGCCCCGACTTTTGTGTCGGTCTGCCTCTAAGCTTTTGCTTGGCAGAGTGGCTGGCTTCTGAATGTCTCAGGAGACCTTCCATCGGTTTTTTTATGCTGCCCGCTCCTGCTAGAGCTGTGTCTCTATGCAGGTCCGACGGAGAGAATCCCGTGAACACTGCAATTTTAGACAAAGGAATACTGCATCAGGACGCGCTGAACCTTCAGCGTGCCAAGCAGGGCGACACTAGGGCGCAAGAGCGCCTTCGGAAATCACTAACTCCCCGCCTAGAGTCTCTGGCGGGCTACTACGCCTCCCGAACGGGGATGGATGCCAACGATCTGCTTCAAGAAGCGTGGGTCGCGGTCTACGAGGTTCTGCCCACGGTTGATATGACTATCGGAACCCCGACTCAGTACTTACTCAAGCACGCTCGGTGGCAGATCCTGGATCATATCCGCTGGAACAAGAAGCGCTCCCACGATGCGCTGGAGGATCTGACGGTCGAGACCGAGGAGATCACACAAAATAGCTTCACGGCGCGGGGCAACCTGCCTGGCGCGGAGGAAGTGGAGACCCGGCTGATGCTGGAGATCCTAGAAAACCGGCTCAATGTCCGGCAGAAGGCAATTCTGCGTGGGCTTCTGGAAGGCCACACCTGGCGGCAGATCGGCGACTCGCTGGGCTGCACATCCGCCAACGTCGCCTACCATGTCCGGGGAATCCGGCAGGCCTACGCCGATGTTACCCAGAGCGCTTAGCGGTGCCCTGGGGCGCTGGCCGCGTGCGGCGAGTAAAAGGCGAATCAGAAGGCGGGGAGCTAGCAAGCTCTCCGTCTTCTTCGTTTTCTAAGGCGCGGGGAACGGCACGCTGAGTCATCCAGGCGCTAGGAACCGTCACGCCGTGAAGCTCCGGGATCGCGGCTTCGATCAGTCCTCGAAACGTGACATAGCAGTGAGAGCAGCCAAGAAGGCCCTCGTCACAGAGCACCTCGAATGTCAGCCCGCACCGACGGCACGTCGTCCCCTGCCAGATATCTTTGCGGATTGCGATGCCCGAATTGTACCACGGTGGGAGATTTTGTATCACGGTATCATAGAGTCTATGTCCCGATCGACCCTTGTTTTCCAGCGCTTTCTCGCCGTTTCCTTGGAGCGCTTTGGCAGCCGTGTGGCCCGGATGCCGCGTGAGAAAGCCCTGAAATTTGGCGAGAGACTAGGCAGGTTAGGGTTTCATCTGGTCAAGCGCTCCCGAGTGACCGCACTGCGCAACCTACGCCTCGTCTACGGCGACTCTCTGACCGAGGCGCAGCGACATGCACTCACGCGAAAAGTCTTTGAGCACTTTGGACGTGTCACGCTGGATTTCTACCGCTCGGCGATGCGTGGCGATGATACGATTTTGGAGCTTGTCACCGAGGTTGAGGGCTGGGAACATACCCAAAAGGCGCTCGCGGCAGGCAAGGGAATCGTCGGCCTGAGCAGCCACTTGGGCAATATCGAGATCTTTATTCGCTATGCCGCCAAGTGTGGTATTCCCCTTACCGTGGTTGCTCGCGATCCCAACGACCCGGTCTTTGGGGCGATGGTTAAGAAAATCCGCCAGAGTGGCGGCTATGAGGTTGTCAGCAAAGGCGGTGCGTCGGTGCGTAAGCTCTTTGTGGCGCTGAAGAAAGGCGAGGCGATCGCGATTCTCCCCGACCAGAACAGCGGCGACATCTTCGTGCCATTTCTGGGGATTCCCGCCGGCACCGTCACAGGGCCTGCCACGCTCGCCCTCAAGACAGGTGCCCCGATCGTGACCTCTTACTGCATCATGAAGCCGGACTCGACCTATAAAATCGTCATTCAAGAGCCTTTCTGGCCACAAGAAGGCGACGATGAAACGCGCCTGATGACGCGGATCAACCACCAGCTAGAGCAAGGCATCCGCGCCTACCCCGAGCAGTACTTGTGGCTCCACAACCGCTGGAAGGCAGCCTTTGACGAGAAAAATGCCAGCCGCTGGCCCGAAGGCTACGATCTGCCGGCGCTCAAAGCAAAGTGGGAGAGCGGCTAGCGGCCTAGCGGTCCGGGTGGATCGTGAGCTTGCGTGGGCGCGTGGCACCGTCGAAGGAGAAGTCCCAGCTCAAGACCGCGTTAATGTCGGCGAACTTGGCGACCGTGCGCTCGGCGATGATTTTTGTGGGAATGGGAGTGCTCTGGCCGCTAAGGAGCAGTGAGAACTTGCCATTTTTCTCGACCAGCGTCCCGCCAAAAAAGTCCGTCCAGTCCCGGATCGCCACCCAGACTCGGCTCTCACTAAACCACGCATCCAGGCTAAGCTTCTTAGCCCCCTCGCCACGATCCAGAAAGATAGCGACAGTGTCGGGCTCAAGCACGGGACTAGGAACAGGGGCTGGAGTGGGCGTGGGCGTAGGAGCTGGAGTCGGCTCAGGTGCAGGAGAGAAGTCAGGAATCAGCTCGTCCAGAGCGTCCCAGCCCTCAGTGCGTACTAGCTCGCGCAGCACCGAGATACGCTTGCCGGTCTTGATCTGGTAGTGTGGCGTGTCGGGAAAGTCCTTCCAGCGCCCGCCCCACTCCAGCCCGAGCGCCTCGCCCAGCGGCCCCAGCTTGCTGTAGTGCACCGACTCTTCCAAGTATTTTCCGTCTTTGAAGAGCCCGATGTCCACCGCGATCTGATAGTTGTGGTTGCTCTGCCCACCGCGTGCATTGGTGACTTTCGGCCCCGGCTTGGTGCGGCCCTTGGCAAAGAGCGCGTCTTGCTCCGCCCACGTCCGGTTGGCACTGATAATCTTTACCTCCAGCCCTTTCTCTAAGGCGTAGGTCTTTAGAGCACGCAGCAGTGCGCGAAAGTGCGGCTGGGCCTTGGGCCGCAAGGTAGCGAGGTTCGTCTCGGAGCGCTCCTCAAACTCAGGTGTCGGCATAACAACTCTCCTTGAGAAAAGAGTATACCAAGCCTCGCCCTCCAGTGGGGGAGGTATAATTTGTTTTATGAGCACCACTTTGCAAGCCAGCCTGCTAGATCTGATCCGCCGGACGTCCTCCGACCTGCCCACCGATATTCGTGAGGCGATGGAGAGGGGGCGTGCTGTGGAGATGAAGGATAGCCGCGCCCTGATGGCCCTGGATACCATTGACTGCAATATCGCCACCGCTGCCGCCGAGTCCGCCCCGATCTGCCAGGACACGGGGATGATCAAGTTCTATGTCCACTACCCCATCGGCTACGACACGCTGACTTTCGAGGACACTGCCCGCGCTGCCGTGGCGGAGGCGACGGCTATTGGCTACCTACGCCAGAACTCCGTGGACTCACTCACGGGCAAGAACACGGGAAATAATCTCGGGCCGGGGACGCCGCAGTTTCACTTTCAGGCGTGGCGCAAGGACTTTATCGATGTTCGGCTGATGCTCAAGGGCGGTGGCTGTGAGAATGTCGGGGCGCAGTATAGCCTGCCCTTCGAGCTGAAAGAGCTTGGGAAGAAGGCGGGGCGCGATATCGAGGGCGTGAAGCTGGTAGTGCTCGATGCGGTCTGGAAGGCGCAGGGCAAGGGCTGTGCGCCGGGCTACATCGGGGTGTGTATCGGCAGCGATAGGGCACATGGTCTCGAAATGGCGAAAGAGCAGCTCCTGCGCACCGTTTCTGACACCAACCCGGATGCGCAGTTAAACGCGCTAGAGGCGGAGATCACGCGCATCTGCAATGGTCTTGGGATTGGCCCCATGGGCTTTGGCGGCAACACCAGCCTGCTGGGCTGCAAGATCACCAGCCAAAACCGTCTCCCCGCCAGCTTCTTTGTGAGTGTTAGCTACGCCTGCTGGGCACACCGACGGCGCGGGATCACCCTAGATCCTACTACCGATGAGATCACCGGCTGGCTCTACGAAGAGGCAACTCAGAAACTAGCGCTTCACTAGCTTGATCTCAAAGATCTTACTCCAGAGCTTGCCGGTGACAAAGAGCCGGTCGGCTTTGGCATCGTAGACGATTCCATTGAGAACATCTTGCTGGTTGGGGAGAATGCCTGTCATGTCAATAATGCCTACGACATTTCCGGTGCTGGGGTCAATGCGGATAATATAATCCGTCTGCCAGATATTGGCGTAGACCTCGCCCTTGACCCACTCTAGCTCGTTGATCTGAGTGACAGGCTGGCCATTGTTAGTAACTTTGAGCTTCTTTTTGACCGTGCCAGGGTTTTTCGGATCGAGGAAGCGGAGCGTGTCGGTGCCATCGCTCATGATCAGATGGGTATCGTTGTGGGTGAGTGCCCAGCCCTCGCCGTAGTAGCGGAAGGAACCGATCTCCTTGAGGGTGTCTTTATCGCGGATAAAGCCCTTGCCGTTTTTCCAGGTGAGCTGGTAGAGCTTATCCCCGAAGATCGTCATGCCCTCGCCAAAGTAGCGGGCATCAAGGCTGACTTTCTTCTGGTACTTTGCGCTCTCCAGTGTCCGAATACCGATCCAGGACTTACCCTCTAGGCCCGTGCTCTCATAGAGCAAGCCGTTGTGAAACTCCAGCCCCTCGGTGAAGGCATCTGGGTCGTGCGGATAGGTCTTGATGACTTTATAGCCATACAGAGTCGGCTGCTGGGGTCGGGCGAACTGGTGGGGCATCGTTATCCTCCAAAGAAAGCACAGATGCTTTCTGCTACATAGACGCGCTGCTCGACAGAAAGTTCGGGATAGATCGGGAGCGAGAGCACTTCGTCGCACGCGCGCTCCGACTCGGGGTGATCGCCGAGCTTCCCCATAAAGCGCTCCTGGTAGATAGGCGAGAGATGGAGCGCGACAGGATAGAAAATACCCGTTGCGATCCCGCGCTCTGCGAGAAAGGCTTTCAGAGCGGCGCGCCTCCCGTTGGAAACCCGAACCGTGTACTGATGAAACGTGTGAAGATTGTCGGGGCGAGTCTTGGGGAGGATCAGGTCGTCGCAGTTGGCGAGCGCGGTGTCGTAGTAAGTCGCATTGGCACGGCGAGCCTCGTTCCAGTGAGCGAGGTGTGGCAGTTTGACATTGAGAATCGCCGCTTGCAGAGCATCGAGACGCGAGCAAACCCCCACGAGGTGGTAGTCGTAGTTGCCACCAGAGCCATGGAAGCGCAGCAGGCGCAGTTTTTCGGCGAGTGAATCGTCGTTGGTGAGGATCATCCCACCATCGCCCGCCGCTCCAAGGTTCTTGGTAGGGTAGAACGAGAGCGTCGTTAGGTCCGTCCACTGTGCGACTTCTTTGCCCTTCTGCGCCGCGCCGATTGCCTGTGCTCCATCGCCGATGAGCGGCAGGCCAAAAGCACGTAGCCCATCCATATCGGCGAGCTGCCCGAAGAGATGCACCGGGACAATGGCTTTCGTCCGCGGCGTAATTTTTTTCGCGACATCGGCGGGATCGAGGGTGAAGTGCACGGGGTCGATATCGGCAAAGACCGGCGTCGCCCCTAGAAGGACAACGGTCTCGACCGTGGCAACAAAAGTAAAGGGCGGCGTGATGACCTCATCGCCGGGCCCGACTCCCAGCGCCATGAGCGAGAGCAAGAGCGCATCGGTGCCATTGCCGACACCAATGCCATGCTTCGCGCCGCAGATGGCCGCGATCTGCGTCTCACAGGCTGCAACGGTTGGTCCTAGAATAAAGCCGCCCGTCGCCATAACCGAGGAGATTGCCTCATCAAGTTCACTCTTAAGGGCTTTGTACTGGGCCGGAAGATCGGCCATCGGGACGGTCATTCGATCCGCGTCCCCTTACGAAGGACAGTTCCCGCTGCCAAAACCGAGGGCACCCTGACGACCGTCTCGGCTTCCACATGACAGCCATCGTCTAAAATCACCCCGGTGAGCTGTGCGCCCTGCCCGATAATCACGCCCTCTTGCAGAATGCAGTCCGTCAGTGTCGCATTGGCTTTGATACAGCACCCCGGCCCAATCACGGTCTTTCCCGTCAGTGAGACACCCGGGCCGATCTTGCTCCCTGCTCCCAGATGCACGGTCGGCGCAACATGGGCTGTCGGATCTACTTGAACATTCTCCATCGCCCAGTAGCCTAGTGCAGTCCACTCACCGGGTACCTCGACCGTGATATCGCGTGCTAGAATTGCTTGCGTGGCCTGTCGGTACTGCTCCGGCCGTCCGATATCCAGCCAGAATCCCTGCCGTGCGACGGCATAGATGGGCTTGCCTTCGGCCAGAAACTGAGGATAGGTCTCGCGCTCGATGGAGACAGGACGGCCTGTCGGGATCGCGTCCAGCGCTTCGGGCTCCATAATATAGATACCCGCATTAATGTAGTCCACGCCCGTCGGCTCGATATTGGGATTGGCCGCCAGCGCCTTTTTCTGTGCCTCGCTCGGCTCACGAAACTCCTGAACCCTGCCGTCATCGTCCGTGTCAATGACGCCATAAGGAGACGGTGACGGGACTTCTTTGAGCGTGAGCGTCACCAGAGCATCTTTGCTCTGATGAAACTCAATGATGGAGGAGATATCAAAGTCGGTGAGAATATCACCATTGAGCACCACCAGAGTCTCACGGCCTGCGACGGTCTGTGCATTTTTAATCGCGCCTGCCGTGCCAAGTGGTGTCTCTTCATTGACAAAGTGCATCGTCACGCCAAAGCGCGAGCCGTCACCAAAGTGCGTGGCGATCTGCTCGGACATGTAGTTGGTACAGAAGATAATCTCGTCAATGCCGTGGCGTTTGAGCAGTGCCACCTGGTACTCCAGAAAAGGCCGATTGACCACGGGGATCAGTGGCTTGGGGCGGGTGTAGGTCAGAGGACGAAGGCGGGTGCCTGCCCCCCCTGCGATGATAATACCCTTCATAGTTGCAGCGTCTCTTTCAGATAAGTGCGCAACGCTGCGCCGTATTCGGGATCGTTTATGGCAAAGGTGACGAAAGCCTTGAAGTAGGTCTCAAAGCCTCCGATATCGTGGCGTGTTTCTCCTGGCAACAGGGGCACGGCGCTCCCTGGAACTCCTGTCTGTAGCAACGTTTTAATCGCATCCGTGAGCTGGATCTCACCATTTTTTGCAGGTGGCGTTTTTTCCAGCGTCTCAAAGAGAGTATCGGGCAGAACGTAGCGGGCCGTTACCGCAAACTCACTAGGGGCATCTTCGGGTGCAGGCTTCTCCACAATGTCCTGGATAGCAAAAGCTCCCGATACCCTGGCTCCCCCCAGCTTGGGGGCGGGGGGGGCTGGTGACACCACGCCGTATTTCGAGAGTCGCTCACGGGGGACGCGCTGCACGGCTATTGTAAGAGGCGAGTCGGCGGCGAGCACGCGCCGGGTAATTCCCCCTAGCTCCGGCTCCTCGAAGACCGCATCGCCAAGAGCAATCAGCAAGCGTGAGGCACCTTGAGCGAGCCCTCGGGCTCGGAGAATGGCCTCGCCCAAGCCGCGCATCTCGGGCTGAACGGCGTAACCAAAGTCTGCGCCAAAGTGATTCTTGAGAAAGGCTTCTTTTTGTGGAGAGACCACAAAGACAATGCGCTCCGCACCGGCGGCACGAAGCTCGGCGACGATCCTCTCAAGTGCCAAAGCGCGTCCCACAGGAAGCATTTCCTTGGGAATAGCATCGCTAAGTGGCCTCAGGCGAGTGCCGAGACCAGCGGCGGGGACGATGGCAACCACAGACATAATATCAATAATAACGCCGCACCGAGTGAGCGCGGCGCGGCGTGAAATCTCTGTTCAGAATACCTCAGATTCATCTACCTGTCAAAATTGGGTTCACTCGTGCGTTTTTCTTCTTGACGTGCCACAAGACCACCCACCACGAGGATCAGGGCAAAACCCGACCAGAAAACCCACTTGGGAAGCTCAGGTAGGAAATGGGTTGGGCTCATGTGCCCGGCCGCTAAAAATAGCTTTATCCCTGCCCATCCCACCAAGGCGTATGCCGTATGATCGAGTGCAGGGTAGCGATGGAGTAGGCGGATGAAGATGCTTGAGGCAAGCCGGAGCAGTATGAGGCCCAAGGTTCCTCCCACGTAGACAATCCAGAGCTTCTTGGGGCTATTGATAAGGGCCACGGCGATAAGAATGGAGTCGATCGCAAAGACCACATCCGTAAAGCCAACCATCACCACAGCTCGGGCATAGCTCATCCCTGCACCTACTACCTGCTCGGGGGGCGACGCTCGCCTCCTCTGCAAAAAGTGCTTGAGTGCCAGCCCGAGCAGATAGAGTGCTCCCAGCCCACAGAGCCACCAGAAGCGGATCAGGTAGCCTGCCAGCGCAATTCCCACGCCCCGGAGCACAAAGGCCAGCGTCATCCCAAGCGAGAGTGCCTTTTGCTGTTGCTTATCGGGCAAGTGACGAACCAGTAGCGCCAGTACTAGTGCGTTATCTGCCGAGAGCAAGCCCTCTAAGAGCACTAGGGTTGCCACGACCCATAGATCGGGGGGGTGAAATGTCATCTCCACAGAGATACACGACATTCCCTACAAGAGTTTCCAATCGGAGGCGAATCTTCTGTAAAATCTCTAGAGGTAATAGGTCATGACGAAGGAGCGTGATACCATAGAGCATCCTTTTGTATGGGAGTGTAACCACACTATGTCCTCTGTATCCCCCGCCGATGAGCTCTCCGCTCCGGCTGACTTTCTTTCCCGAATGCGCCACACGACCTCGCATGTGCTTGCCCAAGCGATGCGTGAGCTGATCCCTGAAGCGAAGATGGGCATCGGCCCTGTTATCGAAAACGGTTTCTACTACGACTTTGACCTGCCCCGCCCACTGACCGAGAGCGATCTGGCGACACTAGAGGCGCGGATGAAGGCGATTGTCAAAGAGAACCTGCCGATGCAGAGGTTTGTGGAGCCACGCGACGTGGCCCGCAAGCGCTGCGAGGAGTCCGGCCAGCTCTATAAAGTGCGCCTGATCGACGACCTGCCCGATGAAGCTGAGATTAGCTTCTACCAGCAGGGCGACTTTATTGATCTGTGCAAAGGCCCCCATATCGAGTCCACCGGGCGCATCGGCGCGTTTAAGCTGATGAGTATCGCCGGGGCCTACTGGCGCGGTAGGTCCGAGAACGAGCAGCTCACGAGAGTTTATGGCATCGCGTTCCAGAAGCAGAGCCATCTGGATGAGTATTTGAACAAGCTGGAAGAGGCCAAGAAGCGCGACCACCGCGTGATTGGCAAGGCGCTCAAGCTCTTTCATATTGATGACCAGGTGGGCCAGGGCATGGTGCTCTGGACTCCTGCGGGTGCTGCCGTGCGCCAGGAGCTCCAGACCTTCATCGGCCACGAGCTGCGCAAGCAGGGCTATCATCAAGTCTTCACGCCCCATATCGGCAAGCTGGAGCTCTATAAAACATCGGGGCACTTCCCGTACTACGCTGAGTCCCAGTACCCGCCGGTGATTGATCGCGAGTTTCTCAAGAAGCTCAGCGACGAAGGCTGTACCTGCGGCGAGCTGGCCAATAAGCTGGAGTCGGGCGATATCGAGGGCTATCTGCTCAAGCCGATGAACTGTCCGCACCATATCAAGATCTACGCCAGCGAGCGCCGCTCCTACCGTGATCTGCCGCTACGCCTGGCCGAGTTTGGCACGGTCTACCGCTGGGAGCAGTCCGGCGAGCTCAATGGCATGACCCGTGTGCGCTCGTTCACGCAAGACGATGCCCATCTTTTCGTGACAGAAGAGCAGGTTCCCGCCGAGGTTCAGGGCTGTCTGAGCCTCGTGCGGACGATCTTCGACACGCTCGGGATGAAAGACTTCCGCGTCCGTGTCGGGCTGCGTGACCCGGACAGCGCCAAGTACGTCGGCGACCCGGCCAACTGGGACAAGGCGGAGGCCGCCTGCCGCGATGCCGCCGCGTCGCTGGGAGTTCCGTTTAGCGAGGAGCCCGGCGAGGCCGCGTTCTACGGCCCGAAGATTGATTTCGTGGTCAAGGACGTCATTGGCCGCGAGTGGCAGCTCGGTACGGTTCAGGTGGACTACAACCTCCCGATCCGCTTCGGCCTGGAGTACATCGGCTCGGACAGCCAGCCGCACCGCCCGGTGATGATCCACCGCGCCCCGTTCGGCAGCATGGAGCGCTTCGTCGGTGTCTTGATCGAGCACTTCGCGGGCGCATTCCCGACCTGGCTCTCGCCCGAGCAAGTGCGCTTCCTGCCCATCGCGGATCGGCACATCCCGTACTGCGAGGCGCTCAAGACACGCTTGGTCGAGGCAGGCGTCCGCGCCACCGTGGACACGCGCTCGGAGAAGACCGGCAAGAAAGTCGCCGAGGCCCAAGTCGAGAAAGTTGCCTACATGATCATCGTGGGTGACCGCGATATCGAGGCCGGGAATGTCGCCGTCCGCCACCGCGACAAGGGCGACCTAGGCCCCCGCTCGGTCGAACAGTTCGTCACCGACCTGCTGGCGGAAATTGGGGAACGGCGCTTGTCCCCGGTGACGCCGGACGCGTAAAACCGGGCTTCAGACGGGCGGATAAATGGGCCCGCTGATGTGGCAAGGACCATAAATGGCCCTACGGAGGTTTCTCTGTGGGGCCTTACTCGTTCGTACCGGCGGGTTGGCGCATCACCTCGGCGATGGGGATTTGAAGATTGGGAGCCTCCCAGTGGCCAACGGCGATCTCTTTGGGGTTTGCGGCAACGCTATCTTTTGTGTAGAAACCAGCGACGTAGCGTTCCTGAAGTTCGATAAGAAGCTGACGCCATAGAGCGCCGTATCTACCCGCGCTCGCTCTTCGTAGGTTAGTTCTCGCATGAGAGTATTATGCCACGGCGAACTCGGAGGCGGCGCGGCGTTCGGTGGAGCGGAAGCCGGGGATGTTTGTGCTTTTTAGTTACGGTAGAATTGTAGTGGAGGAACCTGAGGATGCCAACCCGACTACGCCAGCGTGTGATCTCGCGCCGTGTGACCATCACCGATGCACGGGGACGGCTGCGCACGATGCGTGTGGTCTTGCCTGTCCCGCTTTCCAAGACTCCGGCCCATCATGGGAAACACACCGAGACCGGAGTTCCCTACGGCACAGGAGCCGACATCCCCGAGGAAACCTGGCAGGAGTTCGTCCAAGCACTTGCCGATGCAAGAGCCGCCGACAACGAAGCATAGATAGCCTGCCGCCATGTTTTTGCTCGATACCAATATTGCGTCGTTGCTATTTCGTACCGAGTTCCCGCCTGTGGTGCTCCTAGAGCAAATGAAGACTGTGGGGCGTGAGAATATCTACCTCTGCTCTATCACCCATGAAGAGTTTGTTCAGGGAGCCCTTTCAGTCATTCGTCAGGCAGAGACCAAGCACAAGAGCACGGTCTCGGGCTATTTATTACTCACCCGGCAGGTTGAGTTTCTAGCAGGCTTCCCCCTTCTAGAGTTTGATACTGCTTCCGAAGCTCTCTTCCAAGGTTTCCCAGCAGAGCTACGACGTGCGGGAAACCGGGATTGTAAGATCGCGGCCTGTGGGCTTCAGTATGGAGCAACGGTAATAACCCAAAATCTGCGATACTTCCAGCAAGTTCCTCAGCTCTCTAGCTTGGATTGGACTCAGCCACTCGGTACATAACCCATAAGTACACCCCAAATGGTGGTATTACGCGACGGCGAACTCGGAGGCGGCGCGGTGCTCGGGAGAGCGGAAGCCGAGCGATGTCAACACTAGTACATACTTTGTGGCTGTGCTGGGAACTGAGTCGTAGATTATTTGTTTGCAACTTTTAGAATGCAAGAAAATGTCATCCTGGTAGATGAGGCCGATAATGCGGTGGGCGAGTGTGAGAAGCTGGCGGCGCATCTTGAGGGAGGGCGGCTCCACCGGGCTTTTTCTGTCTTTATCTTCAACGATGCGGGTGAGCTGATGCTCCAGCGACGGGCGCTGGAGAAGTACCACTTTGGGGGGCTGTGGACCAACACGTGCTGTAGCCACCCGCGCCCTGGTGAGACAACGCTGGCGGCGGCAACGCGGCGGCTCATGGAGGAGCTGGGCTTTACCACCGCGCTGGTGGAGCAGGGGAGCTTTCTCTACCGCGCCACCGACCCCCTCTCGGGCCTCACGGAGCATGAGCTAGACCATGTCTTTGTGGGGCGCTTTCTTGACGCACCAACCCTCAATCCCGCCGAGGTAATGGACTGGCGCTGGCAGGCGATCTCTGAGATTGAGGCGGAGCTCTCGGCGCATCCTGAGCGCTTTACCCCGTGGTTTCCTCTTGCCCTTGCCTACGTCCGCTAGCGACGATGAACTATTGACGAAAACTACTCGTCTGGCTAGTAGGTATTTCTGTGTCGTTTGGTGAATCTTCTTAACTGATAAGAAAGGCTATTTTGTTTATGCACTCTTCCACCCCCCTAGCCCCCGTCCGACGGGGAAATGCTGGCTTTACGCTCATCGAGCTTCTCGTCGTGATCGCCATTATCGCGATTCTTGCCGCCATTCTCTTCCCTGTCTTTGCCCAGGCCCGCGAGAAAGCCCGTCAGACAAGCTGTCTGTCGAACCTCAAGCAGTACGCTCTGGCGAACCTAATGTATGTCCAGGACTACGACGAGACCTTCCCGATGTCGGCCTACATGAACATGACTAGCGGCCCCTGTGTGGCGACTTTCTACTGGGCCGTGGCTCCGTATGTCAAGAACAACCAGGTCACCCAGTGCCCTAGCGAAAAAGACGCGATGAATGTCCAGCTTCTTACCGGAGCTCCCTGCGCCAATACCCCTCCTGTCAATAGCTACGTGGTGAACCCTGCCCTCTACGGTAGCGGCTTCGTGGGCACTGTGGTGACGCAGAGCCTCGCCAGCGTGAACAGGCCCGCTGAGACGGTGATGCACTACGATGGCAACACGAGTGTGACGCAGCAGCAGATTGTCCAGGCACGACACCAGAACATGTTCGATGCCAGTTTTGTCGATGGTCATGCCAAGGCGATTCAGGCCACTCTTCTCACCACCACCACGCAGCAGTTCACCGTGGCAGGCCCCGGCAAGACGCTGAAGACCTATCGTGTTGGTGCGGGGGGCGGAGTCTACGCAGGTCAGCTAGACTGCAACGGAATTCCCCAGTAAGCCCTCCTCCCCCGGCCCCTCCTCCCAATCCTGGGAGGAAGGGGAACGGAGGGGAGCAAAAAATATAGTAGAGGCCCATTCATGGGTCTTGTCGCAACAGCGGGCCGCTTTAGCCGCCCAAAATCGAAAACGGAGAAATCGAATGAAAACAGCGCGTATCGTTTGCAGTGCCGTAGCAATAGGTGTCGTTTCCGCCGCCGTTGCCGCCGATTGGCCCCAGTTTCGTGGGCCGGAGCGCAATGGGCTCTCCAAAGAGACCGGTCTGCTGAAGGCATGGCCTACAGAAGGTCCGAAGCTCACGTGGAAGGCGACGGGGCTTGGAGAGAGCCACACCACGATCTCGGTGGCTAGGGGCAAGATTTTTGGCATGGGCCTCGTCGGCGAGGAGGAGAAAGTCTGGGTGCTCGACGAGAAGACCGGCAAGTCGCTCTGGAGTGTCAAGATCGCCAATAAGGTCGAGCTTCAGGCACGTCAGGGCGGCAACGGCTCCCGTGCAACTCCCACCGTCGAGGGTGATTTTCTCTACACCGTCGGGGTTGCGGGTGATGTGCTGTGCATGAAAGTCAGCGACGGCTCAATTGTCTGGCGCAAGCACCTCGTCAATGACTTCGGTGGGCGGGTTCCTGTCTGGGGCTACAGCGAGAGTCCTCTGATTGATGGCGATAAGCTAGTCGTCACGCCGGGTGGCCAGAGCGCCATGGTTGCCCTGAATAAAAAAACGGGTGCGACGATCTGGAAGTCGCCGCTTCGCAATGGGGCCTCCTACTCCTCTGCACAGACCGCACTGGTCAACGGTCAAAAGCAGTACATTCAGTTTCTCGCCGAAGGAGTCTTTGGGCTCTCGGCTACCGATGGAAAGCCGATCTGGAACTACACCACGCCGGGCGGTGGGCAGTGGCGAGATATTAACTGCTCGATGCCGCTCTATAAAGACGGGATGGTTTTCGCGGCGACTGCCTATCAAAAGGGTGGCGGCTTGGTCAAACCGGGCGAAGGCGCGGCACCGGAGCAGTACTTCCTGCGCGAGATGCAGAACCACCATGGGGGAATGGTGCTGGTCGGGGATCATATCTACGGCACGGGCAACAATAGCCTGATGTGTGTTGAGTTCAAGACCGGCAAGATCGTCTGGGAGAGCCGCAACCCCGGTAAGGGCTCGATTTCCTACGCCGATGGGATGCTCTACGTCCGCAACGAGCGTGGCCCGGTCACTCTCGTGGAAGCCAACCCGAGAGAGTATATTCAGAAGGGGCAGTTTGAGCAGCCGGAGCGCACCCGTGAGCCGGCTTGGGCCTATCCGGTGGTCGCCAACGGCAAGCTCTATATCCATGACATGGACACGCTTTTTTGCTATGATGTGGCCTCCCCCCGCCCCCTCCGGCAAGCGAAGGGGGAGAAATAATGGCAGACTGGCCGCAGTGGCGTGGTGCACAGCGCAATGGTATCACCGCCGAGACGATCGGCTGGCGGGGTGGTAAGCCACGCCAGCTCTGGCAGGCGACCATCGGGCAGGGGTTTTCCTCCGTGGCAGTTAAGAGTGGCAAGCTCTATACCATGGGCAACACCAACAACACGGACTGGGTGCACTGCCTCAATGCCAGCACGGGTAAGGTGATCTGGCAGCACCGCTATGCCTGTGGCGGAGGCGACTATCCCGGGCCGCGTGTGACCCCGACGGTGCACAATGGCAATGTCTACACCCTGAGCCGTGAGGGGCTGGCACTCTGTCTCAACGCCGACACCGGGCGGGTCGTCTGGCAGCAGAAGCTCAACTGTGCCCAGCCGCAGTGGGGCATCTGTGGCTCGCCTCTGATTGCAGGCGACCGGGTGATCTACAATGCAGGGCGCACGGGCATGGCTCTGGACAAGACAACAGGCCGTATTCTCTGGCAGAGCGGGAGCGATGCCCCGGGCTACGCGGCTCCCGTTCCCTTCTCCGCAGGCGGTCAAGACGGGATCGCGATCTTCGCTGCGAAGGGTTTGGTAGCCGTCAATGCCAGCAACGGACGAGTGCTCTGGCAGCATCCCTGGGATACCAGCTACGATGTGAACGCCGCCGACCCGATTTTCTCGGGCAACAATGTCTTTATCTCGTCGAACTACGGCAAGGGGGGGGCGCTGCTCGCTCTTGGCGGAGGCCAGCCCAAAGTGGTCTGGCAGACGCGGGCGATGAAGAACCACTTCAACACGTGTATTCTGCACAATGGCTTTCTCTATGGCAACGACGAGAACACGCTTCGCTGTCTGGAGTGGGCCACGGGCCGCGAGCGCTGGAACCTACGGGGCATTGACAAAGGCGGCCTGATCTTAGCGGGCAACCAGCTTGTGGTGATGGGGGGGCGTGGTGAGCTGATCTTACTTGCCGCCGACCCGAACAAGCTTACGGAGCAAGCACGTGCCACGGTGCTGGGTGGTACATGCTGGACACATCCCGTGCTCGCCAACGGCGTGCTCTACGTTCGGAACCAAGAAGGCTCGCTCATCGCTTTAAACATGCGAGGGTAGTTTCAAAAACAATGAAAACGAGAACAATTGTGCTGGCGGTGGGACTCACCGCACTGGCTTCTATCGGAAGTGGAGTTGCGCTGGCTGATGTCCAGGGTTGGCTGAACTGGCGTGGTCCTGCGGGGACAGGAGTGTCGCTGGAGAAGGGACTGCCAACGAGTCTGGCCGCGCCGCTCTGGAGCCTGAAGCTCTCGGGCGGGGGAACACCCGTGATTGCAAACGGCAAAGTCTATGCGCTGGGCTACGATGGCGTGGGGCCGGACTTGCAAGAAGTGCTACTCTGCGCCGATGCGGAGACGGGCAAGAAGCTCTGGGAGAAGCGTTTTTCGGACTATCTTTCCGACATTACCTACGATCGCTACGCCATCGGCAGCCCAACGATAGACCCGGAGACGGGCAATGTCTATGCTCTGACGTCTGCGGGTGTCTTTGCCTGCTTCACCGCCGAGGGCAAGCCAGTTTTCTCCAACGCCATGATGGAGACCCTGGGGCGTCTTACGTTTACCAACGGGCGCACCGGCGCTCCGACGATTCTGGATGACTTAGTGATCGTCCGAGGAATCACCAGCAACTGGGGTGGCGATGGCGCAGCGATGGATCGCCTCTACGCCTTCGATAAGAAAAACGGACAGCTTGTCTGGTCGTGCAGTCCTGGAGTCGCCCCTAAAGACAATACCTTTGGACGGCCCATTTTCTCCTGGCAGGGAGGTAAGCAGGTCTTCTACAGCGGTGCAGGTGATGGCAGCATGATCGCCGTCAATGCCCGCACGGGTGAGCCGATCTGGCGCTACCCGATCTCGGCAGGCGGGATGAACGGCACGGTGGTGCTCTACAAAAACAGCAAGGGCGAAGAGACCGCGATCTGTATCCATGCCGATGAGAATATAGATGCCAGCAACGCCGGGCGCATGACCTCGGTGAAGACAGCGTCTACTCCTAAGCCACCCCCTCCGCCCGCCGTGCCTGGAGGCAATCCCGGCCCGCCCGTGCTCGATAAGACCGCCGAGGCATGGCGCAACGATGATCTCTCCGCTGTATCGTCGTCGCCGGTGCTCGTGGGCAAGAATCTCTACCTCACCGACAAGACAGGCTTTTTAGACTGCATTGACGCGGAGACGGGCAAGATCCTCTGGAAAGAGAAACTCGCTCCGGATCAGCTTCATGCCTCGCCGCTCTATGCGGATGGTAAGCTCTACCTCCCGTTCCAGAACGGCCTTTTCTATATCGTCCAGCCCAGCACAACCGGCGCTAAGGTACTCGCCAAAACCCAGCTCGCAGGGCGCTGTATCGGGGCTCCCTCGGTGTACAACGGCAAGGTCTATGTCTTCTCCACCGAGCGGCTCTACTGCTACGGCAAGAAAGGCGTGGCTCCGAAGTCCGCTATTGCGTCGGTGGGAGCGCCCAAGAAGCTCGCAGGCCCCACCGTCGGCTTGCAGATTATTCCCGCCGAGGTGACCCTGCGTCCCGGTGAGAAAGTCAAGCTGACAATCCGTGGAATTGATGCCAATGGCTTCGTCACCCAGACCTTCGATGCTAGCAAGGCGACGTTTGAGCAGTATGTCCCCCCGACCGCAAAAGTCCGTG
>JAPLCP010000014.1 GCA_026392155.1 Armatimonadota bacterium | reverse complement strand
GACCGAGCTGCACCCGCGCTTCGTGCCGACCGACGCGCCGCACCCAGCCCACCGGATAGCACAAGCTCTGCCCCCTGCCACAGCATGTGAGAGAAAGGCTGATTACACGTTTCCCCTGGGGGACGGAAGGGGGAAAAACAAGTTCCTGCTCGCGGCGACGGTGGGAACCCGCTCGTGGGGGAACCGTGGCCGCCTCGGAAGCGAACTGTTCTGCACAGGCTGCGTGACCGTAGCGCCTCGCGCGGAGGTGACGTAAGCCCCTCTCGTGAATCGAAGAACCTGGCCTACTTGACAGGCAAACATCCGTGTGGTAGCATCCAACCTATGGCAGCGAACCACGAGCAAGGTTCGCTGCCTTCGTCTTTGTGGTTCCTGTCTGACAGATCAAAACAGTATCAGGAGAACCACACCATGAAAGTCAAACTCAACAGCCTTCTCGATGATGCCAGCGGCAAGTTCGGCGACAACGTCTTCGCCCGCAACCCCAGCGGCCTCTACCTTCGTAAGAACACCGTTCCTGAGCAACCCAACTCCGAGCGCCAGATGAATGTCCGCGACCGCTTCAGTGTCTTTGCTGCCCGTTGGAGCACGATCACGGAGGAGCAGCGCGTCGGATGGAATGGCCTCGCAGGACAGATCACCAAGACGGGTAAGTACGGTGATCTTTATAACCCCACGGGACATCGGCTTTACATTGCGCTCAATGCCACACGCGGAGAGTTTGCCCTGGCTGAGCTGGACGATGCGCCACTGGCCATCGAGCCCACTGTGCCTGTCGCCGACTTCGTGCCCACGCTGAACGTCACTGTCGCGGGTGAGTTGGAGGTCAAGCTGGGAGCTGCTGCTACTGCGCTTGCTTCCAAGCTGCTCATCTTCGCCACGGAGCCAATGTCAGCGGGTCGTAGTGTCATCCCCGACGCCAGCTTCAGGCTCATCACCACGGCAGACACAGGCGATGCGCTCAATGCGGATATCGGTGATTCCTACGAGAGCAAGTTCGGCGTTCCTGCGGGTGGCGTGAAAGTTGGGGTGAAGATCATCCCGGTGAGCGACTCCGGCTTCCAAGGAGCGCCACAGAGTTCACTCGTGATCGTCACGGCGTAAGCACCTCTCCCCCTGCCCCTCACCTAAAGGCAAGGGGAGTAAGAGAGAGGTTACGCCAATGATTCACACTCTCGCCGTGCTCAGTGACGAGGCCGAGGATCGTTTGATAAACGCGCTGATCGGCCTCGCCGTTGCTCTCACCTGGTGGCTCAGAGCACAGCCAAAGTTTCGATCTGCAAGACGAAGGGCACTGAGGCGCATTCGAGATCGCCGCCGTAAACGCAAGGAGAAAGCCAATGTCGACACCGACGAAGACCACCCAGGCGAGCCGTAAGAAGCGAGCAGCTATCCTCGGAACGGGCGCAGGGATCGTTGCCATTGGAGGTGGGCTTGCCACAGTTTGGCCCACGGGAAGCAAGAGCCTGTCCGACCCGCTTCCCGTGCTCGACACCTGCCGCGTGATCGAGGTCGTGGATGGTGATACGCTCCACGCGAGCTGCGACAACCTCAAGACCATTACCATTCGCCTCTTCGGAGCGGATGCCCCGGAGATGAACCAGCCAAGTGGCCCAATGGCACGGGCAGCACTAGGAACGCTACTTGTCGGGCAGAACCTGACTATTCAGCCGATTGAAAAAGACAAGTACGAGCGTCTTGTGGCGCAAATTGGCACCTCGGCGTACCCGAGCATCGAGCGAAGGCAAATAGAAACCGGGCTGGCTTGGTGGAGCCCGCAGTACGCGCCAGACTCCAGAGACCTACGCCTGGCCGAGGATACCGCCAGAGCCGCCAAGCGCGGTCTCTGGGCCATGCCCGCACCCATTCCCCCGTGGCAGTGGCGCAAAGCCCATTAACCCCAAGAGAAAAGGAGATTCAGACCATGAAACCACTTATCACCAAAGCCCCAAAGAAGGCATCCAGTACGACCAAGCCCGTTACGCCTCCACCGCCGGTGGCAAGTTCTACTCCCGCGAAGCCCGCCGCCGTGAAGGCAACAGCAGCAAAGCCCAAGCTGGTAGCTCGGCCCAAACCAAAGGTGCCAGCAAAACCAGCTACTAGGCCTGTGGAGACGCCGGTTCTTGGACCACCAGTTGTCGTAACACCACCGCCCACAACAGTACCAGCAACGGCGGCTTCCACCAACGGCCCGCTCCATCAGATCCCGCCAGAGTCACCCACTCCGCCGCCCACTGAGATTATCGAGCCTGTTCTGGTCACTAAGCCACTCATCATCACCATCCCACCCGAGAGCCCTACGCCACCTGCTGACACGGTGATTCTGCCCCCGTCGGGCGACAAAAAAGCCAGCGGTTACGCCGTCGTCGAGAGCGAGCTGATCCAGCCTTCGAGTGAAGCAGTGGTGCCTGCGGGTTACCTCGTCGTGGAGAGCGACTCCACACCACCAGTCCCCGCCCCTGCCGAGAGCGAAGCAACCGGCTTGCCGCTCATGACACCATCTCCAACCGCAACAGAAGATGCTACAAAACCCGCGAACTACCTGGTGGTCGAGAGCGAGATTAAGCCGCAAGTCATCGGTGATGCCGCTGTGCCAGGTGGCTACACGGTGATTGAAAGTGAGACAGCGGATACAAAGAAGCCTGGCTATTCCGTCGTCGAGAGCGATAGCACACCAGCGGTCATGATTCCAGCAGGCCAAGCCATGGAGGACATTTCCAGCATCCAGATCGGGGATGTGCTCATCATCGCGGTCAAGGTGCAAGCCAAGCAAGAACCGGAAGCCACGGCCTAGGAGCCCCCTCCGAAAACCAGGGAGCAGCTCTGACAGATCGGCGAGGAGCTGCTCCTCAAACCACCCCGCTCAGGGATACGCTCGATCTCCGGCTCGTGGCTGTCAGCTCTCTTCATCTTCTTGTTCTCCTTCCCCTAGAGGATTGTTTTGGTTCGCAGTATGTAAACTTATGTTTGTTTGGCTGGCACAAAAAAAAGTATCGTAGAATAGCTCCTCGACCGCGCAGGCGACGCGGTGCTGAGCGGTCTGGCGGATATCATCGTAGCGCTCCGTGGCGGCTTTGGGAAACGCGCTGCCCGGCCACTGCGCCCCGACATGATGCGCGACTTCATGCAGAATCAGGAAGATCCGCCACTCCAGCGGGGCGCACAGATTATAGACCAGCCGAGGAGAGGGGAACGGCCCGAGGGACTTTCCTTTTTCGTACTCACTGTTATCGTAGTAGGCGAGGGCCTCGCCGCGCGGGCCGTAGAACCCAATCACGCGGATGCCCAGCGACCGGGCCAGGTCCAGCCAGCTCTGAATGTTAGTGGGATCGCCTTCCAGCTTGGCGAGGAGGATACGCATCACCCCTCGTGCTGTGTCCCGAATCTCCGCATCGGTCATGCGGCGGTTATGGAGCGAAAAAGCGTCGCTAATACGTGGTGATCTCTTTGCCATTTTATTTCTTGACTATGCCTGACTCAAGTCGTGGGATAACTTCATCGGCCATTTGCTCCACTTCATTTTCGCGGAAGATTTTATGAGGAAGCTGAAAATGGGACAGCATTTTTAGCCCGGACTCATAGCTAGAGCGCATGGCAGGGTTTTGTGGAGGTCCTACAAGAAAGATAACCTCTCCAACCTCTTCTTCTTTCCCTAAGAGCATTTGCCCCAACCCAAGCATCTCGGTTACCCTCTCACGGATGTTACGCTTATCTGCATAGTCAAAGGAAACCGACTCTAAGACGGCACGGCGAACCTTCCCGGTGCCTTCTGACAGCGTAAGGGAGTGCTGGAACTTGTAGTCAAGATCATCCTCAAGGGGAATAGTACGCTCTTGAACCAGGTGACTCAGATTGCGTCTGCGGAGAGCTTCCTGGAAGACATTCCAGACTTCGCTATCTTCGCGCCGTTTACGCTGACCATCTCCGCTGTAGCGACTGGTAACAAACTGCTCGTAGAGCTGCTCTATCTCGGTTTCTGGCTTACGGGTGATGCCGCACATCTCGGGGCCAAACCTATAGGCGAGGCCCGTATCAGGTAAGAGCTGGCCTGTGATCTCATCCAGGCCAGCAGCCATTTTGGGGGGAATCAAGGAAGGAGCGCTCTCTGTTTTTATCTGGGCTGCCAGTCGCTCCACACCACGCTCCAGCAGGGAAACCGTGCGGCGATAACCTTCTTGGTCAAAGCCCTCGAAAGTATCGGAGAGGCGCTTGAAACGACTGGAGATTCGCACCTCCAGATGGTTGTGATCCGGGCAATAGAAGATAACTCCGATGTTCAGAGCCTCGCCCATGGCGGGGTCATTCTGGTAGCGCAGAACGCTATAGCGGTAGCTTACTCTCATGAAATTTATCCTTGCAATACCATTTCCAGAGAGCGCCCGAACGCTGGGGCATGCTCTCGAACTTGCCTAATATGGTCGGTGATCCTGCTGGCATTCCTCTGCCACGAACCAGGAGTTGCTCGCACCCACTCCTCCATAATACCGTCACTGAGCCCCTCAAGATCTTTGAGGAAACCGCCAAAGATTGCTGTCTTGCGCCGTAGCGCCTCAAAAAGTACGTGGTCCCGCGCCATTTTCTCGTCGACTTTATCCGGTGGAAAAAACGTTGCCATGCTGGGGAGGAGCTGCAGAAATGAGAAACCCAGCTCAAAATCAAAGGCCGTCAGGTTTTTCTGATGAAAAGCGCAGTTTGGCTTGCTTCGGCGGCGGTCTGGGTTCTGGATTAGCATATCAAGCGCAAAGAGGCGCGCAGCCTGCTCTATCATGGGGGGCGTGGTGAACATTGAGTCCACCGTCACCGAGTGCAGCGGCTCCAGGTGGCGACTCCCTATAGCCAGACCGACGAGCACTTCGCGCTCCGCACGCCTCAGGACGAGCTCATGGGCGGCGATAAATTCCTGGTCAATCAGAATTATGGCCGGTGGTGGAGAGGGCACCCCTAAAAGCCCTGCCAGCATCCCGCCAAAGAGCTCATTGAAGAGGCTTTGCTCGGTGACTTCAGCACCCAGTGTCTTGACCACGTAGCGCCGTTGGGTAGTGTTACTCTCCTCGTTTTCCTCGGCATCTTCTGGTTCACAGCTTACATCAAGATCTCGATCAAGCGCACTGCTCGCCAGCGCTCAATAGATGTCCTTTCTACTTCGTCCACGTTTGGGCCCCCTCCTACCGTTCGCTACTAATCTGTCCCATTGCCTGATGGCCCCGCATCGTCGGGTTCTTTATCGGTGATCTCAACCGCTGTGCGCATCATGTTCTTCACCCACGCCTTCATGCGTGGATCTGCGATGCCATGATAGAAGTGTGCCACTTCGAGTGTATCTTCATCGAAGGGTTCGCTCAGGAGCTCGGGAGTTTCCGGCGCGAATCCGGCGGCAAGGAGCGCCTCGTTGCGAAGACGCAAGCGATCGTTATCGGTCATCGTATCCGTTGCCAGGGCATTGGCCAGCGCCTCGACCGTCTCTCGCTTGACGCCTTTTTTCTCGTGCTCGATGTTATGGATCGTGACGTGGCTATAGCCCGCCCTTTCCGCCAGTGCCAGCGCGGTAAGGCCACGTTTCTCACGCGCCTGTTTCAGCCACGGCCCAAAGCTCAAAATCGCACTTGTTATTGCCATAAAATCCTACTCTATTGTAACTGTATGTTACAGGATATGCAATGACTCTTTTGGTTACATTTCGTTGCATCTTTTAGGACTTAGAGTTACAATTGGGTATGACACTTACCGACTATAGAAAGCAGGCCGGACTGACACTACAGCAGGTCGCGGAGCGCATGGGCGTTTCGCATGTAGCAGTGGTGAAGATGGAGAAGGCGGGAAACCCCAAGCTCTCCACGCTGCGCCGCTATGCGGATGCCGTGGGAGTGGCTCCCGAAGAACTTGTTAAGAATTTAACTGATAGTATAATTCTTTCTTGACAAATATGTAACTGAAGATTACAATGGAAGGCATGAAGTACCGAAATTATAGAGCTTCTACTCGCAGCCTGGAGGCACTATTTGCGAATCGGATAGCCTGGAATGTAACCCGTGAGGGTGAGCTCTAGTGCTCACTCCTCGGACAAATCGCTCGCGTCGCACGCACGTCTCCCTGGTGCCTCATGCCACTACAGGGAATCATGGCACCATCGCGCGTTTTACACGGGCCACCGTGCTTGTCCTAGATCTTCAGCAGCGCCGCCGGGCACAGTGCGAGCAGGAGAACGCCACGGGGGAGAGGAACCCAAAGTGATGAAGAAGAAAGCTATCTCCCTTCAGCGTGCTGCCCACTGGTCAGATTGCGGCCCGCTGCGTTTCGTCGTTCTCTCTCGCCTTTCCGATGATGAGCAGGCCATCGGCGCGGACACCTCCCTCGATGCCCAAGAGCGCCTCTGTAAGCTCGCCGTAGGGCGCTACATCTCAGAGCATGGCGGGCAGCTTGTCACCTGTATTCGTGGCGAGAAAACCGGCACCACTCTCAAGCGGAACGACTGGAAAGAAGTGCTCGCCCTGGCCGAGAAGCGTGCCTTCGATGTCTTGGTTTCCGTGCGCATGGATCGCGTGGCCCGTGGCTCGACCTACACCGAGCGCTCGCTCCCGCCGTGGAGTACCTGCGCCAGCACACGGAGCGGGAGTGGAGCGCAAAGAGCGCCCGGTCGCTGCTGACCTCGCCTGTCTTTGCAGGAGAGCTCCACTGGGGCGATCATGTCAATCCCACCGCCCATGCCCCCTTGGTGCCCCGTGCGCTCTGGGAGGAGGCGCAGGGTATTCTCTCTCACCTGGAAACGATGGCCAGCGCTCGTCAGAGCGGCAAGCGTGGCACTGTCACCTACAACCGAAGCGCCCATGGTGAGGAAGAGTACCTGCTGCGTGGATTGGTGCGCTGCAACCACTGCGGAAGCCTCATGAGCGCGTCTTGGGCCACAGGTAAGGCGGGCAAGGTTCTTTACTACGAGTGCGCCCATGCCCGTGCCTACAAAAGCTCGGGCTGCCCCGTGCGCCGTGTGAACGCTACTTCCCTGGAGAGTACCCTCTTGGAAGAGATCTTCCGCACGATTGCCCACCCTGCTCGAATGCGCAAGTGGATGGAAGCCGCCGCCGAGCAGCTTACCGCGGGCCGGGCTGAGGAGCTGGAGGATGAGCAACGCCGTGTGCGCCGCAACCTCCAGGAGGCCAAGCGCAAGATCACCAACTTGGTAGCCGCTATAAAGGCCGCCGCTATCGCCCCGGATGCCCTGCCGCCTTTGGTGGAAGCACTCGGGGAGCAAGAAAAGCAGCGAGAGCGTCTGGAGGCGCGCATCGCACAGCTTACGACAAGCCTCCGCTCCAGCCGTCGGCGCATCTCCGCATCGGTGGCGTGCCGTGCGTGGGCTGATCTTCCTGAGACATGGGAGCTAGCCACGCCGGAGGAGCAACGTACTATTGTAGCGTCACTGGTGGATCGGATTGATCTGACGGGGCGAGACGGTGAAACCAAAGAGATTCAGGGCACTTTTAGCCTGATAATAGATTACAGATCTTTCAATGCAGGCTAAGATAGAAAAAAGCCGACCTCAAATTGAGGTCAGCCTGGTGGAAGTTTCGGGAAAAGATTCCCTAAGTGCACCCGGCAGGACTCGAACCTGCGACCTTCTGGACCGCAACCAGATGCTCTAATCCGCTGAGCTACGAGTGCAACGGGTCGTAGTATATCATGTCTACTTACTCTGTCAAGGATTTTACTGAGAGAGTGTCGAATCTCTGAGCATGTCTGAACTACGCTTGCTGACTTCGGATGACTATCTGGCCCACCGCCAGCTCATGAGCCATGCTTTTGGCCGAGGAGGCGTGGTGGAGCCGCCCACAGAGCCCAAAGAGCCCTCGAAAGAGACAATTGGGATTCTGGACGAGGGGCGGCTCTGCTCGGCGCTGACGATCTGTCCTTTTACGGTCTACTGGCCCGGAGCGACGAAAGGCGAGCTTGCCATGGGCGGGATTGGGGGAGTGGCGACTTTTGCGGAGGCACGGGGGCAAGGTCATGTGGATCGCTTGCTCTGTGAGTCTCTGGTGCAGATGCGAGAGGCGGGCCAGCTCGTCTCGGCGCTCTATCCGTTCTCGATGCACTTTTATGGGCGCTATGGCTGGGGCTGGGTAGGCGAGAAGTACCAGGCGACCCTGCCCCTGCGCGAGCTTCCTGCCAGCAAGCGCCTGGCAAAGCGCTTGAGCGACGAGATGGCTAAAGAGCACCTCGTCGAGGTCTACTCTACTACGGCATCACGCTACCGAGGGGCGTTTACAGCAGGCTCGCGGAACTTCTCGGGCTTGCTCGATGCCAGCGACAAGCGCCTGACCTATGCCTACGGCATCGAGGGCGGCTACCTGCTCTGGCGCTACCCGAGCGGTGAGGGCGCCGGAGAGATCCGCGAGTACATGGCGACCACTCCCGAGGCCGAGCGGGCGCTCTTGGCTCTCCTGAGGGACTTAGGGGTGCAGGTCGCTCAAGGCAGGCTGACTCTCCCGACAGACACGACGCTCTTTTGTCATGCGATCCACAACGATATCGAGCTAAAGACAGAGCCAGTGTTCATGGGGCGGGTAGTGGATGTTGCCGCCGCGCTGGCAGCCCTGACAACGCCACAGCCCGATGGCGCGTTAACACTGGCCCTCACAGACCCGCACGCGAGCTGGAATGAGGGGGTATGGAAGATTGCAATAGAAGCAGGTAGTGTGACCGCCACGCCCACCACGGAGGCGGCTCAGCTCTCTTTGGACATTCAGAGTTTTTCACAAGCCTTCTGGGGCACACCAGGGCTGGAGCGCCTGCGCCGGGCCGGAAAAGTGGATGTGTGGGACGAGGCTGCGTTTACACGGCTCGCCGCGCTCCTACCGTCCGCGCCCGTGATGTGCTGGAACCACTTTTAAGACTAGAGATGCCGAGGCTACTAGAGGCGCAGGGGCAAGTCGAGAGGCTCGCCGACGGCGGGTTTGAAGCGGGCGGTGCGGAAGTGTAGCGCCCGTAGGTTCACTCGGATAATCTGCGGAAAGATACCGAGAGCTTTTTTCGCGAGGAGGGCATAGTCGTAGGCATCATCGAGTGACTCAAACAGAAAGACAAAGTCCTCTTCCGCGTCTTCGTCATGGTGCACCACGAGCTCGTCTTGGCCACGGCGGCGCAGGCGCAGGCACAGGGCGGTGCTGGGCACGATAACATCCAGATCTCCAGGAGATCCTTGGCGAGAGTCTTCAAAACGCGGCATAGATTCTTTTCAGGCCTATAGGGCCTGTGTTGCACTTTCTGCGAAGTTTAGTCTTGGTGGGCTGGACATCGATGAGCTGCTCCCGGAGGACGGACGCGCCTGCAGCTCACTGCGGGCACGCATCTGGTTGCTGGCAACACGCACACTGTAGCGAAGCCACTCAAAACTCTCCATCATCGCGGCATCCGGGTTTGGTTTGGGTGCGTAGAAATCCGGAGGGAGCTGAGGCATAGCCGCTAGGGGCGGTGGCGCGGCTTGAAGCGAGGGTGCGGAGAGTGGCCCTGCACTGGCGATGCTGCTGCCAGAAACGGTAGGGGGCGTAAAGAGTGCGGTGCTAGGAAGAGAGGGACGCGATGCAACGGACGATGCGGGCGTGTCTCGGCGCGGGGGCGTGACGGCAACCGCAAGTCCGACCAGAAGAAGTGAGCCGACTGCCAGGATGGGACCACCGACCTGAATCAGAGGCGAGGTCCACCATGGATCACAGTTGACACACCGACCATCGCCGCCACGACGACGACCACAGACAGTGCACCAACCCGAGGCATAGGCATTCACATTCACGGTTACCCATCATACTACCAGGATAGGTAGCTTGTCAACGATGTAGAAAGCGCTAAAATAGAGCACATGCGTCTCTTGCTTCTCTCCGACATTCACTGCCAGTGGCGGGACTTTGACCCGGCTCGCTATCCGGCAGTAGATGCCATTCTCTGTGCAGGAGATATTACCGAAACGGGACGCACAGGCCAAGAGCGATTCTTCGAGAGCCGCGCGTGGGTTTCCGGCCAGGCGGCCCACGCACCGTTCTACTGGATTCCCGGCAACCACGATTTAGATTTCAACGGCACAGAGTACGCCGATATTTCGAACACCCACTGCGTTCTCGATAAAACCGTAGAGCTTGGGCCGTTTCGCCTGCATGGCGTGAGCTGCTCGCCCTGCTACAACGCGCCGCAGCTCGCTCGCTACTGGGACTTCATGACCACCGACGAGGCTGTCGAGCGTGCCGCCTACGCCTT
>JAPLCP010000077.1 GCA_026392155.1 Armatimonadota bacterium | reverse complement strand
AGGACGCGCTGAACCACCATTTCGACGAGACCATGAATATGGTTCTTCTCCTCGATACGATCAATCACCGCTTGCGCGACGGCATCTATAAACTCGTCACGATCTTCGATACGCATTCAGAACAACTCTTTCTGCGGGATGACTCCCACCTCTCAGAACCCCTCCGTTCCGAGAGGAAGGAAGGTTAGAGGAAGGAAGGTTAGAGGAAGGAAGGTTAGAGAGAGTATACCTGCTTTTCTTTGAAACTGTCAAGAGTGCGAGGGAGAAATTTCAACGGTATACTTTAGACGGTTGTAAGGAGAAAATTTCTATGCAAGATAATCGTATTGATGCAGCCCTTTCAGAGACAGATCGTGCTGCGGTTTTAGCGGCTATAGAGACCATTAAAACAAAACTTCCCTTTCTGATTGATCTAACTCCCAAAGAGCGCCAGGAACTTCCCAAAATGGGCGATAAAACCCAGGCATTTGTCTTTGGAGTAGCAACTCTAGTCTCAAACGATGGCTCGTTTTTACCGCGTAACTTCGATGAGGCGGCGTTTGCAAAAGATGTCGCGCTGGTCAAAGCCCTTCAGGGTATCCGGCAAGAGCTTCTACGGCTCGCGGAGCTGGTGGACGACACGGCGGTTGCGGTGGGAAG
Source organism: Armatimonadota bacterium (assembly GCA_026392155.1). GTDB lineage: Bacteria > Armatimonadota > Armatimonadia > Armatimonadales > Armatimonadaceae > Armatimonas. The sequence goes on along the minus strand of JAPLCP010000077.1, from coordinate 52,070 downwards.
CGAGGCGTACGTGGCAGCGCTGGTGGCGTACCGAGCGGCGCAAGAGAACGGACGCGGTGAAGGGCTCGACGAGCTGCTCGATGAACTCGGACGACGTTTTGCCAAAGTCAGCAAGCCAAGTCCCAAGCCGTAAACGTGCACTTCAGAACCCCAACACGGGTGCTTCGAACTCCGACCACTTGAGGTTCGGAGCACCAGAGCTGGGGTTTTTCATGTTAAGGCCCTCGTAAAGAGCGCAAGCTTCGGGTTCCCAAGTGCAAGTGTGAGGCTCAAAGTGCCACGGACTCGGGGTTCAGCACCCCAGCCACCGAGTTCGGAACCCCAACGTTGGCGTTCGGCCCCCCCTTCGCTGGGTAGCGCTACTGTACCGTCTCCAGCAAGTGGGTAGCCGTAGGTTGAAACCATCGGCTTCAGAGGGCTACGGCTGCCTTCGCAGCCAGTAATACGAGACGCAGCCAACAGAATCTATTGGGCACGAAGGTGCCCGTCGTCTTTTTAAGCCGCCGGATTTATCCGACGGCGACTCGTTCTTAGGGGCTACTGCCGCTATTGTACCGTCTCTAGCAAGCGCGCTTTTTCTTCGTCGGTGAGGTCTTGGACGGTCTTAAACTGCTCGTTGTAGAGGTCCTGGTAGAGGCCGGGGCGGGCGATCAGCTCGGTGTGGGAGCCTTGATCTATGATCCTTCCCTCTTGTAGGACGAGAATCCGGTCGGCGTTGAGGATCGTGCTGAGGCGGTGGGCGATGACGAAGTTGGTGCGGCCTTTCATCAGCTCAGCGAGGGCGGCTTGGATGTGTGACTCGGTGTGGGAGTCTAATGCGCTGGTGGCATCGTCGAGAATGAGAATTCGAGGGTTGGCCAGCAGCGCCCGTGCAATCGCCATGCGCTGCTTCTGGCCGCCGGAGAGCTTAATGCCATCCTCCCCAATCTTGGTGTCGTAAGCCTCGGGGAGCGAGAGAATGAACTCATGGAGATCGGCGGCCTTCGCGGCGGCGATCACATCGGCCTCGCTGGCCTCTTTGCGCCCGTAGCGAATGTTCTCCCGCAGGCTCACCGAAAAGAGAATCGTCTCCTGGGAAACCAGCCCGATATGGCGGCGCATGGTCTCCAGGCGCACTTTGCGCACATCGTGGCCGTCCACAAAGATTCGCCCCTTGGTGACATCGTAGAAGCGCGCTAGGAGATTGACCAGCGTGGACTTGCCCGCGCCGCTCGGCCCCACAATGGCGATAATCTCACCGGGGGCGATCTTGAAATCAATGTCATGGAGGACTAAGTTTTCGGTGTCGTAGCCGAAGTGGACATGATCGAAGTGAATCGCGCCTTTGACGGTGGGCAGATAGACGGCATCGGGGGCATCTATGATCTCGGGGCGCGTGTCCAGGGTCTCAAAGACGCGCTCAATGGCCGAGCCTGCCCACTGGAGCTGGACATTGAAGTCCACCACACGAACAGCGGGGTCGTAGAGATAGGCCAGGTAGGAGTAAAACGCCAGCAAGTTCCCCGCTGTCATCTCCTGAAAACCCACCAGCCGCCCGCCGTACCAGAGCAGAGTGGCTGTCCCTAGCATCCGAATGAGCTGGCTGGTCGCGCCCAGAACCCGGTTGAGCTTGGTCTGGGTCATCCCGATCACAAAGCGCTCTTGCTCGGCCTTGATAAACTCGCTCTCTTCGTGGTCTTCTTGGGCAAATGCCTTCACCACGGCAATCGCGCCGAGCTTCTCGGTGAGCCCAGCGAGCATCTGTTCCCATTTTTCGCGCAGCTCCACTGAGATAGGCCGGATGCGCCCCAGGAGCAGCTTGTAGTTCACGACATAGAGCGGCAGGGTCACCAGCGCGATCACGGCGAGCCGCCACTCAATATGAAAGAGCCAGCCGATAATAATCACCAGGGTCGCCAGGTCCGTGATGAGATAGACAAAGCCCTGGGTGAGGGCGTACTGGATCACATCAATATCGCCGGTGAGCCGCGCCATGATCTTGCCCGGCTGGCGACCATCGTAGTAGGCGAGCGAGAGGCGCTGGAGGTGCCGGTAGCTCTGGAACCGCAGGTCGAAGACGACGCGCTGTCCCAGCCAGGAGATCAAGTAGTTGAGGGTGTAGGAGACCGCTCCACGCGCAATCGAGAGAGCAATGATGGCAAAAAAGATCTGCCAGAGAAGCTTCGTGTTTTTCGTGGGGATCGCGACATCGAGAATCTCCTTCTGAAAGAGCGGCATCGGGATCGCGGAGAGGGTCACCACAAACATCAGGATCACCGCAAGACCGACCCGGACTCGATAGGGGTAGAGGTAGCGTAGCAGCCGCTTGAAGTTCTCCATAGCTTATGGGCATTGTACCCCGTTCAAAATTTGCAACCAACCCTCGCTTTTGGTTGTCTCTGACTACTAGGAGGAATCTATCGATTATGAAGCATGTTATTTCTGATATGACCCGAGTGGGCGTTGTCACCGCCGTGGCGACAGCGGCGGTTCTGGCTCCGGCCCGCCTGCTCCCCAAAGCGACCCAGGCGACGCCAACCCCGCAGGCTGAGCTGCTCCACGTGGAGTCCGTCGGCCCGCTGGAGCTGACGGGAAGCATGGGAGTCGCGATCAACGACAAGAACGAGATCGTCGGCACGGCGTTTGGTGACGATGAAGTGCGTGCATTTGTGGTTCGCAACCGACGCGGCGAGCTACTGCCCCTTCCCAAAGGCGCACCGTTCAGCGCGGCGACGGGGATCAATGCCAAGGGCGATGTGGTAGGCGTTATCGGCAACGAAGAAAACGTCCGCGGCACGGTCTGGGCAGGCAACAAACCCGGCGTCCTCACCAGCGGCAAGCGCGACACCATGGCAACCACCATCAGCGGAAGCGGCGTCGCCGCTGGCGTGGCATTTGATAATCAAGGGCGTGCCGCGTTTACCCTGAACCGTCCGCAGTTTCTCGATGTAAGCTCTGGGTCTTTTGACCGGGCGAGCTTTGGGCTCCTTCGCAGTGCCTATTCCCTGGATAATGGATTTTCGGGGATGCTGTGGAGCAAGCCTGGCGATGGGAAAGCTATTGGCGAGTTCGTGCCGCAATCCGGCAACGCAAGCGGGACGCTGGTTGGTTTGACGATTGGCAAGAGCGGGCCGGTTCCGGCGGCGTTTAAGAACGGCAAGATTGGGACGCTCCCGGTGATGGGCGGGCTTCAGATGGCGATTCCGATGGCGGCCAACGAGCGCGATATCTTTGTCGGCGCGGGAATCTCGGAAGAGCGCATGGTCAAGCCGATTGGCTGGAGCAAGGGCAAGACGGGCGAGCTTCCGGTGCCGGGGAGCAAGCAAGGACTCGCTCTGGGCATCAACGACAACAATCAAGTCGTCGGCGTGATCGAGACTGAGGGCGGCGAAGCACATGCGGCGGTCTGGAGCGGCGGGAAAGTCATTGACCTCAACGATGTCATTGATGGCCGTGAGGGCTGGACTCTGGTGCAGGCGCGTGGCATCAACAACAAGGGCTTCGTGGTCGGTACGGGCGTCAAAGACGGTAAAGTCGGCGCGTTTGTCGTCGGACCCGTGAAATAAACCCTCCTCCCTCCTCCCTCCGCTCCGCTCCTCCCTCCGCTCCTCCCTCCTCCCCCAACCCCTCCTCCCAATCCTGGGAGGAGGGGAGGTGGAGACCAAAATGACTATGGGATTGGGTAGAATGTTGGGCAGAAATGCCGGGGCTGGCGGATGAACCGCCGGCCTCATTTTTATTCCTCCCCCCTCCGCCGATCCTGCCTCCCAGGATTGGGAGGAGGGGTTGGGGGAGGAGGGAACTCATCATGCGAAAATCTGCCGCTCTTTTTCTCAGTCTCGGGCTTGCCACGGTTGCACACGCGCAGGGCAACGATCCAGGGGCTCCGAATGTCTATGCCATCACGGGCGCGAAGATCGTCACGGCGCCAGGGAAAGTGATCGCGTCGGGGACACTGGTCTTGCGCGATGGCGTGATTGAGTCGGTTGGGGCCAATGTCACCGTTCCCAAGGATGCCAAGGTGATCTCGGGGAAGGGCTGGACACTCTATCCGGGGCTGATCAACGCATCCACGCGGCTCGGGATGCCCACCGAAGTCGTCAAATCGGATCGTGGCGATAAGTACCCCGTGTCGGCGATCCAGTCGGAGAACAATGCCGCGCTGCTCTTCAAGCCCGATGCGGAGGCAAACAAGCCCTACCGCCAGGCGGGGTTTGGGATCGCGCTCACGGCACCCGCGACGGGCCTTCTTGCGGGAACCAGTGCGGCAATTAGCCTGGGCGAGTCTGAGAAAGTCAATGAGCTGCTGCTGAATCCAAGGATTGGGATGCACCTCTCGTTTGAGCGCGGCGGCTTTGGTGAGTACCCCGGCTCGCTCATGGGCCAGATCGCCGCGACCCGCCAGGCCCTCTACGATGCCCGGTTCAAGGGCGGCAAGGGCACTCCCACACGCACCATTCAGGCGCTCCAGCCCGTGGTGGAGAAAAAGCTCCCGCTGATCGTGCGAGCTAGCGGTGCACGGGAGATCGAGCGAGCCCTCAAGCTGTGTAAAGAGTTTGGCCTGACCCCGATTATCGAGGGTGGCACCGAAGCCTATGCCATTGCGCAGAAGCTCAAGGACGCTAAAGTCAGTGTTTTTCTTTCCGCCGACCTGCCCGCTGCCCCGACAGTCGCGCCGGGTGAGATGTCTACGGAAACCCTCCAGAGCCTGCGTGCTCGCGCCCTGGCTCCGACGACTGCGGCTGCATTGGCAAAAGTCGGTGTCCCGTTTGCGCTGACGACCAGCTCGCCTGCGGATCTCCTCAAAAACACCCGCAAGCTCATCGCGGCTGGCCTCACCCAAGACCAGGCACTCATGGCGCTGACACTCTCACCCGCGAAGCTGCTGGGCATTGAGAAGCAGGCAGGGACACTGGAAGAGGGCAAGCTCGCCAACGTGATCGCCGTCGAGGGCGACTCGCTCTTTGCACCCAAGGCCAAGCTGGTGCAGGTCTTTGTCGAAGGCAAGCCTGTCACGTTGGCTGCTGCCCCCCCATCCCCCGCCGCGCGGGGGGAAAATCTAGAAGGCAAACCCCAAACCGCAGAGCCCCCCCGCCGGGCGGGGGATGGGGGGGAGGAGAAGCCTTTTGTGCTCTCCAAAGTGGGTACCGGGCAGATACCGCCGCTGCCGCCTGCGATGGCTTCCAAAAACTTCGTCTTGCGCAACGCGACGGTGTGGACAAGTGCGGCGGCGGGGATACTCAAAGAGACTGATGTCTTGGTGCGGGACGGCAAGATCGCCGCGATTGGCAACGCTTTAAAAGTTCCTGGTGGCACGGTCGAGATAGATGGGCGTGGCAAGCACGTGACGCCGGGGATGATTGACTGCCACTCGCACTCCGCTGTCTCGGGCGGTGTCAATGAGGGCAGCAATATCGTCACGGCCGAAGTGCGTATCGCCGACGTGCTCAACCCGGATGACGTGAATATCTACCGACAGCTTGCGGGGGGCACCACCGCCGCCAATGTGCTGCATGGCTCGGCCAATGCCATTGGCGGGCAGAATGCCGCAGTGAAGTGGCGCTGGGGCGCAGACTCCGCCGAGGACTTGCTGATCAAGGACGCGCCACAGGGCATCAAGTTCGCGCTGGGCGAGAACCCGACGCGGTCGAACAGCGGCGGCTTTCGTGAGGGCACGCCACGCTACCCCGTGAGCCGCATGGGAGTGGAAAGAATCATTCGTGCCCGGTTCACGGAAGCACGCGACTATGCTGTAAAGCGCAAGGCCAACCCCGAGGGCACCCGTCGCGACTTGCAGTTAGATGCGCTGGTCGAGATCCTAGAGGGCAAGCGCCTCGTGCACTGCCATAGCTACGTCGCCAGCGAGATTCTCATGCTGATCCGCCTTGCCGATGAGTTCGGCTTTAAGATCGCCACGTTCCAGCATGTCTTAGAGGGCTACAAAGTCGCCGATGAGATCGCCAAGCACGGTGCGGGTGGCTCGACGTTTACCGACTGGTGGGGCTACAAGCTCGAAGCCATAGACGCGATTCCCTGGAACGGGGCGCTCATGACCGAGCGTGGCGTCACGGTGTCGTTTAACTCCGATGACAACGAGCTGGCCCGGCGCATGAATGTTGAGGCGGCCAAGGCCATCCGCTGGGGCAATATGTCGCCTGCGGAGGCGCTAAAAATGGTGACCATTAATCCCGCCAAGCAGCTCCATATTGACAAGCTTACCGGCTCACTGGAGCCCGGAAAAGATGCCGATATCGTGCTCTGGACAGGCAACCCGCTCTCGCCGCTCTCCATGCCGGAGAAGACGTTCGTGGATGGCAACCTCCTCTTCGACCGCGCGGCAGATCTCGCCGCCCGTAAGGAGCTAGAAGCCGAAAAAACGCGGCTGGTGAAAGAGCTAAGCTCCGGCCAACCCCCTAGCCCCCGCCCGGCGGGGGAACCAGAGAACGCCGGCGAAGCCCTACCTAAGCGTCCCCTCCGCTCGGCGGGGGCAGGGGGGGCAACACCCACGGGGCCCGTTACCGCTCTGGTGAATGGCACCGTCCACACGGTCAGCGGCGCAGATATTGTCGGTGGCGTGGTCGTGGTGCAAGGCTCAAAGATTCTCGCCGTGGGCAAGGCGGGCGAGGTGAGCGTTCCTGCGGGCGCGACGCGAGTAGACATCTCCGGGCAGCATGTCTATCCGGGGCTGATTGATGCCAATACCACGCTTGGAGCCAACGAGATCGACTCCCGTCGCGAGACTCAGGATCTGAGCGAGCAAGGCACCTACAAGCCCGAGCTGTTTGCAGCCCACGTCATTAACCCAGACTCCGAGGCGATCAAAGTCACAAGGGCTGAGGGGATTCTGAGTGCGCTGGTGGCACCATCTGGCGGGACATTCTCGGGGATGGGAGCGCTCATCAACCTAGATGGCTGGACATGGGAAGAAATGTCGCTTGACCCCCTCGCGGGCCTTTTTACCACGTTGCCGGGCGGCGGCGGCGGACGGCGCTTTGGGGAGCACCATCACGATGATAGCTGCGAAGACATGGGCGAGGAGGACGACCTCAACCGAGCGGGTGCCGCCCAGCCGCCGTTTGTGGGCCGACGTGGTCAGGGGGCTCTGGGTGCGACTCCTATTGCCAGTGACTCGCTGCAGCCTGTCGCCGACTTCTTGGAGCAGGCGCGGCGCTACCACCAGGCACGAAACACCAACCCCAAGACCCCGCGAGACCTAAAGTTCGAGGCCATGTTCCCGGTGCTCGAAGGCAAGGTGCCTGTCTTTGTGAACGCCAACAGCAAGAAAGAGATCGAGTCGGCGGTGCGCTGGGCGAAGAAAGAAGGCTTCCCGCTGGTGATTGTGGGAGGAAACCAGGCCGATGAGTGCACGGAGCTTCTCGTCAAAGAAAATGTCCCCGTGCTCCTCGGCCCGACACTTGCCCTGCCGCGCAAGCTAGATGCCCCTTATGATGACTCCTTTACGCTTCCCGCCCGTCTGGCAAAAGCAGGGGTGAAGTTTGCCATCACAGGTGGCGGAGAGTCCCAGAAAGTTCGCAATCTTGCACAGCACGCGGCAATGGCGGCGGCCTTTGGCCTCAGCCGGGAAGAGGCGCTGAAGTCCATCACGCTTGGCGCGGCGGAGATTCTCGGCGCGGGTAGTCGCCTAGGAAGTATCGAGCCGGGAAAAGACGCGAACTTGGTGGTGACCAACGGCGATATTCTCGAGGTGATGACCCAAGTTCGGCAGGCATTTGTGGAAGGCAAGCCCGTCAATCTTTCCAGCAAGCAGTCCGGCCTCTACGAGCGCTGGCGGTCACGGCCTAAGTCCAAATGACAATAGCCGTACACAACGATGATCTGGGGGCGTGGCGTGGCGCGTGGGTGGGTGAGCTTCTGGGGGGGGCAACGGTGCTTGCCTGCCCCGATCCCGCCGCCGCCGTGCGTGCGGGTGAGGCAGACGCTGCCGCGCTCTCTGCCGAGGACTTTCCCACCGACCTGGAACCGGCCGCGTTCTGTGAGCGTGGCGATATTCGTGATGCCTTGGTTGCCCCGGGAATCGGCACGCTGGAGCAGCTGCCAATCGGAGCACGGGTGGGCGCAAGCACGCCCCTTCGTCAGGCACAGCTTGCCACCCTCCGGCCCGATCTGGAGCTCGTCGTGCTTTCCGGCACCTTTGAAGAGCAGCTCTCTACGCTGGATCGGGGCGAGGTTGCTGCCGTGATCGTGGGCTACGCCGATCTCTCCCGCCTAGGGCTTTCCGAGGCCGCGACCGAGATCTTTGCCCCCGAGCTCTTTATGCCCGCGATAGGGCAGGGAGGAACCGTGGTGCTCTGCCGCAAGGACGATCTGGAGAGATGCGCGGATGTCAACGCCGCCTGTGATCACTTCCCGACGCGTCGTGAGCTGATCTGTGAGCGGGAGTTTGCACGGCTCAATCCGGGAGCCCTTGTTACCGCCTGCGCTCTCTCCAGTGATCGTTTTCTCTATCTCTTTGCCTTAGGAATCACCAGCGATGGCAAGCCGATCCGCGTCCGCGCCGGTGCCCCCGTCAGCGATGTGAGCCAGGTTGCCGCACTTGCGACCCATGAGCTGAGCGCAGCCCGAAAACTCTGAAGAGTAAAGTCACTTGGAGCTTATGGGGTGGCTTGTCCGTAGGCTTCATGGTGCAACTATCGGTGAAAAAGCCCGCCATCACAACGAGGCCCCTTGAGGGGTCTTGCCGCAACAGCGGGCCGATTTATCCGCCCGGAAACGTAACGCCCGAAAACGTAACGCCCGGAATTACAGCGCCGCGATAATGGCGTCGGCCATCTCGGCGGTACCGACGGCGGTGGGGTCGTTGCGGTCGGGTTTCATGTCGTAGGTGACACTCACGCCCTCGGCGATGACCTTCTTGATCGCGTTCTCCAGGCGCTCGGCGGCGGCGTCTTCCTTCAGGTACTTGAGCATCAGGTAGCCCGAGAGGATCAGCGCGGTCGGGTTGACCTTGTTCTGGCCCTTGTACTTGGGCGCGGAGCCGTGGGTCGCCTCAAAGAGCGCACAGTCCGCACCGATATTGGCACCAGGCGCGACGCCGAGTCCACCAACAAGGCCTGCGCCTAGGTCGGAGAGGATATCGCCGTAGAGGTTGGGCATCACGAGTACGTCGTAGTTCTCAGGCTTCTGCACGAGCTGCATGCACATCGCATCGACCAGCCACTCATCATAGACAATCCCTGCGCCCTTGCCTGCACAGTCGGCGAGCGTGGGATCGGCTTGTGCGGCGGCGGGGGTGCCGGGCGCAAACGTCGCACCGTAGGCTGCGGCCACTTCACGGGCGATCTTGTAGAACATGCCGTCGGTGTACTTCATGATATTGGCCTTACAGACCGCCGTCACTTTCTTCCGGTTGTTCTCAATGGCGTAGTCAAAGGCCACCTTGATGATCTGGCGCACGCCGGTCACGGAGAAGGGCTTGATCGAGATCGCGGAGTCAGAGCGGATCTTGCCACCCGCCATCTTGATGATCAGATTGGCCTCGTCGCTGCCCAGGTCGTACTCAACGCCGGCGTAGAGATCCTCGGTGTTCTCACGCACGATCACGATGTCAATATTGTCGTAGCGGGAGCGCACACCCTCGTAGGTCTTGCACGGGCGGATACAGGCGTAGAGGTCGAGCTCTTTGCGCAGGGCCACGTTGACAGACCGGAAGCCGGTACCAATCGGCGTGGTGATCGGGCCTTTGAGCGCCACTTTGTTCTTGCGGCACGACTCCAGCACGTTGTCCGGAAGCGGCGTCCCCGCCGTCTCCATGATGTCTACCCCTGCCTCAACCACATCCCAGTTAAACGACGACCCACTGGTCGCCACAGCTGCCTCTAAAACCCGACGGGTTGCCTCAACTAGCTCCGGCCCGGTTCCGTCGCCACGAATCAGCGTCACATTATGAACTGCCACAATTTGCTCCTAAAAGTTTCCTTGCCCACATCGCGCAGGCTCTCAGGACGTATTGTACCAAACCTACACTCCTAATGGCCTCCTGCCGAAGATGCTAGTATGCGTCTAAAACAGGGGAGTACTTTTATCGAACCGCTAAGGCACGAAAGTTACTGCTGGAGCTGGCGCTGCAAGGCTACAAAGCAGAGCATCAGGGCAAGTTTCCCGTCTCTATTCCTCCACGGGAGCTGAGAGCTTACACTACGACCCGACAACCGGAAAGCTCTGGTCGGTGGGGGGCAAAGGTCTTGACGAGCACGGTGCGGGCGACGATAGCTTGAAAGAATTCCCATGGGGCTAAACGATGAAACAACAGCTTAAAGAAGAAGAGAAGTCGAGCTATACCGCGCCTGTCGCTTCAGTTCCTGTTGCCTTAGAGCCCGAGGCCACAACCGTAGCGGTTCGTGCACATGACCCGATCCCCAACTTTCGGCGCAGTGCGGTGACTCTGAAATCGCGGCTGCGGCAGTTTCTCCAGCGCGGCTTCATGCGACTGAAGGGGCAGCGGCTTAGCAAAAAAGGGGCACTGGTATTGCTCTCTGGCGCACTGCTCTTTGGCGGACGCTGGTACTGGGCCAATCAAGCCCCTGTGATTCCGTACCCGCCAAGAGTGGAGACGGCACAAACGGGTAGGAGTGCGGGCCCCTTCTTCATGGCCGCTGTAGATGCCCTGCCTGTGGAGATGACCGGCTATCCGTACTCACAGTCACAGAGTTTAGGGGGGCCTGATGTGGACACGCGCGAACAGCGTGTCGAGGCCGTGACGAAACTGGCTCCCTCGCTGAAGCTGATTCGGGAGGGCTTGCCGTACCAGTATGAGGGGCCAAAGACACGCTTCTGGAAAGGGCAGCCATTTCGCTCAGGTATGGAGGCACCCGTGATGAACTTTATCGCAATGCGTACTCTGGGGCGTGGGCTTGCCGACGAGGCTCGATTGAAAGAAGAGGCGGGCGATTTTGTCGGTGCGCTAGGCGCGTCGCTGGATGCGGCCCAGCTCGGAACAGAGATCAGTCATGGGAGCGACTCTCTCGTCCAGCCCATGATCGGCGAGCTGGTGCTTGGCATTGGTATCTCCGAAGCAACCCGCAACGTCGCCAAACTCACGCCCGAGCAGGCTCAGAACGCCCTCGCGCGACTTCAGAAGATTCGCGCCCGGAGAACGACACGGGAGGAGATGTGGCAGGGCGAGATGCGCCAGAACCGGAGCCTTCTCGGGCAGCTCTTCCAAGACCCGAGTGGCACGCTCCCCCTCATGGCCTTCTCTTCTAGCAGCCAGACAGCGATTCCCTCCTACTTTGCGGAGCTGATGCGCTACGGCAAGCAGGGGCTTGTGGATCAAGTGATGGGCTACCAGAATAGCGTGCTGGAGAAGTTCCGTCTGCCGTATCAGCAGGCAAAACGGGTTGATTTAGCTCCGGCGGAGAGTGATCTGGTGCAGCTCATGACGCCCAACACGCGGCGGGTCGAGCGTGGGTATGCGGAGCGTTCGGTAAAGCTGGCACTGCTCCAAGCCGCTCTGATGCGGCAGGCAAAGAGCGGCTTAAAGCTCCCTGCTGATGCTTTTTCCGAAACGGGGTTGGAGCCGCTTCACTCCGATACGAAAACAGGCAAGGTCTGGTCGGTGGGGCCAAACGGGGTGGATGAGCACGGGGGCGGCGACGACATCTCAGGCTCATAGTGAGGGTACAATGCCTGGGTGAATGAAGAGATGTTTTTAGTTGGGGTTATCATGGGCAGCATCAGCGACTGGGACACCATGCGCCATGCCCACGAGACTCTGGAGCAGTTTGGTGTCGCCCACGAGTGCAAGATTGTCAGTGCCCACCGCACCCCCGACTTGCTAAAAGAGTACGCCGAGAGCGCGGAGGGACGCGGGATTGAAGTGATTATCGCGGGAGATTGAAGTGATTATCGCGGGAGCGGGCGGCGCAGCGCATCTTCCGGGAATGGCCGCCGCGTTTTCCGTACTTCCTGTGCTGGGGGTACCCGTCGAGAGCCATGCACTCAAGGGCCAGGACTCACTTCTCTCCATTGTCCAGATGCCGGGGGGGATTCCCGTAGGAACGCTGGCGATCGGCAAGGCGGGCGCGATCAACGCCGCACTCCTAGCTATCGCGATCCTCTCCAACTCCCGCCCCGAGCTACGCGCAAAGCTCCATGCCTTCCGCAAAACCCAGACCGAGAAAGTCCTCGCCATGGAGCTTCCGCTATGAGTCATTTAAACCCTGGAGCGACAATTGGGGTCTTGGGTAGCGGGCAGCTTGGGCGGATGATGGCGCAGGCGGCGACTCGCTTGGGCTACCGGGTGGCTTGCTTCTCTCCCGATGCCTCCCCGACTCCCTGTGCACAAGTGGGCGCACGTGAGGTCACGGGAAGCTACGACGATTTAGACGCCGTGGCGGCCTTTGCCAAGTCCGTGGATGTGGTGACCTTTGAGTTTGAGAATGTCAGTGCGGCGGCAGCGGAGATAGCGGCAAAGTACGCGCCCGTTCGGCCCGGCGGCGATGTTCTCCATATCACGCAGAACCGGCTCCGCGAGAAGAGCTTTCTGCAGAAGATCGGGGTGCCCACAACGACATTTAAAGCCGTGGAGTGCGCTACGGACTGCGAGGGATTTATCTACCCCGCGATTCTCAAGACGGCAGGCTTTGGCTACGATGGTAAGGGCCAGCGAAAAGTCGCAAGCGCCTCAGAAGCACAAGCGGCTTTTAGGGAGCTAGGAGAGCAGCCCTGTATCCTAGAGGCACTAGTAGACTTTGCCTACGAGGCCAGCATTGTTGGGGCGCGGGGCGTGGACGGGCGCTTCGTGGCCTATCCCTTGGTGCGCAACGACCACGCAAACCATATTTTAGACCTCACGATGGCTCCGCTGAACGATAGTGCCGATAATGGCGAGGCAAGTGCACTCGCCAAGGGGATTTTCGAGGCACTTGGGGTGGTAGGGGTGCTCTGTGTGGAGCTTTTTGTCGCCTCTGATGGACGCTTGCTAGTCAACGAGCTTGCTCCTCGTCCCCATAACTCGGGCCACTGGAGCATTGAGGGAGCCGCAACGAGCCAGTTCGAGCAGCAGGTTCGTGCGGTCTGTGGGCTGCCACTGGGCTCAACGGCGCTCCGGGCCCCCGGAGTGGCAATGGCAAACCTACTGGGAGATCTCTGGCCGGAGAGCGGCGAGCCCAATTGGTCGGCAGTGCTGGGCGTTCCCGGGGTGCACTTGCACCTTTATGGTAAGACCCAAGCAAGGCCAGGCCGGAAAATGGGCCATCTCACGGCGCTTGCTCAGACACCTGGGACCGCTGCAGAATGTGTCTTGAATACTCGTAGGTTGCTTACCCTGTAAGTATAGGGTTTTCTTTCTATGCATGTGGACGTTTCGGCGATACAATGCGAGAGTAACTTATTATAGAGAAAGTTCATCATGTCAGCAGAGGTAAAGAGCGTACCACGCGCAGAAAAGACGGGGTTAGGATTGGAACTAGGACGACGAATGAGCCCCACACCAAAAGAGCCACGGATTGTGATTCAGGGTGGTCAGCCCCTGAAAGGAAGTATCTACGTGGGGGGGTCGAAAAACGCGACGCTTGCCCTCATGGCAGGAGCGGTTCTAGCGAGCCAGGGACAGACCCAGCTGATTCGTGCCCCTCGGATTAGTGATATCGCGAATATGGCGATCATTTTGCGAGGTGTTGGCATTAGGGTTGCCTTTTCAGATGATCAGCAGAACATTCACATTGATGCCACGAACTTAATCTCGTTTGAGCCTGATGACCAGCTGGTTACTAAGATGCGTGGCTCGCTGCAGCTTCTTGGCCCCATCTTAGCCCGAATGAGGAAAGTTCGCCTTGCTCCTCCGGGGGGCTGCAATATTGGAGCACGTGCCTATGATCTGCACATTAAGGGGCTGATCGCACTCGGGGCGACCATTGATGAGAACCAAGGATATATCTTCGCCGAAGCGCCCGCAGGTGGCCTTCACGGCGCTCAGGTATATCTCGATAAACCCTCGGTAGGGGCCACCATGAACATTCTCATGGCGGCATCGCTGGCACGAGGGACAACAATTATCGAAAACGCAGCGCAGGAGCCCGATGTTGAAGATCTCGGAAACTTGATTGTTGCGATGGGCGGAAAAGTAACGGGCCATGGAACCGGGCTCATTACGGTTGAGGGGGTCACTGAGCTCCATGGGGTCAACTACCAGGTCTCACCGGATCGAATAGAGGGGGGAACCCTGGCAATGGCGGCAGCGATTACCCGAGGCGATCTCTTTCTTGAAGGAGCCAACGCCAGCCACATGCGCCCGATCCTGATGAAGCTGGCCGAGATGGGGATTGTTGTCGAGGAAGCACCCAATGGTGTGCGGATTAAGCATCCTGGAAAGCAGCTTAAGGCCACCGATGTTACCGCGATGCCACACCCTGGCTTTCCGACGGATCTGCAGCAGCCAATTGTAGCGCTCCTGAGCCTCGCCGAAGGTACCGCAATGGTCACAGACACGGTCTATGAAGGTCGTTTTCGCTACCTTGCGGAGCTGCTCAAGATGGGAGCTAAGGCACGCTGGGAAGGCCGCACAGCGGTTATCACCGGGGTGGATGGTCTCAGCGGTGCGGATGTGGAAGCCTCTGATCTCCGTGCAGGGGCGGCAATGGTGCTGGCGGGCTTGGCGGCGCAGGGAACGACGCGGGTTTTCTCTGTACACCATATTGACCGTGGCTACGAGCGGCTCACGCAGAAGCTTGCTGCGGTAGGCGCAAGTATCTGGCGTGAAGACGAGCTTGGTAATAAAGTGGAGGTTGTGTGAAGATTCGACTGACCCCAGACATAGGAATTGATCTCGGTACGGCCAATATCTTGGTGTACCAGCGTGGCAAAGGAATTGTGCTACGCGAGCCTTCGGTGGTGGCCATTGATAAGGCTACGCGAAAGGTGAAAGCCGTCGGGGAAGAGGCACGCCTCATGCTGGGGCGAACTCCTGGCAATATTATCGCGATCCGTCCGATGCAGGATGGGGTGATTGCCGACTACTCCACCACCCGCGAGATGCTGCGTGCACTCATCACAAAAGTCTGTGGTCGTCGTGGCCCGTTCAAGCCACGCGTGCTGGTGTGTGTCCCGGCAGGTGTGACCAGTGTCGAAAAGCGCGCCGTGCTTCAAGCCGCGGAAGAAGCGGGTGCTGGTGTCGCTGCTACCATTGAGGAGACCATGGCCGCCGCCATAGGCGCGGGCCTACCGATTGCGCTCCCAGGGGGCAATATGGTGGTCGATATTGGTGGTGGCACAACTGATATCGCTGTGATCTCCCTCGGTGGCATCGTTGTGAGCAAGAGCCTACGGGTCGGTGGCAACAAGATAGACGAAGTGATCATTCGTCATATTAAAAATAGCTATAATCTTATGATCGGCGATCGCACGGCCGAAGAGATTAAGGTTCGCATCGGGTCGGCGTTTCCTCTGGAGCAAGAGCTTCACATGGAAGTCAAGGGCCGCGACCTTGTCGCAGGGCTCCCGAAAACCGTGGATGTGTCTTCAGATGAGATCCGGGAAGCGCTCGCCGAGCCTATCTCCCAAGTGGTGGATCGCGTGAAAGCCGTGCTAGAGCATACTCCCCCTGAGCTCTCCTCCGATATTATCGAGCGGGGGATCATGCTCACCGGGGGCGGTGCGCTTCTCCGTGGCCTGGATCGCCTCCTCGCACTGGCGACCGGGATTCCCGTTCATGTCGCTGATGATCCTCTTTCCTGTGTGGCAATCGGAACGGGACGTGCGCTCGAGGAGTTTGATGCCATTCGCGACAGCCAGAATATCAGTGGGAGCTATGAATAAGTATGCAAGAACGAGAACACGGGCACGACGATGTCCGGCAGAGCAAAGGCGTTCCAGGCTACATGCCGGAGCGTGCCGTGACGCGCTACGAGCTCGCGGCGACGCTCTTTCAGCTTTTGACTCATGTCGAAGCCGCCTACGCTCAGCCGAAGCGTGTGATGCGCGAAGTGAAGCCTGGGCGTAAGGCTAACCTCACTCCGAACGTGAGTAAGGTCAAGCGCTACAGCGATGTTCCCGCTCTACACTGGGCCAGTGCGGGTATTGCGGGACTGGGTGCGCGGGGAATTGTGGCAGTGGTGAGCGGAAAATTCGAGGGGGAGAAGACCGTGTCGGGCGATGAGCTCGCACTGTGGCTGGAAGGGATGGCGGGCTGGGTCGAAGGTCGGCCTGCGAGTGCTAAGTCCCTCAAAGAGCTGGTGCGGGCGGGCTATCTCCCTCAAACCGACCCCTTGCTAAAGAAAACGACAAAGCCCGTGAGCGCCCAAGAAGTCATCACCATTGCAGCTGCAGTTCTGACCCGTGCCCAGGAAAAAATCACCACCGCCGCCGCCGACTCACGTTTCGGTAAGTGAGTGCGGGAGGGAACTCAAGGGAGGCTCAGTACTGATTTGAAAATTTTCGGTCGTGTGGTACGGTTGTTGGCGGTCTCGAGAGCATCAAGCTGAATAAACACGGGAGTTTGCGTTGTCTTTGGGGTATCAAATTCAAAGTGTAGGACATGGTCGCCAGGAACCAGCCCCGTAAAGCGATTGTCTACCCGCTCGACGTCTCCAAGCTTGACAATGGTCTGAAGATCGCCTGTCTGTCTACGAGCTTCGATATGGAATCGTACCCGAATGCGAATCTTCTCGTCGGTTCGTTTAGGCTCAACAGAGATTTTCCAGGTCTCATCAACCGTCGTGACCTCGGTTAGATAGATGGCACACGAAGCGACAGGTGCGCGTTTTGCCCGCCGTTGCCGAAAAGCATCTTGCATACGCCGCAGGGCGACCTCGGTAAATTTCTCACTGTTTGCATTTGTATGCACGGCAAATGCCACTCTCCAATCGGCAATAAGAGAGAGAGTTGATCGTGTGGTTCCCAGTGATCCGCCATGTCCATAGACAGTCTTCGGCCCCGTGGAAAAGCTACAGAGTGTCGTGCTACTACCAAGCGATGGTTCTGTAAGACGCGCCCAAGTCTCCGGTTTGAGAAGGGATCGTGAAGCATCCGTGGCATTGGTGGCGATTAGCCCAAAACGAACCAGATCTGAGATGGTGCAGTGGACACTGCCGCTTGGACGGACAAACTGGAATGCCACCGAGCGCGGCGATCTGGGAACGGGGACGTTGTTGTTAAGCTCATGTGGCCAGGGAACAGAGATATCCTCGGGGAGGCTCATCGGCCAGACACCCCAAGAACGTAGCCCCAGCCGCTCACGGTAGAAGCGTCCCCCGGCGGTTTCGTAGGGCTCACGTACAACACGCTCAGCCATCGTCGCAGCGAGAGTCATGCCATTGTTGCTATAAACGGACTTGCCTTTGGAGTTTTCTGGAGCGGGTGAGGAGAGAACCTCGCGGGCCTGATTCAAGCGCTCTTGCGGGTACTGATCGAGCCGCAAGTTACTGGGAAGCTGCTTGACATCGCGGATCACCCCAGCAGTATGGGTGAGAAGCTGTGCCAGGGTGATTTCGCGGTGCTCGGGAAGACAGATGGCACTCAACTCTGGGAGTATCTCTAGCACTCGGGTTTCGTAGGTGAGCATCCCTCGGTCAACAAGGCTTGCGATCCAGAACCCCGCCATCGGTTTGGAGATGGATGCGATTGTCAGCTTATCTTCCAAAGAAGCAGGGGCCGACTCACCGTATTTGTGGACACCCAGTACTGCTGTCTCTAGGCGGTCTTCATGGTTTATCGCCAGCCACACAGCAGGCAGGTGAAACTCCTCTTTGAGCTGTTTGGCCAGTGTCTCAAGCCAGCCTGTGGCTTCTGGTTGTCTTTCGATCATGGGCTTTCTCTTGGTTATTTATGTCCGGCCAATGCGCTGTACTTGCGGCGCTACTTCGTCAACTGTCGTTCGGACGCGCCACTCGGGAGCGAGGGTTTGTACCAGCTCTTCTTGAGCGGCGACGACCGAGGCCGCGTCTTGCGCAACACGGGTGACCGAGTCGGCGAGCTCTTGGATTCGCCCCGTGGCCACACTCTGGGAGGCTTGTGAGTACGAGGGCAACGAGGCGCGAAGTGCGCCGATCTGGCGATAGACCTCCTCACGCAGTGTCCGTGTGCGCCGCGCGAGCTTGGCGGCGTTCTGAAGCGCCCTTGCCCGCCGGATAGCCGCTTCTGCTTGGCGGTGTAGCGACTCCGCGATGATCTGATCGGGCTCGCGCTTGGACTTAAAGAGCAGCCCCTCGGCGTCCACCACCAGATCCCGGATCTCGTCTTCGTGAACCGGAGCGACTTCAGGAAGTGCCGCAACCGCATCGCTGAGGGAGCAGATCGTGCTTCGTAGCTCCGCCTCCGCCTCAACTTGGGAGACATTCAGCGCCTGAATCTCGGCCAGAAGCTCGAAGTAGGCATCTTCCATGGTGTGCTTCTGTGGCGGTGGGGGGAGCGGCTGGCCCAGAAGCGTGGAGAAGATCGTGTCCAGAACGGTCGGCACGACGGCGGTGGTCTGTGTACGCTGTGGCCGGAGGCGCTGAAGCTCCGCCGCGCTCACCGGGGTCTCGTAGAGCAGCTTCTGTCGCGCACGGGGCAGGAAAAAAACAAACGCACCCCCTGTGACCGCGCCGAGGATCAGCCCCATGAGAGGGTTGTTGTTGATCACCCCAAGGCCAACTCCCGTTGCCGCCGCGACTCCTCCCGTCTGGAGCATCTGCTTGCGCTCGGCCTTGGGATCGCCCGTTCCACCACGACGCTTGATGATCGCTTCTCCCAGGGTCTTGCCCAGATCAGCAGGTTTTAGCTCCACGATCGTACTCCAACTTGCTGCACTTGTGGTGTGTCCAGCTCCACGCGGGCTGTGGCCAGCGCGTCTGCCTCGCGAGCAACCCCACGGGCGACGCTTGCCACTTGCGCGAGGCTCGTTGCATCTACTCCTGAGACGCTCGTCGAGCCCAGCTCTAATCGTAGGGCTTCGAGCTGGGCTTGAAGCTCTTGCCGCAACAGGCTGTTTCGCCGCAGAAGTGTCGAGGACTTTTCCATCGCGCTAGCGCTACGCTCTAGTGCATCTGCCCGACGCTCTAGCGACTCTGCAGCAACTCTGTCTGTTTCCGTCAGTGCCTGCTGGCGTAGCCCTTGCGCCTCGGCCCGTAAGCCCTCGGTATTGCGATTCGCCGTTTCTGCCGGAGCCGGGGGCAGGTGATCCAGCGCCATCCCAAGAACTTTAATCGCTTCTTTTAGCTCTTTTTGCGCGGCGTCTGGCAGGTTCGGCTGGGCAAGTGCCTCGCGAATCAGAAGTAAATAGGAGCGCTCCAGCTCGTCCTCTTCTTGCGCCAGAAGCAGATCGAGCTCCTGTGTACTGAGAGGAGTCTTTCCCCAGCGCCGCACCAGGTTCCGCGGCATCTGAGCCGCGATTCCAAAACCGGCAATCGAGAGTGCTCCGGAAATCCCCCCCCCGATCAGCATCTCAGGGCGCTGTCCCGCCTCTGCCAAAATCATCAGAGCAGGTGCGCCAAAGCCGATGCCCCAACCACCGCCGAAGCCTCCCACTAAATTATTGAGCTGGCCTTTTACGCTCTGAACCGCTTGAGTTGCTGCCTCACCCTCAAGGCCCGTCTCTTTTGCCCAGAAGCGCGTCAGAGCATTAGGGCTGGACGATGCTGAGAGTGCCGCGCGAAGACGGCGCCCTGAGCGTGGGTTTTGTTGACCAACCTGAGCCGCACGCATCTGGAAAAGAGCGATGGCACGGCTTTCACCGAGATCAGCGGGAATAAGTTCCATATTTGGAGTTCTAGCGCCGGGTAATCACAACCACAAGAAGGAAGATTGCCGCAACGCCTCCAAGCACCAGCACGAGCGGGCTGTACCAGCTTAAGAACTGGAAGATAAAGAGCGCGAGGGCGGCAAAGATTCCGATAATCAAACCGATTCTTGCCGCGCTTGACGGGTTTCCTTGCTTGTTGGCCGAGCGAGCGATCAGGTAGACCAAGAAGGGAAGCATGAACAAGCAGATCAAGAGCCCGACTCCCATCACAATCCACTTATCTACCAAGCTCTCCACAGCGAAGGAGTAGTAGGTACCATCTTTGCCAGGGTAGCGTGTTTTGATGCCTTTCTCGTTCTCTATCTCGAAATAGCCTGCATGGTCACCTTTGGCAAAGCCATTGACCTCCCAGGAGAGTGTCACCCCTGTCTCCACCTTAGCATTTTTGTAGTCGTCTTTGGCATCGAAGCTGGGCTCACCGTCTTTGGACTTGTCGTGGAACTTGGCGCTCTTGATTTCATAGCCGTCGGGGTCTTTGTACTCTAGATGTAGCGTGTAGTTCTCCCCGGCGCGGTAAAGGCTCTTGAGGTCGTCGGGTGCGGCGAGCGCCTTCAGCTCAGGCTTTGCCAGGGAGGGAAGTGCCAGCGCAAGTGTGGCAAAGAGCAGGCAGACAAGTCGGGACAATCTCATTTTCATCATTTAAACCAGTTTGGTCGGGTCACTAAATTTCAAGCGATTTTCTTTGATCACGGCACCGTTGCTGTCAACGACACTGACACGCACTTCATCGCCGTAGCGGAGTGGGGTTGGTTTCTCCAGCGGTAGCCCATTGTGGTAGACACGTAAGCCACTTCCCGGTTGCGGCTGTAAGGTGAAACCCCCGCGTGCGCCCTTGACGGTCGCGGCCACGGCTTTGGTTCCCCCCAGCGGGTAGGCATCCAGAGCGCCGGAGCCGCCTTCGCCGCCAAGTCGTAGAGTCGTACTGCCCCGCACGTCAAAGTCGCGCGGGGAGCCAGCTCCGGCAATGCGAAGCGGCATGGGCTTGGGGCGCAAGAGAGCAAAGGCACCGCCTGCCAGTCCGAGCCCGATCAGAGCGGCGATCAGGCCCACCGGAAGCTCATCGGGCTTGGGCGGCGGTGGTGCGCTGGTCTCTGAGGACGAGGCAGTGGGCTCTGGTGTCGCAACGATTCCCGCTTTAGGGGCGACCTTAAAGCGCTCTTTCGGGCGACCTGAAGGCAGGATCTCGACACCAATGCCAAAGGTCTTGCCACCGCTGCTTGTCATCCAGGCGAGCTGGGACTCGTAGTCTGCATTTTCGGAGGTGCCCGGGTACGTGTCGAGCTTGCCGGGAGTGTAGTACTTCAGGTACTCCGCGTAGGCTGCGGGAGTCTTTTTAGGCGGATCGTTAAACGAGTCTGTCAGGATCACGATAAACGGAGTCTTACCCGAGGCACGGGCGAGCTTGAGGGCCTCGTGATGCGGCTGCCGGATATTCGTGCCCTCACCCGGTTCAGGCTTGAGGGGAACCATTTCGAGGAGCTTGCGGCGGGCTGCTGGGGTCTGCGGAGTCTCATCAAAGACTTTCTTGTAGCTCGGCCCAAAGGTGTAGAGCACGACCTGATCGCCCTCACGCACACCGTCGGTCAAGATGGTCTGGATCGCATCCAGCATCTTTCGGTTGTAGCTGTCTACGGTCATAGACTCGGAGACATCGAGAATCAGCATGACACACTTAGGACTCTTGGCCTGAAGCCCCGAGACAATCTCACCCGTGTCGCTCTGCGCCAAGGCTGGCAAAAGAGCGCTCAGGAGAGCCAGAGAAGTGAGTAAAAAACGAAGCATCCGCACAGTAATTCCTATTGTACCGGATAGGACGCTTGGGGAGAGGTTTTAGTTACGGCCCACTCTTGCCGATACTAAAAGAAAGCGATACAATCGCCGGGTCTGCCCAACCGGGGTAGCCAGGAGAGCCCGAAATGTCGGACGGTTCCAGTTACGAACACCAAGAAAAACCCATGAAAGAAAATGCGACGGACGAAGGCTTAATGCCGTCGCGGCGGCTTTCACGCTCTTAAGCTTTTAGAGATAAAGCGATAGGGCACTGAAGCCCGTCGCGACTTCCCAAAAAACCTTCTCCCCGGCTGCATGATGAGCAACACTCACATGATCCGGATGGAAACACTCGAAAAGAACACCGAGCGCCTCGAAGAGGGCCTCCGTGATGTTCTTAATTCGCCTGATAACACTCCTCTTGTTGCCTTGCTCGAAGGCTACCACCCCGCCGATATTGCGGAGGTCATGGAGCGCCTAGACGATGATGATTCGATTCGCGTCTTCCGGCTCCTAGACTCCGTACGGGCAGCCGAGGTGCTCGATGAGCTTGACACGGACACGGCCCGCTACTTACTCGATAACGAAGTCCCCGAACGAATCGCCGCCCTCTTGGACTTGCTCCCGATGGACGATGCGGCAGAGATTATCGCCGAGGTCACCACGCGGGAGAAGCAGAAAGCGATTCTTCAAGATCTCTTCACGCGCTCCCCCGAAGATGCCGAGGAAGTGCGCGAGCTTCTGAGCTTCAAGCCCGGCACGGCAGGGCGCTTGATGACAGATCGCTTTATCAGCCTGCGGCCTGATGAGAGCGTGGAGTCCGCGTTTGCGACCGTGCGTCAGGGATCTGAGGAGGCCGAGACCCTCAATGTCCTCTATGTGCGTGAGGGCGAGCGGCTGGTGGGAGTTCTCTCGCTCCGTGACCTGCTCCGGGCACGGGCCGATCAGCTTATCACCGACATTATGGTTCGCGATATCGTCTCGATCCCGGCGGACATGGACCAAGAGGAAGTCGCCCGCCTCGTTGGCAAGTACGACTTTACGGCGCTTCCCGTTCTCCTGCCCGATGGCACGATGGCCGGAATCGTGACCGTGGACGATGTCGTGGACATTCTCAACGAGGAGCAGACCGAAGACTTCCTCAAGCAGAGTGGAATCTCTGCTGAGGCGGGGATGAAAAACCTCTCGTACTTCTCAGTGCCCATCTGGCGTGTGGTGCGCTCGCGGATCGGGTGGCTCTTGTTGCTGTTCGTCGGCGGGACTCTGACCGGAGAGATCTTGAAGTCCGCCCAGTCGTCGCTCCATCAAGTGACCGCACTGGCGACTTTTATCCCTCTGCTGATCGGAACGGGGGGCAACACCGGGGCTCAGAGTGTCTCGACGATCATCCGGGCGATTGCGCTGGGCGAAGTGCGAGGTCGCGACTTGCTCCTAGTGCTCCTGCGTGAGCTGTTTGGAGGGCTTCTGCTAGGCATGCTCTTAGGAGGGGTTGCCTTTGGCTGGACACGGGCGCGGGGAAACTCTCTGGAGCTGAGCCTGGTGGTTGCCCTGACAGTGGTGGCGGTCTGTACGTGGGCAAACTTGATGGGATCTCTGATCCCGATGCTGGCCCATAAGCTCAAGATTGACCCCGCTCTGGTCTCGGCTCCGCTCATCACCACCCTGGTGGACGCGACGGGCCTCGTGATCTACCTGGCTATCGCGCGGCTCTTGCTGACCTCGCTGCACTAGCGGCGAGGAGGCTTACTACGGAGCGCATTGGTGCCGCAGTGAAGCTCTCCCGCCGCCGTATGGTAAGGCTCCCAGATATCTACAAAGTGCACGGTCAGCCCAAGGGAGGAAAGCGGAGATGCAAGTGCACGGCGCAGGGGCGTAAAGCACGGGTCGGGCACAAAGACAGTCTTGCCGACGACGAGGCTATTGACCGGATTGGGAATCACGGCGAGGCCGTTTTCAAAGAGTGCCGGAACCGGAACAATATCCTCCTGCTCGATTCCCAGCTCGGCTTTTAGCTGCTCGCGCGTGGCCTTCAGTGCCCCTCGGATCTTCTTCTGCTCCGCGTTTTGTGCCAGTGCCTTGAGCTTACCCACCGTCGTCTCACCGCGCTTGCCCACAAACGCCGGCTGGTCATCGGCCAAGTTTGCCAGTGCCAAGAGTGCGGTATCCGGGCATGGTAGAAGCGCCCGCCAGCCCTTCCGATCTTTTTCCGGTGCGGGGATAAAGCTAATGACTTCGTCCACATGCCCGATAGTCAGCCAGCTCACGTCTATAAACACAGGCGGACACTGAGCCTTTTGTCTCTCTAAAAACGCCAGCGCCTCGGGGTGAAAGCTCAGCTCGCGCTGCTTGCCGGTGAGAATGCGTCCCTCGGGAAATCCGGGCACTGGGGGCGAGACCTCTAAGTTCCCGTACCAGTCAATCCAGCGCCGCCCCGCCTTTGGCTCCCCAACTTTGAGCCGCTCAATAGAGGGCAGCTTCTCGGCGAGATAGGTCTCCACAAGCTGATCCAGCGGGCCGCAGGTGAGGCCCATGTCATGCTTGCCGCGCAGGCCTAGCAGCGCCACAGGCTTGCCGTCACGGACGGCAAACTCTGCCGTGTCCTGCATCCAGACATCCGACGCATGGGCAGGGTCGTTGGCGATGGCATGCACCGGCACTGGCGAGAGCCGTTTGAGTGCCTCGACCAGTGGCTGTGTACGCGGCGTCTCCACCACAAAGAGTGCCTCGACAGTGTCCAAAGACGAGCAGAGAAGAACGGGAGAAGCCATGAACGGGATTGTACCCGCAGGAATCACGGCGTGTTACGGCGAAGAAGAGGGCATGACAAAGATTCCAGTTTGTTTACAGATGTACACGGTTCGCGACGATGCCCAGCGCGACTTGGTGGGAACTCTGGCCTATGTGGCGAGCCTTGGCTATCAGGGTGTGGAACTGGCGGGCTACGCGGGCAAGACTGCAGAAGAGTATAAAGCGCTTCTCGATGCCAATAACCTGCGAGCCATTGGGGCGCATGTTGGGGTAGATGTCGTGACAGGCAAGCCCGACCAGGCGATCGCTGAGGCTCGGCTCTTTGGCTACGACTATGTGATCGTCCCCTGGATCGGCAAGCCCTACACCGAGTCTCTAGCGGGCTACGCCAAGCTCGGGGCGGAGCTGAGTGCGATTGCTCCGGTGTACGCCGACGCGGGCCTGACACTCTGCTACCACAACCATGCTTTTGAGTTTGATCTCTCGGAAGGCGGCAAGACGGGCCTGGATGTTCTCTTTGAGTCCGCTCCAAGCCTTCAGGCCGAGCTCGACACGTTCTGGATTAAAAAAGGCGGTCAGGACATTGCGGATTATTTAACACGGCTCTCCGGGCGTGTCCCGCTGGTGCACCTGAAAGACATGGACAGCGACGGCAGCTTTGCGCCTGTCGGAGCCGGAACCGTAGACTATCCTGCACTCTTCGCCGCGGCAGAAGCGGCAGGGACGAAGTTCTACATGGTGGAGCAGGATAGCTGTCAGGCACCGCTCACGCCTCTGGAGTCCATTAAGATCAGTATCGAGAACCTAAAGGCTTGGGGCAAGGTTTAGGTACCCGATGCGCCTTGTCGGCTGGGTTGGTTTAGTGGTCTGTAGTATCGGACTACTTATTGACCTGGCTGCCTATCATAATCTGAGCCGAGTGGGGGCAGGAGCGGAGCTTGCCGATGTCCTCCGGACACTCTTTTGGGGGATGGCACTCTTTCCGATTGGGGGGAATCTGTGCCTGGTACTATTGCGACGAAGCAAGTGATTCTTTTCCGTGATATACTTGAAAAATCCTTGACACACCTTTGACACAGGAACTTTTGTGTCAAAGGTATTGTCTAACGAGATGTCTTTTCATTTGTTTCTAAACAGAAAAGCACCCCCAAAACCATTATGATGACACCTGATTCTCCAACTTCGCCGCGCCGGCGACAAGATATTCTTAATCGTGTACGACAACGACAGACACTTCGCCAACCTCTCTCTACCGATGAAATTCTTCAAGCAGAGCAGCAGATGTTTGCAGAAGATGAAGTTTACGTTCCTCAGCTTCTTCAGGCCTATGCCCTCTTGCAGGGAAATGCGCCGACTGAGGAACTTCCGAGCTTCATTCGTGAGCCAGAGACTCTCCCGACATTCCAAACACCTCCTCCTACTCCCGTAGCGCCACCGCGTGTCGTCCCTGCGACGGTGGCGGCCCCCGTCGCGCAGCGTGATAACGTCCTTAAGCCGCCTCCTGCAGGCAAAGAACCAACGGAGTTTGACCGTCACCACAATGCCATGCGGCTCTATGTCATTCAGCAGTTTGAGGAAGGCAAGAAGTCCCGTGAGATTGCCGCGCTGATCGGAATCACGCCGCATAAGTTAACACGCTGGTACAACCAGGTCAAAGAGCTTCCCGCGACCATGCACCTTTGGATTCCGCTGATAGATGAAGACGAAGTAAAAGCCAAGGAGAGTGCTCCTGCGAAGCCTGTCGAGCAGCCTCAACCCGAGCCTGTGGTGGTCGTGAGAGCCCCACGTGCTGTTGAGCCTAGCCGAGAAGCCGTTAAAGCAGCCCGGCGTGCGCTCCGCAACGCGGCTAAAAACACGCAGGTGGCTCGGGATCGGGAAGAAGTCGCAGCATGGATTCGTGAGAACACGGAGCCACAAGAGGACTCCGCCGTGGCGAGCCGACTCGCTGCGCTTGCCTTCCATCGCCAGGAGTGGAGCCTGTCTCGGATCAGCCGCGCTCTGGATCTAGATGTCTCGACCATCAGTCGCTGGATGACCCGTGCACGTCAGGCTGAGCAAGCCGAAGAAGCACTCCAGAAGGGGATGGACAAGCGCCGTGCTGAACAAAAGCTCCGCGATGAGCAAAAACTCTTGGCAGACGTGAAGGCAAAACCGGTTCGAAGACCACAGCCCCGGCCTAAAGTGGCTCTCCCGCGGCCCATCGCCCCGCTCTCCGCGATGGCAAAGCGCTCCGTGGGAATGCTGAACGCGATCTTAGAACAAGCGGAGAGGGACGACAACGGAACCGTTTGCCTTATGGTTGCCTCCGCCATTGAGCGAGAGCGCGTGATGGCTGCCCTCTCCATGCTCGATGTCGAGGCAGGGCGACCTAAGGCAAACGGCAAGGGTTTTTCGATTCCACTACCGCCTGAGGAAGCGAGCTACCTTAGGCGGATGCTCGCACAGGGCTAGGCCCCTAGGCCTCAGCGGGTTCTTCTTTCAGGGCGGCTTTGATGCTCTCGGAGTAGCCACACTCTTTGTTGGCACACGCGATCCCCGTCAGTCGCCCTTTAAAGACTTTCTCATGCAACAAGCCCTCGCACTGAGGGCACTTGCGGTCGGTGAGGGGCTTGCCCGGGAGAGCGGTCTTGCAGGCAGGGTACTGATTACAGGAGTAGAAGACCCCGCTCCGGCTTCGCTTCTCCACAAACTCGCCCTTGCCACACGCAAAGCACTTGACCCCCGTAGACTCGGCGGCAGGCTTGTCTTTGTGGATGTACTTACACTCCGGGTAGCCAGGGCAGGCAAGAAACTTCCCAAAGCGCCCCGTCTTCTCGACCAAGAGGCGGCTACAGTTGGGGCAGGGGATCTCTGAGACCACAGGCTCTGCCACCGGAGCAGCCTCACCGTCAGCTCCTTCAGCGGCGAGCTTCTCGCTGTACTTACAGTCCGGGTAGCCTGAGCAGGAGATAAACTTTCCGTAGCGGCTAAATTTCTCCACAAGTGCCTTGCCACACTCAGGGCAGGCGCGACCAGTGTCTTTAGCGAACTTGCCCATGGTCTCATCGGCAGCCTTCAAGGCGATGGCAAAGGGCTCGTAGAACTCCTTGAGCAGCGCGATCCGGGTGTCCTTACCTTCCTCGATCGCGTCTAAGCGCTCCTCCATTCCTGCGGTAAAGTGTACATCGAGGATCTGGGGGAAGGCTTGAACCAGTAGATCGGTGACGACATTACCTAGGTCTGTGGGCTGAAATTTCTTCTCATTCAGCGCCACGTAGCCACGGTCCTGGATGGTCGAGATGATCGAGGCGTAGGTACTGGGGCGACCAATGCCTTGCTCCTCCATCGCCTTGACCAGAGTTGCTTCCGTGAAGCGTGGCGGGGGCTCGGTGAAGTGCTGCTTGGGCAGGAGCTTGAGCAGATCCAGCGGCATGCCCTCGTTGAGCGGCGGAAGCGGTGGCTTCTCGTCATCGTCCACTTGCGCTGGATTGTCCTTGCCTTCATTGTAGACCCGCAGGAAGCCGTCGAACTTGATCGTGGAGCCGGTTGCTCGGAACGTGTACTTTGCCGCTTCAATATCGGCTTGTACGACATCCATCACAGCGGGCGACATCTGCGACG
The DNA here is from genome assembly GCA_026392155.1 of Armatimonadota bacterium. Classification (GTDB taxonomy): domain Bacteria; phylum Armatimonadota; class Armatimonadia; order Armatimonadales; family Armatimonadaceae; genus Armatimonas. Next base: position 24,238 of record JAPLCP010000077.1, on the reverse strand, counting down.
CAATAAAGCGCAGCCAGATCAGGCGGTAGAGCTTGTACTGGTCGGCATTGAGGCGCGTCTTGATGCTATCGGGCTCTCGGGTGATGTAGGTCGGGCGAATCGCTTCGTGGGCATCCTGTGCGGCGTTCTTGGACTTGTAGACATTGAACTTCTCAGGCGCGTAGGGCTTGCCAAAGTTTTCGATAATGTACTCTTTTGCTGCCGCCTGTGCCTCGCCCGCGACGCGTGTTGAGTCGGTACGCATGTAGGTAATGAGACCCACGGTACCTGCATCGCCGCCCAAGTCAATGCCTTCGTAGAGCTGCTGCGCCACCGTCATGGTGCGCTTACTGGAAAATCCAAGCTTGCGCGCCGCTTCTTGCTGGATCGTGGACGTAATAAACGGGGCATAGGCACGTCGCTGCCGCTCGGACTTCTTGACCTTGGCGACCGTCCAGGGGGCGCTCTCGACCGCCCGCAAGACCGCCATGGTCTCGTCCTCAGTCTTAATCTCGAGCTTCTTGCCCTCGAAGCCCACTAAGTTGGCATCGAAAGCCTGCTTCTTGCCGGTCTGGGGCGCAAGGTTGGCGGTAAGGCTCCAGTACTCCACGGGCACAAACGCTAAAATCTCACGCTCACGGTCGCAGATCAGGCGCACGGCCACGGACTGTACACGGCCTGCGGAGAGATCTTTGCGCACTTTTTTCCAAAGCAGAGGGCTGATCTTGTAGCCGACTAGTCTATCTAGCGTCCGGCGTGTCTCTTGGGCCTCTACTTTATCTTGATTGATCTCACGGGGATTGGCAAGCGCTAAGTTCACCGCCGACTTGGTGATCTCATTAAAGACGATGCGCTTGATCTTCGCTTTAGGCAGCTTCAGTGCCTGCGCGATGTGCCACGAGATCGCCTCTCCCTCACGGTCAGGGTCGGAGGCCAGGTAGATGGTGTCACAGCCCTTGGCCGCCGCCGCGAGCTTTCCAAGCACGTCTTTACGGTCCGTCAGTGGCTCGTAGGTGAGTGCGAAGTCGTTTTCAATGTCCACGGACAACTTTGACTTGGGCAGGTCACGGACATGGCCCATGCTGGCCTCGACTTTGTAGTCGGGGCCAAGAAAACCCTTGATGGTCTTGGTCTTAGCCGGTGATTCGACGATAATGAGCGATCTTGCCATATTTTATTCCTGAGGGGGACGCCGCCGATTGTATCGTGGTGGCTCACCCCTTCGCAACGAGAGTGTACAATCCTATTGCTATTATGGTTCCCAGCCCCGAGTTTTACTGGCATACCACGCCGCTCCAATTTCTCCCTGAGATTCTTACGGAGGGAGCACTCCGCGCCTCTGCCCACCCGCGCCCCACGGCACTCTCGCGGCGACGAAAGCTAGGGCTAGAGAGCTATGTCCATCTCTCGTTTTCCTCACAAACCCCACTTTTGGCCGACAAGCTCCCGCGTGGCTATCCGCATGCGCTTCTTGCTTTCTCGCCTGAGATTAGTCAGCTCACTGGCGCGGCGTACCTAAAGTACAACACCAAGCGCTGGGCACACCGAGAAGAGTTTATCCCAATCACGGACCCCACGGAAAAACAAGCCTTTCTTATCGAGTGGCGCACGGGTCGCTACCCCTCCGCGGAGCTTCTCATTCCCGAGCGGCTCTTGCTAACCCACGCCGCCGCGCTGGTTTTCGCCTCGCAAGCCGAAGCCGACTGGCTCACAAGCCTCTCTCTGCCTACTCCTCCGATTACCATCGCCCCGGAAAGGTTCCCCTCGGGGCCAATTCCTGACCTCACACTTCTGTGGGAGTGGCGTGAGAGTTGTGAGCGAGCGGGTGCGCTCTTGCCGCCGCCCGACTTGCCGTTTGACTGATCCCCCTGACTCCCGCCGGGGGGGGCTTATCGATGGTACGCCTCGCCGCGGTTGATCTTGAAGGCGCGGTAGAGCTGCTCCACTAAGACGACTCTCGCGAGTGGGTGAGGGAGGGTCATCGGGCCAAACGAGAGCAAGAAGCTGGCACGAGAGCGGACGGCATCGCTGAGGCCGTTGGCTCCGCCGATGAGAAACAGTAAGTGGCTCTCGCCCTCGGTGCAGACCTGCTCGATCTTGGCTGCCAGCGCCTCGGAGGCCAGTGCCTTTCCGGTTCCATCGCAGGCCACGACCCAGCCGCGCTCGGGGATTTTGGCAAGCAGGCGCTCGCCCTCTTTCTCCGAGTTGGCACGGGTGTCTTCCTCAACCTCGATCAGCGCAAAGGAACTGGTCTGGCCCCCAAGCCGCTTGACATACTCCGCGATGGCGTCTTTCCAGTACGTCTCGCGCAGCTTCCCGACACAGAGCACGGTGACCTGGGGACGTGCGGCCACTACTCGCTGCTCTCGCCAGGGAGGGGCGGCATGTTGGCAATTGAGATCACGCGCCAGTGCGGCTCGGTGTAGATTAGGTTGTGGCGGCGCGTCTCTTTTCGCATCACCAGAGTGAGCTGGTTGCCACCCCAGAGCGTCTCGCTACCGTCACCGAGCACCGAGGCTGCCGTAAAGACCACCCGCTGGTCGGGGTTGCCATCGGCGGAGGGAAGCACGCGGGGTGGTGCAACTCTCACGTCGTAGCGCACTCCCTGCCCACTGCGCTTTGCCTGGGTGAGCAGAAGCTGCATCCGTGCTTTATTCATCATCCCGCTCTTGAAGTCGTTGGAGATCAAGTCCATCATGGACGAGACTCTCCCCGCTTGAGCGTAGTCCGCAGCCTCTTGCAGCGACTCCGCGATCTGAAGCTCCGGTGTCGCTGCCGGGCGCGGCGCGAGTGACCAGATACCCGCTGCGACGAGCAGCAGGGCACACACCACCAGAACTAGCTTACTCACTTTACTCATGGGAATTTCTCCTTATCATTATAAACGGCGTTGCGGTAAAATAGATGCGATGAAGACGCTAACACGACGAACTGTTTTGCGGGGCGCGGGTGTCGCGCTTGCCCTGCCCGCTTTTGAGGCGCTGGCTCAGACCACGGCGAAGTCGCCGAATCGCTTGGCGGTGCTCTACATGCCCAACGGGGTGAACCCCTTTGCGTGGACACCCAAAGGCAATGGAAGTCAGTTTGAGCTCTCAGAGATTCTTGCGCCTCTTGCTGCCGTCAAGGACGATATCCTCGTTCTCACGGAGCTGATGAACCATGGCTCGATCACGGGTGATGGACACTACTACAAGATCGCGCCGTTTCTGACCGGCACCACGATCGCCAAGACGACCGGGGCCAATCTCAATGCGGGGGGCATCTCGATAGACCAGCTTATCGCACAGAAGCTCGGCAACCTCACCCCGCTGCCATCGCTGGAGCTCTCCGTAGACCCTCCGACGACCTATGTGGATACCAATGTCGGCCTGACCGCGCTCTACGGCTCGCATATCTCCTGGAGCACGCCCACGACGCCCGTCTCGCGGGAGATCAATCCCCAAGCCGCTTTTGACCGTCTTTTCCGCCAGGGGCAGAGCGGAAAGGGCGTGAGCGCCAGTGACAAGTCCGTGCTAGACTCGGTGCTCGACGATGCGAGTGGCCTCAAGAAAAAGATCAGCGCCGCAGATCGCCTCAAGCTCGAAGAGTATCTAGATGCCGTGCGTGCCGTCGAGAAGCGTATCGCCTTCGATGCCGCTCGCCGCAAGGGCTCCGTCTTGGACGATCCCATTCTGCGTGCGGAGTCTGAGAAACTCGACAAGCGCATTAAAGACTGGTACGCCGTTCCCGGCGATAAGCGGCCTCTAGACCACACGGAGCAAGTGCGGATCATGCTGGATCTGATGGTACTGGGCTTCTGGTCGGACTCCACGCGTGTCTCCACGTTCCTCTTCGGCAACGAAGTCTCCGGGCGCAACTTCGGCTTCCTGCCCGGTGTCCACGGTGGCCACCACGAGTACAGCCACCATGAAAACAACGCCGAAAAACTCGATGCCTACAAAAAAATCGGGATCTGGCACCTGGCCCAGTACGGCTACATGCTCCAGCGCATGAAAGCCATCAAAGACGGTGAGGGCACGCTGCTCGACAATAGCATGGTGCTCTTCGGAAGTGGCATCAAAGATGGCAATGCGCACAGCCCCTACAACCTGCCACTCGTGCTCGGCGGGCGCGGCGGCAACACGCTCTCCACAGGTCGCCACCTGACCTACGCTAAGAATACTCCGCTCTGCAACCTCCACCTCGGTCTCCTGCGCCGCATGGGGGTTCCGCTAGAGCGCTTTGGAGACAGCACCGGCGAGCTCAAAGGCCTTAGCGACAAAGACTTCGCGGGTCTTGCGGGCTGATGTGAAATAGGATGAGATGAAGGTTGTAACTCGGCCTACGGGGGGATCACTATCCGCGCAACAGCTCGTTTCCCTGCCTTCGCCCACACAGGGAGAGCGATAGGATGGGTGTTGGTGCCCCGCGTGCTATACTTCTCCCGACATGAAGCTTCCGCTGCGCTCTCTTCTTCCCCTCGGTACTCTTTTCGTTCTGCTCGCTGCCTGGTTTTTTGCGGCGAGCCGTGGCTGGCTGGTTCGTCCCACCGGACCCGGCACGCAGATCGGGCTGTTTCCCTCCCCAACGGAGGCACTGGCCGGGTTTTCGGAAGCATCGCGCGACGGTCGCCTTCTCAAAGACACGCTGGCCTCTCTGGCGCGTGTGCTGGTTGCCTATGTTTTGAGTGTGGGGTTGGGAGTGCCCCTCGGGCTCTGGCTGGGCCGTTGGGTGGCGGCTCGTGAGGCGCTGCTTCCTGTCCTGAACTTTCTTCGTGCGCTCTCGCCGCTGGCCTGGATTCCGTTTGCGGTTCTATGGCTCGGGACAGGGGACACGACCGTGGTTTTTCTGATCTTACTTGCCGCGCTCCCTCCGGTGGCCGTTACCACTGTCGCTGCCGTCGTGGCCGTTCCTCGTGTCTACTTCCGGGTTGCAGAAGACTATGGGCTCCGTGGACTGCGGCTTTTCTCCCAGGTGCTCTTTCCCGCCATCATGCCGCAGCTGGTGACCATGCTACGGGTAACCATGGGGCTCTGCTGGCTGGTTCTCGTGGCGGCGGAGATGATCGCCGGAGACCGTGGGGTGGGGTTTCTGATCCAGGATGCCAACCAGGCACTCCGCCCGGATCTTATCTTGGTGGGGATGCTGGTGATCGGAGTGCTGGGGATCACCTTTGACCGCTTGCTGATGCTTCTCACCAAAGTGCCGTCGCTGCGCTGGGGGTGGGAGCGATGAGCGCGTTAGAGCTACGAGGCGTTGGGCATACGTTTGGGGGCTTGGAAGTGCTCCGCCCTATGGATCTTAGTGTTGCCCCGCAGGAGTTTCTGGCGATTGTCGGCCCGAGTGGCTCGGGCAAGACCACGCTTCTCTCGATACTCTCTGGGCACCTGAAGCCATCCCAGGGAACGGTGACCCGTACGGGGACGACCCGTACGGTTTATCAGACAGACGGGCTCTTTCCTTGGCGAACCGTGCGCCAGAATATCGCGCTGGGGGCAGTCTCTGAGGCGGAGGTTGCCGAGCTTTTGGAGCTTGTCGGGCTGACCGAGTTTGCCAATGCCTACCCACACCAGCTCTCCGGCGGGATGCGCCAGCGCGTCGAGCTGGCACGGGCGCTGGCAGGCAAGACAGACTTACTGCTTCTCGATGAGCCTTTCTCGGCGCTCGACTACCTCACTCGCCTGAAGATGCGCACGGAGCTTGCCCGGCTCTTGGACAAGCGCCCGTGCACGGTGATTCTGGTGACCCATGATATTGAAGAAGCCGCTCAGCTTGCCGATCGGGTCTTGGTTCTCTCGGAGCGCCCCGCCCAAATCCAGTGCGAGTACGCCATTCCCACACCGCGCCCCCGGCAGGTCACCTCTCCCGCCGTGGTCGAGGCGACCCATGCACTCCTCACGGCACTGGGTCTGGAGCGCTAGAGCTTCTTGCCCGCGTCGGCCATGTTGATCTTGGCGGCTTCGATCTTCTTTGGGATAAACTGCGTGTCCAGAAAGTCCGAGATGGGAACCGCGGTCTTGAGAAGGCCCGCTTTCATTGCCATGTCACGGATCTTGGTCATCTCTTCATTGCCCGGCGTGAGCTGACGGTAGCTGACACGACCCGGATCATCGAGGACGTACTTGAGGAGCTTCTCGTCCTGCATGAAGTACGGTGCCGCCACTTTAGCGGCCTCATCGCGGTGGTTCTCCGCCCACTCCCCGGACTCGGCGATTCCGCGCACGAGGTCTTTGACAAGCGCGGGTTTCTGAGCGATCAAGCGATCCGAGACAACGAGCACACACGAGATAAACTGCGGCCAGATGTCTTTTGCCTTGTAGAGCACCCGCCCCACACCGGTCACTTCGGCTTTGGCGGCGTGAGGCTCTCCCACAAAGTAGCCTGCGATACTCCCTGCGGCAAGCGCGGCGGGCATCTGCGGGGGCGGTAGCTCCTTGAAGATCAGATCGCCTTCTGCCATGCCTTCTTTCTCCATCAAGTAGCGGATCACGAGGTACTGGTTGGAGGCTTTGTTGGGGATGGCAAATGTCTGTCCCTTGAGATCTTTGAGGCTCTTGGCAGTGCTGTTCTTAGCGACAATGACGGTGGAGCCATCGCGGTGACCAAGATAGACAATATGGCAAGGCACACCTTGCTCGCGCAGTACCATGGCAAGCGGTGCGATCATAAACGTCGCATCAAGCCGGCCCGCCTTAAAGGCATTGGCAACATCGGGCCAGGAGAGAAACTTCTCCGACTCATAGTGCGCCGTGGAGCTAGTGCGCGAGGCGAAGTCCGTCACCGGGCAAGTCAGATGGCACGTGACAGGCAGAAAGCCAACTTTTAGATCCTCACGAGCCGCTATGTTAGGGCTAGAGCTGGTTGGGGGAGTTGCAGGTTTCGGGCAACCCGCGAGGAGCGGGACTCCCAGGAGACACAAAAAAGCACGGCGAGTAGGCATAGGGATATGCTACCGTCCCTCGCGGCGCTTGGCGATAGTGAACATTCGAGGGCAGGGTACTCAGTCAATAATGACCAGAGTTCCCTGAAGACTGATCCACACTCCGTCTTTTCTAGAAAGCATCGTGGAGAGAGTATAAACTAACCCACAGAAATCTTCAAGTGTGAATACTGATGCTTGTTATTTTTCAGTGAGGAGAGAAATTTTGGGACTGGCAAAGAGCTGTGCAGGAGCGGGAGAGTTGGGCGTTAGCAGAGTCTGATCGCGGCGGGGACCGATGGAGACGAAGCGGGCAGGAACCCCGGCAAGCAGCTCGACGCGGCGGACATAGGCCTGGGCATTGGCCGGGAGGTCTTCAAAGCGCGTGACGTTGTCTATGGAGTCCTCTGGCCAGCCTGGAAGCGCCTCGTAGACCGGCTCGCAGCCGTCCATCAGGCAGACATCTCCTGCAGGAAAGTGCTTGAGCAGGACACCGTTTTTGGTATAGCCGACGCAGATATTGATCGTCTCAAAGCCCGCGAGAACATCTAAGTGCCCAATACAGATTCCCGTGAGGCCATTCACCCGCGCGGCGTACTGGAGGGCAAAGCCATCCAGCCAGCCAATACGGCGAGGACGGCCTGTGGTGGTGCCGTACTCATTGCCACGCTCGCGGATTTTATCGCCCCGCTCATCCAGCAGCTCAGTAGGGACGGTTCCCGCCCCGACCCGGCTGGTGTAGGCTTTCACCACGCCTAGAATCTCGCTGATGGCGGTGGGAGGGACGCCCGTGCCGATACACGCGCCGCCGGAGATCGGGTGGGAGCTGGTCACAAACGGGTAGGTTCCGCCATCAATGTCGAGCATGGTGGCCTGTGCTCCCTCAAAGAGGATACGCTTATTGGCTTCCAGTGCCTCGCCTGCGAGTGCCTGCGTGTCACAGACATAGCGGGCCAGCTTCTCGCCGAGCGGGGTGAGCTCGGCAATCAGCGCCTCAAGCTCCACGGCCTCTGCCTCAAAGACTTTAGTCAGAATGGCATTCTTCAGTGGCAGGGCAGCCGTCAAGCGCTCACGCAGGCGCTTGGGATCAATCAGATCGCCCATTCGCACCCCGACACGGCTCGCCTTGTCGGCATAGCACGGCCCGACACCGCGCCCCGTCGTCCCAATCGCACCCGCCCCCTTGAGCTTCTCTTCGAGCTGATCCAGCAGGCGGTGGTAGGGAAGAATCACATGGGCGTTGTGGGAGATTCGCAGGTTGCTCGTGTCAATTCCCACGCCCTGAAGGGTCTCGATCTCGCGCACCAGAGTGGCGGGGTCAATGACCATCCCATCGGCCATGATGGAGAGAGTTTTCGGGTTGAGAATCCCGGAGGGGATCAGGTGGAACTTGTAGGTGCTCTCGCCCACATGAACCGTGTGGCCTGCATTGGGACCGCCCCCGTAGCGGATTACCAGCTCCGCATCTTGTGCGAGGAGATCTACCAGCTTACCCTTTGCTTCGTCTCCCCAGTGCGTCCCCACGACCACTACCGCGCCCATAGACAACCTACTCCCCCCATGAAAAAAAAAGGATAGCGAGCCGCTATCCTACATAAGGATTCCGTTTGCGCTCTCACGCACCAAGATTGTATCACGACTCGGCTCCGAAGAACGCAGCGACCCGATCAATTTGATCGGTTTTTGGGCAGGGAGGAAGGGCATCGAGTAACTTTCTGCCGTAGGCCTTGCTCCAGAGCCGGGCATCCAAGATGGCGACCACCCCCCGGTCGGTTGTCGTTCGCAGTAAGCGCCCAAAGCCCTGCTTGAGGCGCAGCTCGGTTACAGGCAGGCTGAACTCATTAAAGGCATCGCCGCCTGCTGCTTTGATGCGCTCCTCACGGGCACGTAGCGGCGGCGAGTCCGGAGTGGGGAAGGGGAGCTTATCCAAGATCACTAGAGAGAGCGCCTCCCCCGGCACATCCACGCCTTCCCAGAAGCTACTCGTGCCTAGGAGAACGCCATTGCCCGCCTTGGTGAAGCTCTCGACAAGCCGTGCATTGGGAGCCTCGCCCTGCGCAAAGATCGGGTACTCCAGGCTCTGCTTGAGGCGCTCTTTGGCCAGTGAGAGCATCCGGTGCGACGTGAACAAGACAAACGTCCGGCCCTTGGCAAGCTTGATGAGATTCTGCACCTCAAAGAGCATCCGCTCCGCGTAGATATCCGTGTTGGCGGGAGGGCCAAGCTGGCGTGGAATGTAGAGAAGGCTATTTTTCTGGTACTCAAACGGTGAGCCTTGGATGCTCTGGATCGCATTGATCTCCCCCCCGCCCAAAGGGTGCCCGGTGGGGGCTAGGGGGGTGACTAGGCCTAGGCGCTTTGCGGCGTTCTCGAAGCCGCCGCTTGTGGCGAGCGTGGCGGAGACAAACGTGACGCGCTCTAGGCGAGAGTAGAGTGCCTCTTCGAGAGTGGGCGCAGTCTCGTAGGGCGTGCGAACCAGCGTGGTCATCACGCCGCCGCCGCGCAGGGTGCGGTTGTGGTACCAGAGAAAGTAGGAGTCGTCTTGCGGCTCCGTGTGAAAGGCAGAGAGCTCTGTCGAGAGGCGCGTGGCAGTCTTTGCCAGCCCGACCGCTTTCTCTTTCTCCGTCGGCTTCGTGGTTGTCTCGGCGATATTGACTAAGTCTTTGGCGAGAGCATCCAGCGCCACGCCGACCGCATCACGCAGCTCACGGAACTGCGGCGCGTCTACTTCTCGCATAAAGCCTTCGTAGTTGCCTGCAGCCAAGTAGGGGTCCAGCAAGCGCTCGTGAATGGCATCAATGGCCGCGAGCTGGTTGGCCTTGAGCTGAGGCAGGCGCTTGCAGCGTGAGAGCAGGATCGGCACGCGGCGCGAGCTCCACTCCAGACCAAAGGCACGGGTCGCGACATCGTCCACGTGGTGCGCCTCGTCGAAGACCACGGCATCGTAGCTGGGGATCAGACTGGGGCCTTCTGGGTTCTGGCGGCGCAGGCGAAGATCCGCGAAAAAGAGCGCGTGGTTGACCACCAAGAGCCGACACTGCTCGGCATTTTTGCGGGCCTTGTAGTAGAAACACTTGTCGTAGTGGCGGCACTCTCGATGGCGGCAGGTGTCTGGGTGCGCCGCGATCTCGCTCCAGCCGGAGTAGGTGAAGTCAAGCTCCGCCACATCGCCGGTGTCGCTCTCGCTGGCCCAGCGCTGGACATTCTTAAAGGTGGGATCGCCAAAGGTCCAGAGCTCTCCCGAGGCGATCTCCAGCTCCTGCCAGCAGAGAAAGTTCTGGCGCCCCTTGAGCACCGCAGCCTCAATCGGCGACTCCAGCGCGGCTAAGACGGCAGGGATGTCGCGCTCGATAAGCTGTCCCTGAAGACCTAGAGTGTGCGTGGAGATCACCGCACGGCCTTCGGTTTTCTCCAGCCAACGGAGGAGCGGGACGAGATAGGCGAGGCTCTTTCCCACACCGGTTCCTGCCTCTGCTAAGACCGGACGGCTCTGCTCCAGCCCTAGTGCAATCGCCTCCGCCAGTGCTGTCTGCTCCGCACGTGGCGAAAAGCCCGGAAGCCGCTTGCCCAGAGGGCCATTTTTACCAAAGACACGCGAGAGGGAAGCAGACACGATAGCTATTGTATCGTCTGCCTCATACTATTGTTCACTAACGGACAATTGTTTGTGCGTTGGAGTAGAGGTAGTCATCGCCATTGGGATCGGTGGTGAGGGGGGGTGTGGCATCGGCGGTGGAGCGGGCTCCAACCCGGACATAGACCGTGCCGCCACTGGTGCTATCTGCGGGCCAGGGGATGGTGATGAGCCCCTCGCCGCTGGTGACAACAACCGGGCCACGGATACTCTTGCTGCGGAAGTCTGAAAAGGCGGAGAGCTCTACTTGGTACTGGTCGGCTCCGTCTAGCTTGGGAAATCGCACGAGGGCCTCGGTGGCCTGTGGAGTGACACTGGCGATACTGGGGCGAACGAGTGGTGTGGTGGCCACCCCGGGTGAGTTTAAGCTCGTCTCTGCGTAGCTTGTCGCACCACTGGGCTCGATTCGCTGGAAGACGACGCGAACCTGGTAGCGCGTTGTGCCACCAGGACGAAGCGCGGTGTGGTTGCCCGTGCGGGGCGTGAGTGTGGTGCCACTGGCTTCTTGATACGCGAACGTCCCCTCGCTGGTCGTGTCGCGAAAGCTGCGACCGTCTTTGCTGGTGGCCCCAATTCGATCACCGCCCCGGAAGACTTGATATTCGACAATGCGCTGGGCCGAGATATCCAGCGGCGCGGCCCACTGAATCAGCACTTCTGAGGCCGAGTCCGAGGCCAGGGTTGCCCGCGCCGCCACGACGGAGCTTGCCCCTGGATCGCTACTGCCTCCACCGCCTCCACCGCAACCGGCGATAAAGAGAGCAAGAGCAAGGAAGAGGGGCACGCGCATGGGTTTACTCGTTTCCGGTTATCATTCCGACGATATGATAGCCACTATCCACAAACAACGTCTCGCCGGTGATGCCGCGTGACAGATTTGAGCATAAAAACGCCGCCGTGTCCCCAACTTCGTCAATATCAGTGGCTTTGCGCAGAGGCGCGACATCCGCGATTGCTTTATAGAGCCCCGTAAAGCCCGCGATTCCCCGTGCGGAGAGTGTCATGACGGGGCCAGCAGAGATGGCATTGACACGGATTTTCTTCGGGCCAAGCTCACTTGCCAAGTAGCGCACTGAGGATTCCAAGGCCGCTTTGGCGACTCCCATCACGTTGTAGTTCGGAATCACCCGGTCGGCCCCGAGATATGTCAGTGTCAAGATGCTTCCGCCTTCGGTCATCAGCGGCTCTGCGGCACGGGCAGCCGCGACCAGCGTGTAAGCCGAGACATTCATCGCCAGCGCGAAGCCGTCTGCGGAGGTCTGGACAAACGGGTTGGAGAGATCGTCTTTCTTGGCAAAGGCGACCGCATGGATCACGAAATCAAGCTGTCCAAGCGACTCTTTGATCGCCGTATGGAGCGCCTCGACTTGGTCGGGCTGGGTGAGATCACAGCCCTGAATCAGCTTGACCGCATCCCCGAGCTCGGGCGAGAGCTTACGGACATCTTGCTCCTCACGCTCCCCTAAAAACGTGAGTGCTAGTTCAGCTCCCTCGCGTGCCAGCGACTGCGCACAGCCCCAGGCAATGGAGCGCTGGTTGCGCACTCCGTAGATCAGACCCTTCTTACCTTCCAGAAAACCCATTCAAAACCTCATACTTCCCATTAGGGGGTTGCCCCCTTGATCACTACTTCATAGTATATCGTCGCTTTTCCGTCAGGGCCGAGTGTGGTCAGTGGCAAGGTTAGCTCGGTGCCGGTGAGCTTGGCGGCTAGGGGAGTGAGGCGATTACCGCTGGTGTCGAGCCGCCATGCCTCGACTTTTCCGGTGAGCTTTCGGGTGAGCGTGAGGTTGGCTGTCCCGCGCTTTGCTAGGTGGGGGAGAGTGCCCCAGCTCTCTAGGATCCGACGGTTTGAAGTGCTGTAGCGGGCTCCGGTGTTCTGGATGTCCGTCACATGGGCCACCAGCAGGCGTCCACTCTCCGAGACAGGCTTGCCATCCAGAGAGGAAACATAGACCATTGCTTCCGTGCCCTCCGCAGCGATTCGCAGAGGGCCGCACTTGATTGCATCCCCTTCGGGGCAGACACCTCCTAGAGTGCGTGGGGTCACGATCCGGATGGAGCCAAACTGGCCATTGACAAAGACCTCACCCGTCTCCGACTGGCGCTCTTGCGTGTCGAAGTTGGTTCGGTTGCTCTCCGGCAGGCGATTGGTCTGGAAAAGCTGAGCGAGCGCGTCTTTTGACTCCCCTTTGGTCAGGCGCAGCTCCACGGGGCGGGGCGGCGCAAGGGGGCCGGAGGCATCTTCAATCCACGTTCCGACACGGGTGACCAAAGCCAGCTCCCCAAAACCCGGCGAGACAGCCAGCTCCGGCTTGGTGAGCAGCTCATCGCGGCGTAGGTGGCGTGAGACCGCGCCAGGAGCAGGGCGCACATCCCCGCGCGTGAAGAGCAAGATTCCCGCCCGGTCGCTGGCAAGGCTCACAGGGTCGTTGGCGAGGTCAAAGTAGCTTAGCGCTCCGGGGGCCACTGCCGACTCTTTGCTATGGGAGTAGGCAAAGCGCCAGACTCCATCCCAGTCCTGAAGTCCTGCAGCGGCTCCCATGATCAGTCCACCTTCACTACGGTGAGGATTGGGAGCGGTGTAGTTAAACTCACTGACGGTGAACGGCTTGCCAAAGAGGCGGGTCATCGCGACGTTACTAGGGCCAGTGCCGCCGCTCCCGATGGCACTGGCGCCTTCTTGATAGCCTTCGGAGGGGAGCTGCCAGTCGGTCTCTAGAAAGCGTGGATGATCCCAGTAGAAATGGTTGTCCACAAAGTCTAGGCTGGTGCGCGCCGCCATGAACGCGGGGCTCTCGGACCAGCCGTTCATGTCCGTTAAGAGCGCCTTACAGCCCTGCTCCCGGATAAAAGCTTTCATCTTGGCGTAGCCGCGCTCATGGAGCAGGGTAAAGAAAGCACCTACTTCACGACCCACTTTATCGCTGCCTGCTTGGCGCGGTAAAGCCGCGGGTGCGAGGCCGCGACCCTTGCGCCAGGCTTGCCACTCTTTGTCTAGGAGTGCCATGAGCTCGGGCTTAAAACCTGCGAGGCCATTGGTGAGATTGGACTCGTTGACCACACTGAGCCAGCCAATGGCAGGCTCGTCTTTCCAGGCTAGCTGGGTGTAGGGATTGACATGGTTCAGGAGGGCTTTGGTGAAGTCTTTCCAGTTGCCCAAGGCTGCGTCTGAGACGAAGATCGCGGCTTTAAAGTCGCCCAGTGCGATTGTGTCGGGAACGGGACGTGAGACATAGAGATCGGTCTTGATATAGAGGCCGCGTTTTTTCAGTGCGGCGATCAAGTAGTCCAGCTTGTCGAGTGAGGCGGCGTTTAGGGCCTCGCCATCAAAGTGATGAACTCTGACACTGTTATAGCCCAGCCGCGCCAAGCGCTCGGCCAGCTTGTCCGAGTCAGGCTTCTCCAGATAGTTCGCCCCAAAGCACAGATTGGCTCCCCAGAAGCGCTGCGGCTTCGTGCCCTTCTCAAAACCAAAGTGTCCACCACTCACGACCACCCGCCCAAGCTTTCCGGCGGGGGCATCCAGAAGCGAGGAAAAGTCCAGGGCACTGCCTGGCGTAATCTCCGCGCTGCTCTCGTCCAAAGCGATCCAGTCCTCGCCCGCAGTGATGGTCAGAGGCTCCTCGCGGATCAGGGCGATGGGAGAGGGAAAAGAAATCAGAAGCTCAAAGGTCTCGGGCTGCCCCGCTTTCCAGAGCCGGCCGCCCGCCTCAGGGGACTGCTTGCCAAAGCGCAGCTCCAGCTCGCGTGCATTAAAGGCCCGGTTGTCTTGCAGGAGAGCGGGTTGGTCTTTTGTTTCCACCGAGAGGGTCACACCTTGGCGGGTGAGACTGAGCCCTCCTTCGCCAGCTAAGAGATTGCCTTGCTTGGGAGCTTGCTCGTCCACAATCGCCTCCCGCTCACCGAGAGCTGCCTTCGCTTTTGTCCACCACTCCGTGCCCGTCAGCACCGCGACATGGGCGCTATTAACCTTGATGTCTTTATCGGGGGTAAGCGTGTATTTTAGGCGGACATTGCGGTCGGAGGTAGCCTCCAGAGTGCTCTCAAACGTGACGGCGATACTGGCGGGGAGGGTGCGCGTGCGAATGCGAGCCGCCCCAGGGGTGGAAGCCGCAACGGTCGTTCGGTACTGCCACATGGCCTCAAAGATACCCGGCCGGATGGTCGCAAAGACCCGCTGGCTATTGGCGACACGAACCGTGAGTGTCCCCGCGCGGTCTAAAGTGGCTGTCAGGCGCTGGGGCGGCTGTGCCCGTACACTACCCGCAAAGTACAAAAGAGTACCAAATAAGCACCCCAACAGTCGTCCGATGTGCATAAATACCTAATCCTCTGGTACACTTCGTTCGACATGAGAACCGTGAAACCCTTCTCTCTATTCTGTGCTCTGCTGTGTGTCGGCCCTGTTTTCGCTCAGGCGAAAAAATCTGTCGGGACAGCGCCTGCTCCCACAGGGCAGCGGCGAAACCTACAAGCGGAGCTGGAAAAAGAACTCAAGCTTACCGAAGCCCAGAAGAAAAAGTGGACGGAGATCATTGGACGCTACCGCCCGAAGGTGAAGGCTGTTCAGGACAAGTATGCCCCCAAACTCGACGAGCTACGGAAACAGATGCGGACACTGAGCACTAAAGCTTCCGGTGAGCTAAAACCCACCCTGGATGCCCGTCGCACGGAGCTGGATGCTGTCCTGACTCCGGAACAACGCAAGAAAAAGGCGACACTGGATGCTGCCTTGAAGGCTGCGATTCAGCGACGAGCCGGTTCCGGGAACCAAAAAACGTAACCTCTGCGTATAAATGCTGTCGAAAGCAGCAACGTAAAACTCAACTCAAGAAAGTTAGCAATAATGAAGCAATGGATGATGCGGCTGGCAACCGCCTTTACAATGGTAGTGACCGTGGCCCTGGCCGCACCGCAGGCAGTCGCCCAGGGACCACAGCCACCCGCAGGCGGCGCTGCCCCCAGCGATGCCGATAAGAAAGCCTACGAAGCCTTTACCAAAAAGGCTGCCGATATTCAGAAGAAGTACGGTCCACAAATGCAATCGCTTCAGAAGAAGTACAAAGCGGACATGGAGACGCTCCAGAAGAAATATAAGCCTAAGATGGAAGCGGCTCAAAAAGAAGCACAAGGCCTAAAGCCAGAAGACCAGAAAGGTCCTAAGGGACAGGCAGCCATCAAGAAAATGATGGATCTGCAGAAGCAGATGATGTCTGAGCCCGCTGCAAAGAAAATGCTAGGCGAGATCAAGCCGGTTGCCAAAAAGATGAGCGATGAGATTCTTGCGGCGGCCCCAGCGAAGTTCAAGCCGATGGTCAAGCAGCAAATTGACATGCAGATGAAGCAGCTCGGCGGTTAGTTTCGTCGTGGCAAGCCGGGGCTCTTGCCCCGGCTTTTTTGTTTGTGGAATTTTTGTCAATGACGGTTTTTTGTAATGCGATTATTCACACGATGACTGCGCCCTCGGCACGCGCCGAGGCGTTTGTGGTCGCAGATAGCAAGGTGGTCTTTGCGGGGAGTAGCGCGGAAGCTCGCGTCTTCGCGGGGGGACACGCCGAATATATTGATCTGGCGGGAAAGACCGTCGTGCCGGGCTTCTGCGACTCGCACTTGCATCTCTATATGTTTGGTGCAGGGCTCTTGCGGACGGCGGATCTCCTGAACTGCGCCAGCCTCGACGAGCTACTCACGCGCCTCTCAGATCACGCTGTCCGCTACGATGGCCCGTTTCTCTTGGCACGGGGCTTCGACCAGAGTAAGCTGGTGGAGGGGCGCTTCCCGACTCGCATTGAGCTAGACAAGATCTCTCCCACCCGTCCGCTACTGGTCACCCGTGTCTGTGGCCACGCAATGGTGGTGAACTCCGCCGCCTTGGCGCTTGTCACTGAGGCGGAGCGTGCGGCAGGCGACGTGGACTCGGGGCTCTACACCGAGACCGCGATTACCCCGTTTTATAACCTCGTGCCGCCGCTGACAGAGGCGGAGGGCGAAGAGGCCGTGCGCCAAGCCGCTGCCGTTGCGCTGAAGTCTGGGATGACGAGTGTCGGGACGCTGCTCGACACCCCTGATCAGCTCGGGGCCTACGCACGGCTCCGGCGCAAAGATCAGCTTCCGATTCGGGTGACAGGAATGCCGCCTCAGACAAGTGGCGACACGCTTCATGCCCATGGCATCGGCACGACCTTTGGCGATACGTGGCTCAAGCTCGGCGGGGCGAAGTTCTTCTCCGATGGCTCACTCGGAGCCTACACGGCGCTCATGGCCGAGCCCTACGAAGCCACGGGGGAGTGCGGCACGCGTATCTACGACCCCGACGTGCTAAAGCAGCGCTGCGCCGAGCTGCAAAGCAAAGGCTTCCAGCTCGTGATCCATGCGATTGGGGACCAAGCAGTGCGCGAGAGCCTGGATGCGATAGAGTTTGCCCTGAGCCAGAGCAACCAAGACAATACGTACCACCGCCATAGAATCGAGCATGTCTCAATCCTACCTGCTGACTTGCTGTTACGCATGGCAGAGCATAAGATCGTCGGGGCGATCCAGCCGCAGTTCGTGACTTCGGACACCTGGACCGGTGAGCGCGTGGGGGAGGCGCGAGCAAAGCATGCCTATCCGTTTGCGGCGATGCGCTCCGCAGGAATCCCCCTGGCGCTCGGCTCGGACTGTCCCGTCGAAAAACTAGACGCGTTTCTCTGCCTCAACGCCGCCGTCAACCGCCACGCTTGGACACCCGAAGGTGGCCTCTCGGTGGACGAAGCACTCTATGACTACACGGTCGGGAGCCACTACGCACTCCACCAAGACCATTATCTTGGCAAGCTCATCCCCGGGTACCTCGCCGACTTTGTCGTCCTCTCCGATGCACCCACGGCCCAAAATCTCACCTCGCTCACCGCTGAACAAGTCTACGTTGCGGGCAATCGGGTCGTGTGATGCGTGCCGTTCACTATTTGCGAATTGCAAATAGGCTGGTTCTGTTCGTGCTTGGGCTTGCGCTCTTAGGCGGCGTTTTTTGGATCCTGTGGCTCATGAGCGAGCGCGATAGCCGCTTGCCTAAGCTTGCTTTGACACTGCCCCAAGAGCGGCAGCGGGCACGGCAGGCAGGTCTACCTCAGGCAATGCAGGAGCTTCCGAAACGCCCGGTGCTCCGCGAGAAAGACAACGCGGCGCCGCTCTACCGTGAGGCCGTGAACTTACTCCCCGACTGGACTCCCGAAGAGCGGCTGGCCATTGCGAGGATGCTCAGCCCAACCAGCAAGCTCAAAGACGGTGATGCGGCGCTACTAGGAAAAGTGCTTGAGGCTGCCGTTCCCGCACTGCGGCTCGTGAGAGAGGGCGTGCGTCGGCCCCACTGTGACTTCGGCTGGCATGATGCACTTACCGAAGAGGAGTGGAAGCGGCGGCGCGAGATCTTACTTGCCTGTGATCGGCTGGCCCAGCTCTTTCAGGTCTATGCAAAGGGGCACAAGCAGCCCGAAAAAGCACTGGCGACACTGGGGCTCATCCAGCGCTTTACGCATCAGCTTACCGAGGAGCCTGGTCTGCTGGTCTGGACGATCCGAGACCGACATGCGATTCTCTCGGCGCGGGTGCTGTTCTTGGTGGCTCTGGAGTATCCTGAGCGCCTCCCAGAGATCGATCGTGACTGGGAAACTTGGCGCACTCCTCCCGGCATACTGAAGGAAATTTGGCTCCTTCAGTGTGTCAAAGAGCAGGGCGATGCCCGTGAGCACCGCGAAAAACTCTATAAGCCCGAGGACGAGCCCTTTCTGGACTACAACCCGCTCTGGCGGGAGCTGGATCGGCTGGATCACACGCTTGGCTGGCAGCTCTACGCCGATGCCTCCGAGGTGATCAACCTGCGCTACTGGCGGGCGGTGAAATCTGCGCTCGCTCCGATCCCCGATGCAGACCTCACGGCGCAGTGGCGGGCTCTGAAAGCACTGGATACCGCTGAGGACAAACGGGGGAAGGCGTTTGCGGGCTACTGGTATCCCCAGCGCTACAGTGGGCTCGCGACGGAGTTCTTGCTGGCGGAGCTGGCCTATCGCCTCCCGCGCGTTGCTCTGGCGATCCAGGGGTTTGAGCGGATAAAAAAGAAACCTCTGACACGCCTGGAAGACTTGCCGTCGGGTACACCCCTCACCGATGTGTTTTCAGGAAAACCGCTTTTGCGGAAAGGGCAGCGGCTCTATAGCGTGGGCTTTGACGGAAAAGACGACGGTGGGGATGAGAAGAAAGACATCGTCCGTGACCTGACGAAAGAGGCGGCTCCACCCGTGGGGCAGAGCCGCCGTGGGATCATGCGTCGTCCCGGTCGGACGGCGGGGCGGGCGGAGTAGAGGGTGCCGGTGTCCTTGAGCTTGTCGAACTCTTCCGTATTGAATTTTTTATCGCCGTGTGAGAATCCGCACTTCGTGGGGGGCGAGGTTGAGGTTGGTCTTGCCGCCAGAGACGCGCACAGGAGTACTCGCAGGAGCCATACCAGCGGGTGTCTGGCCGTGTAGCTCTTGTGCTTCCCACTTGCCAGGCAGGAGCTTCTCCAGAGTCGCCTGCTGACGGACTCCGGTTTTATTGACCACGATCACGCACTGCCCAAGGCCGAAGGCTTCGACGGGTGCGACGAGTGCCGTGCTTGAGGCAGTCACGCTCCGATAGGGGGTACCGACAAGAGGCTTCAGGACATTAAGAGCCCGGGCAGCGTAGCCACGTCCCATATCAAACGTGGCACTATGCACTCCAGCGAGCGTGGCATACTTTAGACAGACGGCGGCCCAGGCGGCTCCCATTGGGTTGGCATTGCGTGGCTCAGGGGCAGGGCGGGGATGGGTGAGCGTGAGGGCGATGTGATGGATGTCTATCTGCTTTCCGGGCGCAAACTGCCGCGCGGACTCTGCCAGCTCGACAATCACGGGGACATTCTCCCAGCACGTGTCGTCGTCGTAGAGGTGCTCGGTGGGGAAGTAGGCGAAGGAGACGCTCTCGGCGGCCTTGGCTTTCTCCCGGTCGTGGTTGATGCTATGGAACCAGTTTCGCTCGCCCGTGCTTCCCTGGCGAATCTCAGGAAAGGTGCGACTGAGCAGGATCTCACCGAGCACGAGCCGTGTCGTTTTACTTGTGCGCTGCTTGACGGCTTGGAGAAGGCCCTCAGGCTTGATCGTGATGGTCTGCGTGTGCGCGTCGCCTTTGGTCAGCTTGGGGTAGGCGTAGGGCATCGTCATGTAGGCTTTGAAGCTGGAGTCGGCGAAGTTGCGCTGGTCTTCCATGGAGAAAAGCCCATCGCCCGTCGCGCTCACTCGGATAGTGCCGTAGCGTAGCTCCGAGAAGTTTTCCTCGAAGGTGAGTGGGGCATTGACGTACTTGGGGAACGTCCCGGTGCGCGAGCCATCTTTGCCTGTGAGCGTGTACTTCTGGCCGCAGACCGTGGGCGTCCCAAAGAGCACGCAGAGCCCAACACGATTCGTCTCAAAGTCGCGCGTCGGTGCGCCGGTTGCCGTGAAGACAATCGTGCCATCGCGCTTGCCCTCGATCTTCCCCGACCAGCTAAACGCCCCGTCTGAGTCGAAGCCCGCCGCGCCTCGCTCACAGCGTGCGTCGAAGACAATACGAAAGCCACTCTCGGTTTGGGAGATGTCGAGGTTGGAGAGCTTGGGAGTCAGGGTATCCCAGGTCTTGGTTCGCACCGCAAAAAACACCCGCCGGACAACTTCCGTGTCACCGAGTTTGATGTAGCGCAGCTCGCCGTCGGCAAACTTACACCGAAGCGGCCCCGCGCTGAGTTCCTGTTCCATGAAATTCTCCGTTGGTTCCGCCGATTGAAATCGGCGGTCTAGTGCATTGCCATGACGCCGCCGTCGATGTCGTAGGCGGCGCCTGTGACAAAGCTGGCTTCGTCGGAGCAGAGATAGGCCACCAATGCGGCGATCTCGGCGGGCTGGCCCATACGGCCCATGGGCTGCGCGGACGACAGCACGGCGAGCTGCTCGGCCTCTTTTCCGGGGTAGTTCTTGGCTAAGTAGGCATCCACAAACGGGGTGTGAACCCGCGCCGGGCAGACGGCGTTGCAGCGGATGTTATCTGCCACAAAGTCTTTCCCGATGCAGCGGGTCATGGCCAGCACCGCCCCCTTGGTTGCGGAGTACGCAAAGCGCTCCGCGAGCGCGGTCTCGGCGGCGATGGAGCAGATATTGACGATACTTCCGCCGTTGCCGCTAGCCTTCATGCGGCGCACAGCTTCCTGGCAGCAGAGAAAGAGCCCACGCGCGTTCACGCCCATGAGCCGGTCGAAGTCCGCGGGGGTGGTCTTGAGAATATCGCCCACAAACCCGATTCCCGCCGAGCACACCAGAATATCCAGCGGCCCGCCTGCCTCTTCATCCGCTTTTGCGAAGGCGCGAGAAACGGAGTCAGGGTCGGAGACATCACAGGGTAGGTCGGCGTGGTCACTCAGATCTAGCACGAGGACGCTCGCGCCCTGTGTCTTGAGCGTCTCCACGATCGCCGCCCCAATTCCTGAGGCACCACCCGTCACAATCGCGCGTTTTCCGTCCAGTGAGAACATTAGAAAGTTCCCCCAGACTTGGGGGCGGAGGGGGCCTCCTCCACGGTATTGACCAGCACTCCGATTCCTTCGATCTCGATCTCACAGACATCGCCGGGGACGAGCCAGCGCTTGGGGGTGCGTCCCATGCCGACGCCCTCGGGGGTGCCGGTCAAGATCACCGTGCCCGGAAGCAGGGTGAAGTTCTTGGAGAGCGACGAGATAATCTCGCAGACATCGAAGATCATGTCTGCCGTGTTGGAGTTTTGCAGCGTCTCACCGTTGACGCGGGTCTGAATCTGAAGCTCGTTGGGATCGTCTATTTCGTCCACAGTGACGAGTACGGGGCCAAGGGGGCAGAACGTGTCGAAGCTCTTGCCGCGTGTCCATTGTTTATCGTAGCGTAGCTGCCAGTCGCGGGCGGAGACATCGTTGGCACAGGTATAGCCTAAAACGTAGTCTAGGGCATCGTCTTCGTCCACGTTCTTGGCAGTCTTGCCGATCACCACGGCTAGCTCGCACTCGTAGTCCACTTCCTCGCTGTTTTTCGGGTGGATGATCGGGTCGCCGGGGTTGCTCAGGGTGCTGGTGGGCTTGATAAAGAGAATTGGTCGGTCGGGAACGGCCATGCCGCTCTCCTCCGCGTGCCGCTGGTAGTTGAGGCCGATGCACAAAATATTGGGCGGCGTGATCGGGGCCAGGAGCTTGGCGACCGAGAGAAGCTCTTTGGTGGGGGTGAGGCCGGTGAATAAATCTCCCTCGAGCGCCGTCGCCGTGGTGTAGGTGTCGTCGGTGGGGGTGCCGTAGCGGATATTGCCCGCGTGGTCAATAAATCTGATGATCTTCATGCTTCTGGAATTATACCCCAGCGTTCGATTATGCTACTTTTGCAGTAAATCGTCTCCGTCGTCTCCAGGATGTCTTGATGGGATGTTTCAATAGAGCTGGTTTACAGATTTAACGAGAGATCAATAACGGTAGTTTGTTGACTTAGGGCGAAATTGTCAAGTCCATTTTTTGGTGTAATTACGGTTCCCTCTCCCCAGGCGGCTTTGCCGCCCGCGAAGCTTGGTAGCTTCGCCTTCAAAAGCGTCTGGATAGCGGCTTAAGCCACCGTCAAGAGCACCTCAGATTCCTTTCCTTTAAAAGCAGCAGCAGAACCCTCTGTCTTGGGCAAAGCCTCCCGTGAAGCGTGCCCCTCAGATCTCTCCAAGCGCCAAGCATGATAATCGTCCATGTTAGTGTAGACTTTTCCCGTCGTCATTGCTTCGTCAAACTTCATGAGCAGCGCCCCCAGCAGGCGCTCGCAGCTCGCACGATTCGGATAACTCCGAATCACGCGGTCTCTGCGACGAATCTCTTCATTCAAGCGCTCCTGGGAGTTACTTGTCCTCAAAAGACGATGGTACTTCGTCGGTAAGATGAGTACACTGGTCACTTCATCAAAGGCAGACTCCAGCAGAGCCACCGCCTTGCTGCATCGCTTCTCAAAGGTCTGGCACGTCTCTCGTAAGCGCGTGCGAGCGCTGGCAAGATCGGGAGCATGAAGCACTTGTTTGGCCAAGCTAAGGAAAGCTTCCACCTCGGTTTTGGGACAAGCATCCGAGAGGTTTTGGATAAAGTGCGCTTGACATCGCTGCCAGGTTGCCCCCACAAAACTCCCTTCAATGGCTTTGACAAGTCCTGCATGATCATCCGAGATGAGGAACTCCACCCCGGTTAATCCCCGTGACTTCAAACTGGTGAAAAACTCGCTCCAGCTCGCTTGGCTTTCCTTATCGCCTAGGGCGAAGCCAAGCACGTGACGGTAACCTTGATCTGCATCCTCAAGGTGAACACGAAGCACTCCACGAACGTCGCTCCTATCAGAAAACTAAGGAATTCTCGGAGCGTTATAAGACTCGTTCAGGGATTGAAGGAACCCTTTCTGAGTCGGTTCGTATGCATGGTCTTCGGCGTTCTCGTTATGCCGGACAGGCGAAGGCACACTTGCAGCACTTGCTCGTAGGATCTGCTTTGAACTTTTGCCGTGTGTTTTCTTGGTTGGTCGGTGAGCCGCTTGCGACCACTCGTGTGAGTCGTTTTGCCAGACTAAAATCGTGGGGGCTGGCCACCGCATGAATTCGCCAGCAGTATCATTATAAGGACTTGGCCGCCTTGGAGTCTTTCGCCGTCTTGCCCTCTCTCTTCTCGAGAGAGAAATCAGCGAGAAAGTCGGCGTTCAGACCAAGCGTCATATGGCGGGCTGGGACGTGACCTATCTGGAAAAGGTGCTGGCATCATAAGATGCGATTCACCTGCGCTTGCCCTGCAGAAATGAGCGAACCATGGGTACTCGTGTTATAATTGCAACATAATCTCTATGTCCTTACCCCAAATTTTGCCCAATCTTTCTACATCAGAAGAGGATATTCCAACAGATACCAGACCACAGAGTAATGTTGATATTCGGGATACCGCCATTGCCGGGGTGAAGGTGATGGGAGTTCGTACGATCCTTTCTATCGTTCTGGGTGTGGTAAGCCGTCTTGCTATTGGTCGTCTCCTCTCCCCAACAGAGGCAAGCACTTTTAATACAGGAACCATGATCACGGGCCCTGTGCAATATTTAGGTGAAGGCTGTCTTGGTTCAAGTCTAGTTCGTCAGGAGACAGAGCCAACAGATGACGAGATGTTTTCTGTTTTTGTGATTCAGTTGGGGATTGCTTTGGTCGCTGTCACGACATTGCTGATTGCAATTCCCTGGTTACTGGATCTTTATAATTTACATCTTAGTGCAACACCGATCCTGATTGTTCTTTCGCTTTGCCTACTAATCTCTTCACAACGAGTCTTACCCCTTCTATATTTTGAGCGTCGGCTTCAGTTTGATATAATTGCACGTGTCGAGATGCTAGAGAATATTGTTCAGGTGGTTACGCTAATTCCCCTCGCATTGGCTCATATGGGAACATGGGCACTTACAATTAGCTTCAGCATGCGCCTAGTGGTAGGAGCTAGTCTCTATTGGTTCTACATGCCTTGGCGTCCACGAGGACAATTCCGTTGGAAAATCGTTCTGCATTTAGCAAAATTTGGGATTCCCCAACAGCTCTGTGCAATTGCTCCTGTAGTTGGCGGACTCTGGCTCGCGCCTAGTGTAAACCAGTTTGCTGGTACGGCAGGTATGGGTTTTGTTGGTATGGCG
>JAPLCP010000060.1 GCA_026392155.1 Armatimonadota bacterium | reverse complement strand
GTTGCTGCTACTCTGCTGCTGTTGCTGCTGCTGATACTGTTGCTGCTGTTGCTGCTGCTGTTGCTGTTGCTGCTGTTGCTGCTGTTGCTGCTGGTGCAGGTGTTGCTGCTGATGCAGGTGCTGCAGGTGCAGGTGCTGCAGGTGCTGCAGGTGCTGCTGGTGGTGCTGCTGCTGCTGCAGGTGCTGCAAGTGCTGGTGGTGCAGGTGCTCCTGGTGCTATTGCTGCAGATGATACTTTTGTTTATTCTCATCCTGATGATATTGATGATTAATGATTATTTATATGATAAATCTAAAGGTGTGATTAAAATTACAAAAGCAATTAATAATAGGGATATTGCTGAATTCACACTTAATCATCCTTCAGGGTATCGTTTATTTAGTGTGAGTGTTTCAGGGACTGCACAATAGTCCATGATAGAATAAGCGCAGACAGGTCGCCGCATTTAGCGGCCTGTACTTTCGTTAAGGGTGAAACTATATGCTGGCGGATGTATCCAAAGATTTAAGCCTGCTTGCGGAGCGCCTCGACGATATCGGGAGGCATCTTTGACCTCCCTCGTCGAAATAAAGAGATAGCACAACTCGAAGCGCTCTCAGCAGAACCAACGCTCTGGGACGATGTGGCCCGTGCCCAGAAGACCATGCAGGCCCTGGCCAAATCTAAAGAGGAGGTTCTGCCTTACTTAGACCTGAAGCGCAAGCTAGACGATGCTCTGACTCTCGTGGAGATGGCCGAGTCCGACGATGACCCAGAGGCCTACGAGCCTGAAGTGGTCGCGGAGCTGAATGAGATTCTGGCGGGCATTGATAAAGTGGAGAACGCGACTCTGCTCTCAGGGCCATACGATACCTACGATGCGATCTTAGAGATCAAGCCGGGGGCAGGGGGCACCGAGGCGTGTGACTGGGCCGCGATGCTGCTCCGCATGTATCTCCGCTGGGCTGAGGCCAATGGCTTCAAGGCGGAGGTAAACGATGAGCTTCCGGGAGAAGTGGCGGGGATCTCGTCGGCGACGGTCTTCGTGACGGGACGCAATGCCTACGGGATGCTGCGCTCCGAGCACGGGGTGCATCGCCTCGTGCGCATCTCGCCCTTCAATGCCAACGGAAAGCGTCAGACAAGCTTCGCCGCCGTGGAAGTTCTGCCGCAGATCGAGGACGACAGCGAGCTGGTGATTGACGATAAAGACCTGCGGATTGATACCTACCGCTCCAGTGGGGCGGGTGGGCAGCACGTCAACAAGACCAGCAGTGCGATTCGGATCACGCACCTCCCGACCAATATCGTGGTGACCTGCCAGGATCAGCGCAGTCAGCTCCAGAACAAAGAGGTCGCGATGCGTGTCTTAAAAGCAAAGCTAGGCGAGCTGGAGTCGCGCAAGTTCGATCAGAAGATGGCTGAGATTCGCGGCGATCAGCAGCGCATTGAGTGGGGAAGCCAGATTCGGAGCTATGTTTTCCAGCCCTACACTCAGATTACGGATCTCCGTAGCCGGGTGAAAGTGACGGACATCAATGCGACGATGGATGGTAACCTTGAGGCGCTACAGCTGAGCTACTTGCGCTGGTTTGCAGGAAAAGGGGCAGCAGGAGATGCAACCGATGACGACGATGAGATTTAAGTTTCTGGCTCTGGCGGCACTCACACTGGGGGGATTTATCCTCCCGGTGCAGGCCCAGACAGAGAAGACCGCCATTCGCTTGGGAGAGGCTGAGGCCGGTAACCTGGTGGCGGATGCGGTTCGTCTTGCTGTGGGGGCCGATGTTGCCCTCATTCCCGCCGCCGCTTTCAAAGGTAGCAAAGCTGCCTCCGTGGATGTCGCGATGGGCCTACTCGACCCCGCCACGGATGAGATCGTCGTGCTGAGCGTACGAGGCAGCCAGCTCAAGGATGCCCTAGAGCGCTCCGTCTCGTTTGCCGGAACCCCGTTTGCAGGCTTTCTCCAAGTGTCTGGCTTGGTGTTTCAGTACAACAGCACCAACGACATTGGGGAGCGTGTCCTAAAAGTGACGGTAGGTGGAGCCGCACTTGATCCCAAAAAGCTCTACAAGCTCGCCACCACCAAGCCCCTCGCCGATGGCCAGCAGGGCTACTTCCAGATTTGGAAAAAAGAGCAGATCATCGCCGGAGCGAAAACCGTCACCCTCGCCGATGCGCTCAAAGCTCTCCCCGCAGGCATGAGTGCGAAGATCGAAGGCCGCATTGTTCGGGTGGATAAGTAGCTTCCCCCCTAAACCCCGCCGGGCGGGGGGATCGTGCGGTTGAGGTTGTCTAGCACGCGGCGTAGGTAGCCGCGTGTGGCCACCACTTCCTGCATCCCATCAAGCGATCTCTCTCTCTCTCCGGCATCGTAGTCGGTAAAGAGCTGGCTGAGCCGAGCCTTGAGCGAATCGTAGGCTTCCGAAAACTCCACCTGTGCTGCCACTAAGTTCTCGCGCTGGCTTTCGTCGCCGTCCTGGAACTCCATCAGGGCCTCCTGAAGCTCCATCACGGTAGCGAAGAGTGCTTGGGGCGGTTTGGAGTCGCGCAGCTCCCCGAGCTTGACACTTCGCTCGCGACGAAGCAAGTACTCCGCGCGGGTGAACGGGTCTTTGAGCGTACGATACGCATCGTTGACCAGCGCCGTCGAGGTCAGGGCATCGTCCTGGGTTTCCGTGCTCGCTGCTGCAAACCGATCCGGGTGAAAGCGCCTTGAGAGCAGACGGAACTGCGCCGAAAGCTCCTCGTCCGTTGCGGCTGTCTTGACACCCAGAATCTCAAAGTAGGATGCCGTCGGATCGAGAAATTCGGGCATTATTTCGCGGTGAAGCTGGTGCCGCAGCCGCAGGAGCGCACGGCCTGTGGGTTCTCGAAGACGAAGCCGCCCTCCATCAGGTTCTTGATGTTGTAGTCTAGGATGGTGTCTTTGAGGAACTTGGCGCTCTTGATATCCACCACGACCCTAAGCTCTTCTTGTTGGTAGAGGAGATCAAACTCAGGGTCGGGATCAATCTCAAAGTCAATGACATAGGAAAGTCCCGAGCAGCCGCCGCCGCGCACACCGAGGCGTAGAAGAGCGCTCTCCATGCCCTTCTTTTTCGCCTGACGCTTCACGGCAGTGATTGCTGCGGGGGTCAGTGTCACGATCGGTTCAGTTGTCGGGATAGTTTCCATGATATTTACTTGATCGCCAGTGCCTGCTTGGCCTTGTAGTCCTCGATCGCTGCTTTGATAGCATCTTCGGCGAGAACGGAGCAGTGAATCTTGACGGGAGGAAGCGCGAGCTCTTGGACGATATCAGAGTTCGTGATCTGCATCGCCTCTTCCAAGGTCTTGCCCTTGACTAGCTCGGTGGCAAGGCTGGAGCTGGCAATCGCGGAGCCACAGCCAAAGGTCTTGAACTTCGCGTCTTCGATCACGCCGAACTCGTTGATCTTGAGCTGGAGCTTCATCACATCGCCGCACTCCGGTGCGCCGACAATGCCCGTTCCCACTTCCAGGGAGTTTTTATCGAAGGAGCCCACGTTGCGTGGGTTCTCGTAGTGATCAATAACTTTTTCAGAGTATGCCATTTTTTTTAATCCTTATAGTGTTCCCCCGTCGGACGGGGGCTAGGGGGGAGGTTAGTGCGCGTTCCACTTGACAGTAGCCAGGTCCACGCCCTCAAGATGCAGCTCCCAGAGGGGGCTCATCTCGCGCAGGCGGCTGACCTCACTGATGACTTTTCGGGCGACCCAGTCCACTTCCTCTTCTGTGGTGAAGCGCCCAAAGCCAAAGCGTAGGGAGCTGTGCGCCAGCTCATCGCCGAGGCCCATGGCTTTCAGGACATAGCTGGGCTCCAGGGATGCTGAGGTGCACGCGGAGCCGGAGCTAAGCGCGACATCTTTCAGGCCCATGAGCAGGCTCTCGCCCTCGACGAACTCAAAGCTGATATTGAGGTTGCCAGGAAGGCGCTGGGTCGGGTGGCCGTTGATGTAGCTACTGTCACAGGCATCCATGATCGTCTGAGTCATGCGCTCACGGAGGGCCGTCAGTCGCTCTGCTTCAGATTCCATCTCTTCCATTAGTAGCTCCGCGGCCTTCCCGAAGCCGACAATTCCCGGCACATTGAGGGTTCCTGAGCGGAAGCCGCGCTCGTGGCCGCCGCCGTCAATCTGGGCCGTCAGCTTGACACGTGGGTTGCGACGGCGGACATAGAGTGCCCCGATTCCCTTGGGACCGTAGATCTTGTGCGCGGTGAAAGAGAGCAGGTCAATATTGAGCGCATTGACATCGAGGGGGATCTTTCCGTAGGCCTGAACCGCATCGGTGTGAAAGAGCACGCCATTCTCGCGGCAGATTGCGCCGATCTCTTTGAGAGGCTGGATCACGCCGATCTCGTTGTTGGCGGCCATGATCGAGACCAAGATGGTTTTATCCGTGATGGCAGCTCTTAGCTCGTCGAGATCAATTAGTCCATCTTTGCCCACACCCAGATACGTAACCGACTTGCCTTCGTTCTCTAAGTGCTTGCAGGTGTCCAGAACCGCCTTGTGCTCGGTGACGACCGTGATGATGTGATCGCCCTTCTCGGCGTACATCTCGGCGACTCCCTTGATGGCGAGGTTGTTCGATTCGGTAGCGCCCGACGTGAAGATAATCTCCTTCGGGTCTGCACCAAGCACTTTGGCAAGCTGGGCACGGGCAATATCAATCGCCTCTTCAGCAGCCCAGCCAAAGCTGTGACTGCGTGAGGCGGCATTGCCATAGACCTCGGAGAAGTAGGGAAGCATGGCCTCCACGACACGGGGATCCGTTCGCGTGGTGGCATTGTTGTCGAGATAGATAGGTAGTTTGACGCTCATAATTTTTTATTTTTGGGCCATGATGAGAGGCACCGTATTTTCAAAACGGCGGCCCCGAAGTGGCTCTGGTGCAAGCACATCGGCGAGGGTCATCTGGCGCAGAATATCTGCCATCTGCTCCTGGATGCGGGCTAGAGGGCCACGCAGGTGACAGTGGCGCGCCTGTTGGCAGCCATCAAGTCCAGACTCCTCCCAGCACTGTGCAATGGCGAGGGGGCCATCGGTCGCCTCAACAATCTCCGCGATAGAGATCTGAACGGCCTCACGCCCTAGCTGATAGCCCCCCGTGGGGCCTGGTACCGAGATCATGAGCTTGCGTTTCGCAAGAGCCTGCATCACCTTGGCCAAAAGCTCGGCGGGAATCTCGTAGCGCTGTGCAATCTCACGTGGCCCCACAAGGCGATCTGTCCCCTCGGTGGCGAGAAAACAAAGAGCAAGAAGGGCATAGTCTGTCTTTTTAGTAAACGTGAACACGGCGTTTGAAGTTCCCGAATTCTTTAGTCGCCGACTGAATTTGTCGCCAACCGTAAGACATAGTATCGGCTCTGGAAACCGCTGTCAAGAGCGGGAATGATTCGCAATAAAAAATAGAACGAATGTTTGAATTGCGTCGGGAAACGGCCCTATGTTATAATCGGCTATCCTGATCTTCAATAGGGTCGGGCACTTAAAGAGTTTACTTCGGCGGGGGCAGGTTGAGAGTACCAATTTCAGTGTTGAAACGACACGATTCATACCACATGAGAACACCCGTCATTGCGACAGGCCCGAGGTTACTACGGGAAATCGCTGGCATCATTAACCGTCTGACTCTAGACGGAAACTTCGGGGAGGGTTGACTCAAATGGCACATGTACGCAAAAGTCTCGCGGACATTCTCCTAGAGAAGCAGTTTCTCACAGCCGCGCAGTTAGAAGAAGCCAAGGCCGTTGGCGGAGATCTACGCAAGTCTGTGGTGGATAAAGGCTTCGCCATGGAGGTGGATGTTTATAAGTGTTGGGCGGAGTCTGAAGGGCTCCCGTTTGTTGATATCACCAAGCACAAACCAGAATCATCGGCGCTGAACGTCGTTCCACAGAATATCGTCATGCGCCACAAGGCGATCCCGGTTCGCAAAGATGGTCAGACACTCTATGTCGCGATGGCCGATCCACGCAACGTCCCGGCGATAGATGACATCAAGGTCGCCTCTCGCGTCCCCATTGTGCGTGCTCTTGCGGCGGCTCCTACGGATATTGAAGCCGCAATTAAAGAGAACTACGGCGCGGCTCTGACCGCTCCTACAGCGGGTGCGGCGACAGCAGTGGTCAAGTCCAGTGGTGGTGCTGCCCAGCCTGGTGTGAGCATGAAGGACATGAGCTCCCTCATCAATACCATTGTGGACTCCAAAGGGGGAAGCAAGGACGATGAGATCGGGGTTGAGGGCGACGACGAGAATGCGGCACCTATTATTCGAATGGTCAATGCGATTCTCTCCAATGCCATTGATATGGGGGCCTCAGATATCCACATGGAGCCGTTCCGCCGGAGCATGCGTGTCCGCTACCGAATTGATGGTGTTCTCCGCGAGGTAATGCCGATTCCCAAGCTGATCCAGAACTCCGTAGTGGCCCGCTGTAAGATCATGTCCGAGATGAATATCGCGGAGAAGCGTGTTCCTCAGGACGGTCGTATTGGGCTTCAGCACAACAAAAAAGACTACGACATGCGTGTCTCTTGTCTGCCGTCTATGTATGGTGAGAAGATCGTCATGCGTATTCTTGATAAATCGTCAACCCAGATTGGTCTGGAGCGCCTTGGTTTCCGCCCTGAGATCATGGTGCCTCTGGAGCAGCTCGTCGAGCAGCCTAACGGAATGTTTATCGTGACGGGGCCAACCGGATCGGGCAAGACCACCACTCTCTACTCGGTGCTCCACAAACTCAACAAGATCGAGCGAAATATTATCACGGTTGAAGATCCCGTTGAGTACGAGCTTATGGGAGTCACCCAAGTTCAGATCAATAAAAAAGCGGGTCTGAACTTTGGCAACGCGCTGCGTTGCTTCTTGCGTCAAGACCCGGACATCATCATGGTGGGGGAGATGCGCGACCTTGAGACGGCAGACATCGCGGTTGAGTCCGCGCTTACGGGCCACTTAGTGCTCTCCACGCTGCACACCAACGACGCGCCATCTGCGACGATGCGTCTTGCGGACATGGGGGTGGAGCCGTTTCTCATTGCGGCGACCCTGATTGCGATTCTTGCCCAGCGCCTTGGTCGTACGGTCTGTGCCAGCTGTAAAGAGAGCTACCAAGGAACGACCCGTGAGCTGCTTCCCTTTAACTTTGGCAAGCCCAGTGTCTTCGAGGCAATGGAGGAGTTTGGCCTGGATAAGACCGACCTGGATCAGCCAGTCACCCTCTACCGAGGACGCGGCACAGGCTGTGATGTCTGTGGCGAGACCGGCTATAAAGGCCGTACGGGGGTTCACGAGATGCTCACCATGAACAATGATATCGCGGATCTGATTGTGCGCCGTGCCTCGTTGGGAGATATCACGGAGGGCGCTACCCGCAACGGAATGATGAAGATGCGTGAAGATGGACTGATTAAAATCTTGCGTGGGATTACCGATATTGCCGAAGTCCGCCGCGTCGTCTTTACTGCAGGAGAAGGATAAAGTTATGTCAACCCCAGGACCGGATCAAGTTCCCCAGCCAGAGCGAATGGTGGGGGCAGGAGGCGGGCGTGTGCGCTCGCTGGAAGATGCCCACATTGATGAGCTCCTGCACCTGGTTTTTGAAACCAAAGGCGCTTCTGACCTCCATATCGCCGCAGGGCTCCCGCCGGTTATTCGGGTGGATGGTAAGCTCCTCCAGGCTCCCTACGAGTCCTTTACCCCGCAGACCAGCCAGCGCATCAACTACGATATCCTAACCGACGAGCAGATCCAGAAGTTCGAGTCTACGATGGAGCTGGACTTCTCGTATGCACTGGGCCGAGCATGTCGCTTCCGCGTGAACCTCTACCGTGATCGAGGAACCGTGGCGGCGGCATTTAGAACCATCCCTACTAAGATTCCGACCCTGGAAGACTTGAAACTCCCGCCGGTTGTCGAGAAGATTGCGCACAATACCCGTGGTCTGGTGCTGGTCACCGGTCCGACGGGCTCGGGCAAGTCCACGACACTGGCTGCGATGCTCAACGACATCAACCTGAACCGCTCGGAGCATATCCTGACGGTCGAGGATCCGATTGAGTATCTCCATAGCCACAAGATGTCCGTGGTGAACCAGCGCGAGCTAGGACAAGACACGAAGAGCTTTGCCAACGCCCTGCGTGCCGCTCTCCGAGAAGACCCGGATGTCATTCTGGTGGGGGAGATGCGAGATCTTGAAACCATGTCGCTCGCCGTCTCGGCGGCGGAAACGGGCCACCTTGTCTTTGCGACCGTCCACACCAACTCAGCGGCCTCCACTGTTGACCGTATCGTGGACTCCTTCCCGCCCGGACAGCAGGAGCAGATCCGCCTGCAGCTCTCCAACAACCTGATTGCCGTGCTTACCCAGCAGCTTCTGCCCCGCATTGGGGGAGGTCGTGTCTGCATTCAGGAGATCATGATCGCCACACCCGCGATCCGCAACCTGATCCGTGAAGCCAAGGCCCACCAGATCACGTCCATGATCCAGACCTCGGGAAATATCGGAATGCAGACCATGGACATGTGTCTGCGTGATATGACCATGAAGGGCGTCATCACGAAGGAGAATGCGCTTGCCAAGGCCATGAACCGCACCGAGCTGGAGAACATGCTCATGCAGGCCGAGATGGTGGTGGCTCAAGGCGGAGAAACCGCCAAGAACCGCCGTATGTAGTTTTAACAGTGCGAGTCTAGCGAGCCTCCTGTGTTTGAGCACAGGAGGCTCTTGTCTTTTCAGGTAAGATAAGCCCATGCCGTTTTTCGCCGCTCCGCCTCCTGCAATCACCCTCACGATAGATGCGCGTGAGGTAAGTAGCAAGCAAGTTGTCCATGTGAAACTGCGCTTCCCCGTGAAGCCAGGGCCGCTGACTCTGGAGTATCCCAAGTGGATTCCTGGAATGCATGAGCCCGTCGGGCCGGTGCAGAATGTGGTGCGGCTGGGCTTCTTGGCAGGTGGAAAGAGTGTTGCGTGGCGGCGCGATGGCTACGATAGCTATGCCTTCCAGCTTACCGTACCCGCAGGAGCCAAAGAGCTAGAGGCGCACTTTGACTATCTTCCCCGGCAAGGCGATACCGACGAGATCGCCTATGGGGTGGCAGCGACCGCGAATCTGGCGGTGATCAATCCCAGTGCGCTCTTTCTGGCACCACGGGGTGCCGATATCCGCACGACACAGCTTGCCCCTACTCTCCTACTGCCCGACGGCTGGCAGAAGGCGACATCGCTACCGAGCACTCCCACAGTCTCACTGGAGCGCCTCGCCGACTCTCCGATCTTTGCGGGAAAGTACCTCAAGCGCTTCGAGCTACCCAGCCCGGATGGCGTCTCGCACACACTGGCGGTGATTGCCGATAGCGACGAAGGAGCGACTCCCAATGCCCATGTGCTCGCCTGCATGAAAAAGCTCGTCACGGAGAGTGCAGCACTCTTCGGGGCGCGGCACTACGATAAATTCAATTTCCTGCTCGCGCTCACCACGGGGCTGCCGCAGTATGGCCTGGAGCACCATGAGTCCACGGTCAATGTTCTGCGGCCCAATGCGCTGGGGGATGGCACAGGAGTGCCCGGACAGTGGAATGCGAATCTCTTACCGCACGAGTATGTCCATAGCTGGAACGGCAAGTTTCGGCGTCCGTATGGCCTCGCAGGCAAGACCTTCAACCAGCCGCTCTCGACGGACTTGCTCTGGGTCTATGAGGGCATGACGGAGTATCTGGGAGAGATCTTGATGGTGCGCTGTGGCTTCTATCCCTTTGAGGCCGAGCGGGAGCACCTGCGGCAAACGCTCCTCTCGCTGGATGGGCGTGAGGCACGCAAGTGGCAGTCGCTCCGTGAGGCAGCACTGGCCTACCCCCTGATCGCGAGCAAGGGTGATGGCAAGCGGCTGAGGCTCTCCAACGATGTCTACTACGAGAGCATGCTCCACTGGCTGGAGGCCGATGCGCTGATTCGTCAGAAGAGTAATGAGAAGCTCTCGCTGGACGATTTTTGTCGGCGCTTCTTTGGGGGGATCAATCGTGGTTCGGAAGTGAAACCCTACACCGAAGACGAGCTTGTTGCGGCACTGAAGGCAACCCTGCCCACCTATAACTGGGCTGAGTGGCTTCACAGTCGCTTTGACTCACTCGACACACGAGCGCCCCGCCTCGGTCTGGAGCTCTCGGGCTGGCCGGAGCGCCTTGGGGAAGTCCACGACCCCAAGCGCGAGCGTGAGACCCTCACGGACTTCCGCTCTTCGCTGGGATTTCGGGTGCAGGAAGGAAAGCTCGTCGCCATCGA
This sequence comes from Armatimonadota bacterium, assembly GCA_026392155.1. Taxonomy (GTDB): domain Bacteria; phylum Armatimonadota; class Armatimonadia; order Armatimonadales; family Armatimonadaceae; genus Armatimonas. The sequence goes on along the minus strand of JAPLCP010000060.1, from coordinate 3,668 downwards.
ACCCGACTCATTTGCCGCCCAAGCAGGGTTGAGTGTCGGCAACACGCTCACGCTCCTCAATGGCCAGCCCTTCACCAGCACGCTGCTACGTGACACGATCCGGGCCTCCAAAACACAAGCGACAGTGCTTAACTTTCAAGTGGACGGTGTGCGCAGTGTCAAGTTCGACTATCTGGGAGGGGAGCGCCTCTCCCTGCTGGAGCGTGTAAAAGAGACACCTGACAGGCTATCTGGAATTTTCATGAAAAAAAATTTAATTTATCCTTGACGACTAAAGGGATATAGGTTATGATTCTCGTCAAGCGGTTATCAGTTATAAAAACATAATGAAAAGTTGATCGCACCTTCGAACACAGGTTGTTTCCTAAACTAAACCTTTGCGAGGTGTAAAGAATGTCTCATCATCAAAAGCGATCTGCGTTTACGCTGATCGAGTTACTGGTTGTTATCGCTATAATTGCGATCTTAGCAGCGATTCTCTTCCCCGTGTTTGCGCAAGCGCGCGATAAAGCACGTTCTGTCTCTTGTCTCTCCAATATGCGCCAGCTTGGCACTGCGTTCATGATGTATCTACAAGATTATGATGAAACCGTTTTGCCACGCTATCAGGCATGTCCTAGTACGGGGCCTACGGGCCCTACCCAGAAGCTATGGACGGATACCATGATGCCCTACATCAAAAATAAGCAGATTTTTGTTTGTGGGTCGGCACAAAATACAAGCTACTGCGATCAGTGGACGCAATGGGATGCCACCATTCCTGCAACAAATAACCGTGGGCGGCTCTCTATTGGTTATAATCAGACCATCAGTGGCTGGTACAATACCACACCTGATGGTTGTGGGGCAATGATTCTACCGAGTATTCCCTCTATTCAGTATCCTGCGAAGAACGTGATGTTCGCAGACTCTGTTTCGGGTGATCTTGGGGGTGGATTCCGTGGCTATCTCTTTGGTAATACGGGTCTCAATGTTCCCTATACGGCAACATCCGCAGGGAGTATCGGGGCACGTCATCAAGAGGGGACGAACCTGACATTTTTTGATGGTCATGCCAAGTGGTACAAAGGAACTGCGCTTCTCTGGAAACCGAATGCGACGATTAACTGTGCAGATACATCCTACTGGTTAAACCCCGCTATGGACATTAATGATGCCCGCGTGAAGTTTAATATTTCGGATTCCTGCTACCCCGATCCATAGGAACTCTTGATGAAAGAAAAAGTGAGCCCTCTGATGCTCATTGTGGTTGGAATCGTTGCGGTCGTGGGACTAGGACTCATGATCTGGAAGCTGAGTAAAGGGGCTTCAAGTGAGGCTCCTGGAGTGATTGTGAAACCAGATAACCCCAACGATCCTAAGTACAAACCCGATCCCAAGCTAGGTCTTGGGGGTGGCGGGGGAGCCTGATCAATTGCCCCTCTCATGCATGGCATGGGAGGGGTTTTTGCTTTCTATGGTGAAGAGAGGAGCATGAAAATCACCGAAGTCCGGGTGATCGTGACGTGCCCCGGACGAAACTATGTCGCTGTCAAGATTCTCACCGATGAGCCGGGTCTGTATGGCGTGGGCGATGCCACGCTCAATGGCCGGGAGCTCGCGGTCGCCGCTGCGCTACAAGAGCATCTCGCGCCACTGCTGATTGGCCGCGACCCCGACCAGATCGAAGACATCTGGCAGATGCTCTTCCGAGGAACCTATTGGCGCGGCGGCCCGGTGCTGATGACGGCGCTCGCCGGGATTGATATCGCGCTCTGGGACATTAAAGGCAAGCGGGCGGGGCTGCCCGTCTACTCGCTCCTAGGCGGTAAGACTCGCGAGGGGGCCTGGGCCTACACCCACTGCGGCGGTCACACGAACGAGGAGCTGGAGGACTCCGTGCGTGCGGCGATGGCCAGAGGCTTCTCGCACATCCGTGTCCAGTGCCCCGTTCCGGGCGCGACCTCGACCTACGGCATGGGCGGTGCCGCTGAAGCCGCGAGTGCGAGCTGGCTGGGAAAAGGCAGCGGCGACGGTGGCTCGATGCCCCACGTCGAGGGAAACTGGGAGCCCGCCAGCTATCTGAGAGTCGTCCCGAAGATGTTTACGTATCTCCGAGACAAGCTTGGCGATGAGCTCAATCTTCTCCACGATGTCCACGAGCGTCTGAACCCGATTCAGGCGGCGCGCCTGGCCAAAGAGCTCGAACCCTACCACTTATTCTTTCTTGAGGACGCCCTGCGCCCCGAGCATAAAGAGAGCTTTCGATTAGTGCGCGACGCCTCCACAACCCCACTGGCGATGGGGGAGCTGTTCCACTCGAAATACGAGTGCCTGCCGCTCTTCACCGAGCAGCTGATTGACTTTATCCGCTGCGACATCGGGCATATCGGGGGGATTACCGAGGCCAAGAAGATCGCCGTCCTAGCGGAGCCTTACTCCATCCAGACCGCGTGGCACGGCCCCGGCGACATCGGCCCGGCGACCCACTGCGCCAATGTGCATGTGGATGTCTCGATCCCCAACTTTGGGGTGCAGGAGATGGTCTTCTTCCCGGAGATCGTCCACGAGGTCTTCCCCGGCGCTCCCGAATATAAAGATGGCAGGCTCTGGCCCTCGGAGAAACCCGGCTTGGGCTGCGACATCAATGAGGAGGCGGCCAAGAAATATCCCTACCAGCGCAACTACCTGCCCGTCTGCCGCCGCGCCGATGGAAGCGTCCACGACTGGTAGGGGAAAATACAATAGGGCTATGGAAAATACAATGCCCCGTGAGGTGGATGAGGATCTGCTTAAGGCTACCGATTATGATGCGGTCTATGCGCTTGGGAGCGTCATCGGCACAGAACCTTCAGTAGCCGGGTGCTTTCCAAAGCCGCTGGAAAGTACGGTCGCGACAGTAGCGAGTACGAAGCCGTCGGTGGTGTGCGAACCAGCGAGCGCAAGAAACCTAAGAGCGCCTAGAGGAGGATCGTGATGCTAAGCTTGTGGCAGGTTCTCCTACTCAGCCTTGCAATCTACTACGGAGTTCTTGTGCCTGCCTGGCTTTACCGGAAATGTACCTGGACTAAGCAGATTGCCATTACTGAGCTAACCCTGGAAACGCTTCCTCCCAAGGTAAAAGAGCACTTTCAGAGCAAAGAAAAGGAGCTACGGACACTGGGGTTCCTCCCGAACTCTTTGCTTCTTTGGGACTATGGAGGCACAGGAAGCGTTATCTATGTCTGGCACTTTGAGCACTCGGAACATGCGGAAGTCGCGCGGCTGGAGGCAGTGGTAGGTTTGGATCGCACCTCGGCTCCTTACTGCTTCGAAGGGGTCTTTGCTCGGTTCCAAAGTGGGCAAAGTATTGAACTTGTCAATGACGATTATTATTGCTTTTGGGCACGTAAATCTAAAGAACAGGTATATGTTCTGGATACGGAGCAAAGTCTCGACTCTCTTTATACACTGCACCAGTTTGCCTGCCAATCTCACCTTCAGCGTTTCCCCGATGATCTTCTCGTTCGGCGTACGTGGACGGTAGAGGAGCGGCGTACCGCGAGCATGGAGATCTCTCTGGATCAGGTTCAAGCAGGTATCCTGCGCTACGAGCCAACCACAGAGGCTTACCGTCTGACGATCCCTGGAGCATACCGCTTGATGCTCTTTACCTACGCTCCTTTTTCAGAGATCATTAAGGCTGAGGT